>NZ_JBNDMQ010000013.1:0-224436 GCF_050436665.1 Paraburkholderia sp. EB58 | reverse complement strand
CAGATGCCCCGTTTGACTTCCTCCACGCGCTGCTTGAAGTGCGTGTGGCACGGGTTCATCTCGCTCCACGTGTTCAGGATCGCGATCACCGGCTTACCTGCGTACTCCTCGCGGCTGTAGCCCATCTGCGCCGTGCGCGAACGGTGGCCGAACGAACGCAGGTCATTCACGCCATACCAGCGGTGGCTGCGCAATTCTTCAGGGGTCTTTCTCTTGGTCACAGCAGTTTCTCCAGCAAATATCTTGGCTACAAAACTCGTTAATCAAACACGCTGACCGTTGTTGATCGAACCGCCGCGCTGCCTCGCGCGACCGCTCTTTCAGGTCAACGCTTCTGTTCCTTCACACGTGAGACGATCTGTGTCGGGCTCACGAATTGCAGCGCGATCAGCACCCACACCAGCGTGATCGCCATATAGATCATTGCCATCGCGTCGATGGATTGCGGTGCACGCACGCCGGTTGAAAACACCGCGTAGTACAGCGCGACGACCAGCGTTTGCGTACCCGGCCCCGCCGTAAAGAAGGTCAGCTCGAACATGCCGATTGTGCGCACCAGAACCAGCAAACCCGCGGCAAGCATGCCGGGTACCAGCAGCGGCAACAGCACATAACGGAAATAGCGAAACGTGTTCGCACCGAAGATGCGCGCGGCGGCTTCGAGATTCGGATCGATCTGCTCGATGAACGGCGTCATCACCAGAATCACGAACGGCAACGCGGGCACGAGGTTCGCGAGGATCACGCCAGGCAGGGTGCCGGCGAGCCCTACCTTGTACATCACGGTGGCCATCGGAATGCCGTAAGTGACCGGCGGCACCATCAAAGGCAAGAGGAACACCAGCACCACAAAGCGCTTGCCAGGAAACTGCACGCGAGCCAGCGCATAAGCAGCCGGCACGCCAAGCAGCACCGATAGAATCACCACCGCGCCGACGACTTCAACCGTGACCCACAGCACGCTCGCCAACTGGAAGTCGCTCCATGCCTGCGCATACCAGTGCAGCGTGAAGCCTTGCGGCAACAGCGTGCCGAACCAGCGTGTCGCGACCGAATTGACTGCCACCGTCGCGATCAGCAGCAGGACGTTGATGAGGAAAAACACCATCGCGCCCCACACCAATACTTTCCAGACGCGCTCGGGAAGCGGAGTGCGCTGCTTGACCGCTTTACCGGGTTGAGCGCCCTGGTTGCGGCCGGTGCTGCCCGTGCTATTGCCCTCGCCGTCACCGCTTGACGCCTCTTGCGACGCGGAGGCAGGCCACGGATGCGTGGCGTGATGATCGGTTGTCATCAGCCCTTCCCTCCCGTCACCGGTCCGCTATAGAAGAAGCGGCGCGCACCCAGCATGCCGGCCACCACCAGCAGTTGCACGAAGCCCATCACCATTGCGATAGCCGAGGCGAGCGAGTAGTCGTAGTTTTCGAATGCAGCCTCAGCGGCGGCAATCGACATCACCCGCGTCGGCCCCGCCGGCGCGCCCAGCAGCACCGCCGAAGGGAACACCGAGAACGCCTGCACGAACGACAGACACGCGGCCATCGTCAGACCGGGGACCAGCAGCGGCAGATAAATGCGCCGGAACTGCTGCCACGGACTTGCACCGAGCGTAGCGGCGGCGCTAGCGAGGGTTGGGTCGATACCCGTGACGTACGACAGCGTCAACAGAAACGCAAACGGAAAACCCGACACGATCAACGAAATCAGGACACCCCAATAATTGTGGGTCAGCCGTACTTCGTCGGTATACAGATGCAGCCCTTGCAAGGCCTGCGGAAACCAGCCGTTCGGTCCGAAGTACGTGAGCATGCCGTCGGCAATCAGCACCGTGCCGAGCGTGACCGGAATCACCAGCAACGTAGTGACGAGCTTCTGGTAAGGCGAATTGCGGCGCAGCGCGAACGCTACGGGAATCGACACGCCTACGTTGATCAACGTCGCGGGCACCGCGAGCTTCAACGTGACGAGGATGGTGGGCCACATCGACGTATCGGTAAAGAACGCCACGTAGTTCGCCCATACGCCGCCGCCATTCATCGGCTGAAACGACAACACCAGCCCGTACGCGAATGGATAGATGAATAGCGCGACGATGAAGAGCAGCGCAGGCGCAACCAGCCAGCCCTTGGTGTCGTGCGCGGCGAGCGGTGGCGAAAGTGCGGATGCGTTCATGGCGCTTCGCCGTCGTAGACCAGCGTGCGCGCAGGTGGCACGCGCAGCGTGATGCGCTCGCCTTCTACGAAGTCGCCGGCGACGCGGGCCCACAGATCGCCGAACGCCGACTTCACGCGAATCAGCGAATCGCGGCCGCCGTATTCGACGGTCAGCACTTGCGCGTCGAACGCGTTCTCGACACCTGGCGTGCTGCGTTCCATATCTTCCGGACGCAGGGCCAGGCTCACGCGTTTGCTGTTGAACCCGTGCATCGGTATGCCGAGGATACGCACACCGTTGTTGCTCACCGCAACGGCTTCGCCTTGCATCCCTTCGAGCGCGAACTCGATTACGTTGCGATAGCCCATAAAGCGTGCGACGTGCAGGTTGCTCGGCCGCCCATAGACTTCCTTCGGCGTCGCCACCTGCTGCACGACGCCCTCTTTCATCACGACGATGCGATCGGCCATCGAAAGCGCTTCGTCCTGATCGTGCGTGACATAGATCGTCGCGCGTTCGAGCTGGCTATGGATGCGGCGAATCTCCGCGCGCATCTCGATGCGCAGCTTCGTATCCAGATTCGACAACGGCTCATCCATCAGCACGAGCGGCGGCTCGATCACGATAGCTCGCGCAATGGCGACGCGCTGCTGTTGACCGCCTGACAACTGCCCCGGCAACTTGCGTTCATGTCCGACCAGTTGCACGAGCTGCAACGCCTCGCGCGCGCGGCGCACCGCTTCGCTCTTCGCAACGCCGCGCATCTTCAGGCCAAAGCCGACGTTATCGAGCACGGACATGTGCGGAAACAGCGCGTAGTTCTGGAACACCATGCCGAAGCCGCGCTTCTCGGGCGGCAGGACGTCGATACGCGTGTCGTCGAGCCAGATACCGCCGCCCGAGAGCGGTTGCAGACCGGCAATGCAATTGAGCGCCGTGGACTTGCCGCATCCCGAAGGTCCCAGTAGCGCGATGAACTCACCGCGCTGGATGTCCAGATCGAGGCCCTGCAGCGCGGCTACGGGGTGGCCTTCAGCATTCGTGAAACTGCGGCTCACCGAGTCGAGACGCAACTGCTCAAAACGAGGCTTCATGGCGGTTCCTAAGCTGCGGGCGACCATCCGCCCGCTCACAGCTATTGGGTTTTCTGCGCACCGATATCACGGTCCCATTTCTGGAACGCAGCCACCATCGCCGCGGCATCCAGCGGCAGAACGTGCGGATGCGCAGCCAACATCTGCGTATATTCCGGACGGCCGTACTTCTTCAATACGTCCTGGCTATGCGCGGGCGCCTGATCGACGGTGACTCCCTTGATGGCCGGTCCCGGATAGAAATAGCCGTCGTCATAGGTCAGCGCCTGCTGCGCCGGTTCCAGCATGAAATTCATCAGCTTGTAGAGCACGTCGAGCTTCTCTTTCGGCACGCCCTTCGGGACCACCATGTAGTGAGCGTCGTCGACCCACGTCATGTTGTCGAAACCCTGCACGCGGAATTCAGCCGGCACGATGCCCAGCGCACGCGGGTTGATATCCCAGCCGGTCACGGTGACCGTCATGTCGCGGGTGCCCTCGCCCAGTTCCTTCATGACCGCCGACGTCCCACCGGGGTAATACGGCACGCAGTCGTTCAGTTGCTTGAGGAATGCCCAGGTCTTGTCCCAGCCGTGAATCGGATCGCGTGGGTCCTTGTCGCCCAGCACATACGGCAAGCCCATCAGGAACGTGCGCCCCGGACCGGAGTTCGCGGGCCGTGCATAGATGAGCTTGTTGGGATGCGCCTTGCACCATTGCAGCAATTGATCGGGGGTCTTCGGCGGATCGCTGACCTTCGCCGGGTTGTATTCGAGCAGCGGTCCAGCCGGCATGTAGGCCACTTCAAGCCCATAGCCCTGCGCCAGGCCCTGCATCTTGCTTGGACCGGGCGCGTATTTGTCGAGCACGCCCGGGAAGGTGGCCGCCTGATCCGGCAGGAGCTTGATCCACAGGTTCTGCTGGATACCGGCGGCGAGCGCGTCAGTGCCGGTCAGCACAAGATCGATATCGGAGCGGCCGGCCGCCTGCATCGCCTTGATCTTGCCCGGCAACTGCGGCGCCGGTGCGTTCGTGTACGTGATGTTCGCTACGAGATTCGGGTACTTGGCCTTGAACGCCTCGAAGCCCTTTTGCGTCAACTGAAGATCGCCCGCCACGTCGACGATATTGAGTGTGACCGGTTCCGCGTAGGCCGGCGTCGCAAAGGTCGCACCGAAAGCCGTTCCCACCGCCACCCATAAGCCCGCTAACCTGACCGACAAACTGCCAGAAAAAGTCATTACGTCTCCTCGCTTCTTGGTATGGAAGTCCGCCGGTCGAATCGCGGTGCGGGCGGTACGTGTCTCTCAATGGAACATAGCGAAGGCCTGCTGTTGATGTCAAGCCAATTCACGGTTAGGGCACGAGGCGAGTGTCACTTCAAATTACGCCAAAACCCTTTTTATACATAGTCTTGATGGAAATTCTCTAAAGGCAGACCGAAGCGTGCCAAGCGGATTTATCGCGTCACTTGTTAGGCAAGTTGGTGCGTTTCAGGTTCGGTACTGCAAGCGCGGGTATCGGCGCAGGTTCGCGGCTCAGCTACCTTTAGACACCCGCTCAGCCACCTTACCCGCCCTTCACACCCTGCGTGTTCACATACAGCGAGTACAGCCCATGGCTCGCCGCCATGAACAGGCGGTTGCGATGCCGCCCGCCAAAGCAGACGTTCGCGCAACGCTCGGGCAACGCAATGTGTCCGATCGCCTCGCCTTGTGGCGTGAAGACGCGCACGCCGTCGAGTTCGTCGGTGCCCATGCCCCAGCCGCACCAGAGATTGCCGTGGACATCGACCCGAAAGCCATCCGGCGTGCCGGGACCCGCGTCGATCAGCACGCGGTTGTTCGAGAGCGCGTTGCCGTCGACGTCGAACGCACGGATCTTGCGCGGCTCGCCGCGCGATTCGACCACGTACAGGATCGATTCGTCCGGCGAGAAGGCGAGGCCGTTTGGTCCGAGCACATCATCGATCACGACCGTCACCTCGCCGGTCTGTCCGTCCACCCGATACACGCAGGCCGGCAACTCCGACTCCTGCTGCTCGCCCTCGTAGAAGCCGTCGATACCGAAGGTCGGGTCGCTGAACCAGATCGAGCCATCCGATTTCACGACCACGTCGTTCGGTGAATTGAAGCGCTTGCCGCGATAACGGTCGGCCAGCACGGTGATCGATCCGTCGTATTCGGTGCGCGTCACGCGACGCGTCAGATGTTCGCAACTGACGAGCCGCCCTTCACGATCGCGCGTGTGACCGTTCGCGTTGTTCGAAGGCTGGCGAAACGGCGTCACCACGCCGCTTTGCTCATCCCAACGCAGGATGCGGTTGTTCGGGATGTCGCTCCACAGCAGATAGCGCCCATCGCCGAACCACACGGGACCTTCCGACCAACGCGCGCCCTGATACAGGCATTCGACCGAAGCCGACGCCAGCCGTAAATCCTTGAACCGTGGATCGAGGATGCGGACAGCGGGGTCGGGATAGCGTCGGTTCGTCTCGGTCATGCCATGTCCTCTGGTTGCCTGCGCGTGGTCAGGTTACGGTTTTAACCCTGCATCAGCTTACCGTCGCGCAAACGCCAAAGGTTGAGCGGATTGCCGTCGTGCAGCGCTTCGGGCAACAACTCGGCCGGCAGATCCTGATAGCAGACCGGACGCAGGAAGCGCTCGATCGCGGTTGCGCCCACCGACGTGGCGCGTCCATCGGAAGTGGCCGGGAACGGCCCGCCGTGCACCATTGCGTACGACACTTCGACGCCGGTCGGGAAACCGTTCGCGAGAATTCGGCCCACCTTGCGCTCGAGTGTCGGCAGCAGTTGCCGCGCCAGCGCATAGTCGTCCGCTTCGAGCTGCAGCGTCGCGGTCAGTTGGCCTTCGAGATGCTCGGCCACCTTAAGCATTTCGCCGATGTCCGCGCAGGTGACGATCAGCGAACTCGGCCCGAAGATTTCGTCCTCAAGCTGCGCCGAGGCAAGGAATTGCGCTGCCGAGGTCTCGAACAACACCGGCAATGCTGCACACGTCGCGTCCGTGGACGCGCCTTGCGCCACGCTTTGCACACCGTTGTTCGCGACGCGTCGTGCAACGCCGTCCTTGTAGGCTGCAGCGATACCTGCCGTCAGCATCGTCTGCTCGCCCTTGCTGGCGAGTGCCTTCGCTGCCGCGTCGATAAAGCCGCGCGTATGCGGGCCCTCAAGTACCAGCACCAGACCCGGATTCGTACAGAACTGGCCAACGCCGAGCGTGACCGAGTCGATCAGAGCGCTCGCCAGCGCTTCAGCGCGCTTTGCCAATGCACCCGGGAACACGAAGAACGGATTGACGCTGCTCATTTCGGCGAACACGGGAATCGGTTCGCGACGCTTCGAGGCGATCTCGACCAGCGCGAGGCCACCGCGGCGCGAGCCGGTAAAGCCCACCGACTTGATAGCAGGATGCTTGACCAGCGCTTCGCCGATTTCGTTACCCGCACCGACCACGAGCGAGAACACGCCTTCGGGCAGACCGCTGTCGGCGACTGCCTTCTGGATCGCCCGGCCCACCAGCTCGGACGTGCCGAGATGCGCCGGATGCGCCTTGACGACCACCGGGCAGCCCGCCGCCAGTGCGGAGGCCGTATCGCCGCCCGCGACGGAAAACGCCAGCGGGAAATTACTGGCGCCGAACACCGCGACCGGTCCAACCGGAATCTTCTGCAGACGCAGATCCGAACGCGGCAAAGGCTTGCGTTCCGGCAACGCGGAATCGAGCGTGGCGGTCAGCCAGCGGCCTTCGCGAACCAGCGATGCAAACAGCTTGAGCTGACCGACCGTGCGGCCGCGCTCGCCTTCGAGACGCGCCTTCGGCAGCGCCGATTCAATGTGCGCGCGCTCGATCAGCGCATCGCCGAGTGCGAGGATATTCTCGGCAATCGCTTCGAGAAAACGCGCCCGCGTCTCGAGCGAGACGTGACGGTAGGCGTCGAAGGCCTGGGCCGCGAGTTCGCAGGCGCGCTCGACGTCCGCTGCGCCGCCCGCGCCAAATGCGGGTTCGATTTCCGTGTTACGCGCCGGGTCAAACGCGCGCAGCGTGCCCTGAGTTCCGCGCACTGCGGAAGCTCCGAGCAACATGTCTCCGGTGATCTGCATCATGTATTCCTTTTAGCCTTTTAGCTTTTGAACCGCTGGATCTTTAGCGCGCCGCGGAAGCCTGCGCAAACTGGCCTTCGAATGCCAGCAGCGCCTGCGTCGCCTGATCGATACCCGCATGATCCTCCTGTGGGCTCGAGCTCAGCAGCGGCAGCATCGGACCCATGTCGGCGATCTTCGAGAACGTGACTGCATCGTGCAGCACGCGAATCAGCGAAATCTCGTCCCGCAAGGTTTCGAGCGGCATGAAAGCGTCGTAAATGCCTTGCGCCTCTTCCATGCGGCCGGCCTTGACAGCATGCAACAACGCCGTCACCGCGTGCGAGGCGATGCAGCCCGAGCCCGTCGTCCAGGCAGCGAGGCCGAAATCGCGCACGTGCACCAGTGCCGGACGCTCACCCATGCCGGACACCACCTTCGCAGCCGGCACGCTTTGCAGCAGGCGGCGCAGATAGTCGTCCTTGGCAGGGTTGTCGCGCACGATAGCGTATTTCACGGCAATGAGTGTGCCGCGCTCCACCAGACGTGCCAGCGTGTCGACGTCCACATAGTTTTCGCTCTTGATGTAGAGCGTGAGCGGGATGCCCGCTGCGTCGACGATGCGGGTCAGGCCTGCTTCCACGCCTTCGGACGTGGTAAATCCGGCGAGCGGCAGCACCATGGCTGTGCGGTAGGAGGTCTGCGCGAGGATGCGCGCCTGATCGAGCATCTTGCCGTAGTCCGGGCCGATGGCCGGAATCACCCGCGTGTCCGGGCCTGCGCTCTCTGCGAGCAGATCGAGCAGCTCGCGGTATTCGCTGACGGCAACGTGATACAGGTTGGCATTGCCGCCGTACAGCAAGGTGCGCACGCCGCCTGCCTCGATGTGCTGGATCAGCTTGCGGTTTTCGGCGGCGTCGAGCGAGTAATCGGCGCGGCGGGCCAGCGGCGGCACAGCCATGACGGTGGCGGCGAACTCGCTATCGAGGATGGGAGAAGTTTTCATGGCACCTCAAGACAGTATTGAAGAATTGATGCCAAGGTAGCATCCAGCCCGCAATGTTGTCAAACAACATTTGAAAAGCATTCGGATCACATCTTCCGCAGACGGTGACTCGTCAGGCAAAAGAAATCTTATAGTTCCTTACAGCTTGGGCGTTGCACGACCGATGCGGGAGATTTTTCCGGACCGCACAGGCCTCGAAATTTCGTATGACAACATTTTTGCCGGAGGGGCATGTAGCCGCAGGAGGTCGTTCGGGAGCGGAGGCGCCCTATCCGATGATACGGACACTCCGTCGTCAAAGTGCGACAAATAAAACGGCCCAGGTAAAACATTCCTAATCGTATATTAACGGTCAATTTGACCGCATTGAACGGCGCTCTATTTCCCCAAACCCTGTTTCTATCGGGATCACGCAATTGGTTCAGCGAACGATTTGAACCGCGCTGTACATTTGAGCCAAAACATTCGGTTTTTATTGTTAGAAAAACGTCGGGACTTTTATTGCCGTCAGTCGATCTTTGAAACTATGATACCGATCGGTTCAAATATCCGTCGCCAAAATTGTTAAATCGGTTGGGGAAATCGTTTTCAGATGGATTTGATTTAACAATTGTGAGGCGCTGCGCGCCGCGGGCCGTAAGGTCTTACAACTGGCCACCGGCCCAGGCAAATTTTTTGTCGACCAGAGATCTTTAGATTTCTATAGACTGCGCGATGAGAATCCGAGTAGCCGGATTAGAAGAGATTGACTTTGCGTTTTGAACCGTTGAGTAATAAACGGTGATAAATTGCTGCCCAATACCCATGCCGGTCGCGAGTTCGCGCCGACGAAACCCGCGGCCGGGCTGCTGCGATTGAGAGAACGAAGTGTCGCTACATTTTATCGAGCAAATGTCGCCACTGGTGGACGCCCCAGACGAAACGACGTGGTTCAACGCGCTCACCGCGATCGCCGGCACCTGGGGGTTTGATCGGGTTCTAATTGCGATGCTGCCGCGGCCGGGCATGCGCCTTGAAGATGCTTATGTTCGCAGCACGTATTCGCAAGCGTGGCAGCGCAGTTATGAAGAGCAGGGTTTCGTACATATCGATCCTGTCGTCACTCATTGCCTGACCCGCTCGGCGCCACTGATCTGGTCGCCGGAACTGTTTGCCACCCGGCAACAGCGGGCGCTCTACGAGCTTGCCTGCGCGACGGGGCTGCGCTCGGGCCTGTCATTGCCGATCCACGGCCCGAATCAGGAAGCCGGCATGCTGTGTTTCGCCAATAACTTCAATACGAACGACGCGTTCTGGACACATATCGACGGCGTGCTGCCCAATCTCGCCCTGCTGCGCGATGTGGTGATCGACACCAGCAGCCGCCATGTCCATACGCATGCGAAGACGGTGATGCCGCAGTTGACGCCGCGCGAGCGTGAATGCCTGAACTGGACCGCGCGCGGCAAATCCACCTGGGAGATTTCACATATTCTCAGTTGCTCGGAAGCCGCAGTGAACTTCCACGTGAAGAATATCAGAGCGAAATTCGGAGTGAACTCAAGGCGCGCGGCAGCCGTGATTGCCGCGCAGCTCGGCCTTATTGACCCGGGTTAAGCAAGGCGGCAGCGTCGCGGCTATAAATCACCCGTTCAGCACGGCCCAAATCGCCGTCAGAAACCGTCTTCAGGAAGTAGAGCCCCAGCAGGATTGAAACCGGCGGCGGAATTTCTGCGCCGGATTCGAAGCGACTGCCGCGCGATTGCGTCACGCCAAAGCGTGCCCAGAAACGCCGCTGGCTTTCCTTTTTCATTTTGCGGTAAGCAATGATCAGATGGCGGTCAACCGTGGATGGCGTCTCTTCAGCGGTGTCGACCGTACGGTTTTGAATCGTGACAGGTGCTTTCCAATGATTTTCGAGTAATTCCATGGCGAGTTTCTCAGGTGGATTGGCCGTTATTTGTATGAATTTTGCGGGACCCTGAAAGACCACACACCTATCCAGGTAGGTAGGTGCAAAACCGACCCAACGTGCATAGGGCTCTTTACGCGTTTTTTATTGCCTGCGATTCGTTCGGCAGAGGCGAAAAAGATTCAGGAGCGCCGTACGGCGCACCCTGAAAAGCGATTAATGCGCTGCTGGCGTGCCGCTGTTGCTGCCGCTGCTGCGCTTAAAGGTGATATGCGAGATCCGGCGCACCACGAAAGCCGCCATCAGCGCGGCGGCGCCGGTGAGCACCACTCCGATATGGATGGACTGAACCAGCACCCGGCGCGCCGCTTCCACGAGCGCAGGTCCAGCCAACCCCGCGTGCGCCAGCTCGCCCAGTAAGGTACCGCGCAGGCTCGGGTCGATCAGGATCCGCGGGTCAGCCAGTTTGGGCAGCCACGTGGAGGCGATCGGTTCGCCGAGCACCTGCAACGACTCGGCGACACCTGCCTCGTAGCGCCGGTTGATAATCGTGGCGACGATACTGGTGCCCAGCATGCCGCCCACCATTCGCGTGGACTGCAACAGCGCGGTGGTAATGCCGAAGCGCTCGCGGCCCGAAATCTCCTGGCCGAAGACGTTCAGGTTGTTGAGAATGAAGCCAAGCCCGATCCCGACCGCGCCCATGGCCAGTTCAAGGTAAAGATGCGGCGTGGCCGGCGTCGCCAGCGCAATGCCGGCCGAGGCGATCACCAGCAGCATGAAGCCGATTGACAGGATCAGCGTCGGCTTCGGCATGTGAATCACAATCCGCGTGTTGATCACGCTGCCTAGCGCGATGCAGGCGGCGATAGGCGTGGCGAGCAGACCCGCCTGCTGCGGAGTCAGGCCAAAACCGCCCTGCAACAGCAGCGGCGCGAAGAAAATCAGCGAAAACATGACAAAGCCGGACAGCAGCGACAGCGTGAACAGCGTGACGAGTTGGGGATCCCTGAACAGATCGAGCGGGATGATTGGATGCGAGGCGCTGCGCTCGCAGATTAGCAGCGCAGCGGCGCCGAGCACGACCAGTGCCGCCAGCACCAGATTGCCCGTGGTGAGGCCCGACTTCGGCACCGCTTCGATAAACGTCTGCAAGCCGCCAAGCACCAGCGCGACCAGCACCGCGCCGGTCCAGTCGATGCGCACCTGGCCGCTGACCGCACGCCGGTAATTGGGCAGATGCGCCCAGATGAAATACAGCGCAAACACACCAACCGGCAGGTTGACGAGGAAGGTGGAGCGCCAGCCGAACTGCTGGCTCAGCCAGCCGCCGAGCGACGGCCCCGCCGCTGTGCCGATCCCGTAAGCCGCCGCCATGATCACCTGCCAGCGCACCCGGGCGCGGGCATCGGGGAACAGATCGGGAATCGCGGCGAAGGCGGTGCCCACCATCATTCCGCCGCCAACGCCTTGCAGACCGCGCGCCACCACCAGAAACGGCATGCTGGGCGCCACGCCGCACAGAACCGAGGCGACCGTGAAGACGATCACCGCGGCAATCACGAAACGCTTGCGTCCGAAATAGTCGCCCAGCCGGCCAAACACCGGCACCGTCACCACCGACGCCAGCAGGTACGCACTCGCGATCCACGCGTAGTACTCGAAACCGCGCAACTCGGAAACGATCGACGGCAAGGCGGTGCTGACCACGGTCTGATCGAGCGCGACCAGCATGTTGACAAGGGCGATGCCGAGCATCGCCAGCAGCGCATCACGGAAAGGCAGAGGGCGGGGAGAAGTCACTTCGGGACAACGCGGCTTAACGCGTGCAAGAGGGCGTGAAAAAGCCAGACACGAGGCCGGGCTGATTGAAACAAAACGGGCCGCGTTCGACGCGGCCCGGCAAGACGGGGAGAACTCAGGAACCGAACATCCGTTCGAGCGCGTTTTCGAGGTGCGCCCGCATCGCATCGCCGGCCGCGGGACCATCCTTGCGGCGGATCGCTTCGAGTACGGCCAGATGCTCGGCCTGCACCAGCCGCTGCCGCTCGACCGTCTTCACCAGCGACAGGTTGCGAGACAGATTCATGCTGAACACGATCTGCTCTTCGATGAAGGACATCACGGTAATGAAAAACGGGTTCTTCGACGCCCGCGCGACCGCGAGGTGAAACGAGAAGTCGTCCTTCGCGCCGATCCCCTGGGTTTCGACGATGCGCTCCAGTTCGTCCCACGCGTGCTGGATCGCGGCGATGTCTTCCGCCTCGGCCTTCTCCGCAGCAAGCTCGGCCGCCCCGGCTTCGGTGACGATGCGGAATTCGTAGCAGCGGCGGATATCGGAGAGTGTCTCGAGCGGCGCGAAGCGGCGCACATCCGGATCGGGCCGGCGAGCGACCGTGGTGCCCGAACCGTGACGCGTGACGATGATGCCGTCCGCGCGCAGCCGGGCCAGCGCTTCACGCACGGTAGGCCGCGAGGTTTCGAAACGTTCAGCGAGCGCGTGCTCGGTAGGCAGGCGCTCACCTTCCTTGTACTCGCCTTCGAGTATGCGGTTCAGGATGTCGCCGTAGATCTTGTCGGGCAAGCCCGTCGATTTGCGCTCGTTCATCATTGATGAAAGGGTTTGCTTGTCAGAATAGACCACGATTGTAAGGCAAACAGTGCGTGCTGCCTGCTCAAAAATTAGCCAAATGGCCCGAACGACGCCCGCAAAAGCCTGCTGGGCGGCGCGGAGACTATATGACCCTACTCGCAGAAATTTGACAAGTGTTTGATTTACATCCTGACAAAACTGCACATACTTCGGCCATCATTTAAGCTGGAATCGGCAATAAGCCGCCATTGGAGAACAGCATCAGGCGCAGCCGGCCACGAACCCTTCCAACGCGGAGTCCAACATGTACAAACGTATCCTCGTAGCGGTCGACGGCAGCAATACCTCCCGCCGCGCATTTGAATCGGCCCTGAACCTGGCCCGTTCGATGGGCGCGGTGCTCCAACCTTTCTATGTCGTGGATAACGCCCCGATGTACTTCGAGGCGCCGGGCTATGACCCGTCCATCCTGCGCAACCGGATGATCGAGCAGGGCAAGGAACTGGGCGCCGAGTTCAACCAGGCCATGCGTGAGCGCGGCGTCACCGGTGAAGTGACGGTCGGCGAAGCATCCTCGATCGACGATATCTCCACCGTCGTATTGAAAGCCGCCACCGCGTTCAACGCCGATCTGCTCGTGATGGGCACACACGGACGCCGCGGCGTCCAGCGGCTCTTTCTTGGCAGCGTCGCGGAGCGCTGCGTGCGGCAAGCAGCGTTGCCGGTACTGCTGATTCCATCGGCTGCCGGACAGGAGCCCGACGCTCGGGCGGACGCTGCCGCCTAAGCGAGGTAAACCAGGCGCCATAGTGTGACCTGGCGCCCGGCGTTCCCTGGGCGCGACGTAACATCACGGCCGCGTGATCTCGCTCAAACAGGGGAAACCCTTTTCACGCGTCATTTTGTCGCGAAACAGCGCATACCCATGGTGGGACAATGGGTTTGTTTCCTTACAGACGGCCGTACACCATGCTTACGCCCACCCCGGTAGCCCGCCCTTCCTCCCGCCGCGTTTCTCCCCGCCCTGCCGCCCGCAGCGCCGCGCGCTGTTCCAGCTGCGCGATGCGGCAACTGTGTATGCCTCAAGGCCTCTCCTCTGAAGAGCTGCCAAAGCTCGAAGCGCTGATCTGTAGCGCGCGTCCGGTGCAGCGCGGCGAGTCGCTTTACCGCTCCGGGGACGCGTTCGACAATCTGTATGCCGTGCGTTCCGGCTCCCTGAAGACCACCATGGCGCACCGCGACGGCCGCGAACAGGTGACCGGCCTGCGCCTCGCGGGCGAGGCGCTCGGCCTCGACGGCATTAGCGACGACAAGCACGCCTGCAGCGCGACGGCGCTCGAGGACAGCACCGTCTGCATCGTCCCGTATGTCGCGCTCAAGCATCTGTGCCGCGAAGTCGGCTCCATGCAGGAGCGTCTGCACAAGTTGATGGGCGAGCAGATCGTCCGCGAGGCGGCGCAGATGATGGTGCTCGGCTCGCTGTCCGCGGACGAACGGGTCGCCGCGTTCCTGCTCGACGTGTCGGAGCGCAACGCGCAACGCGGCTATTCGTCGGCGGAATTCAACCTGCGCATGACGCGTGAAGACATGGGCAGCTATCTGGGCATGACGCTCGAAACGGTCAGCCGCACGCTGTCAAGATTTCAAAAGCGCGGCCTGATCGACACGCAAGGCAAGTTCATCCGTATCGTCGATATCGAAGGCCTGCGGCAGGTGTAGTCGCCTGCCGCTGCGGGCTTAACAGATGGCGCGGCCAAGGCTGCCGCGCCCGTCTGGCGGTGCGTCTGCCTGGCACGTCTTCTGCGACTCAGGTACAGTCTTCAAACTGTCCCCCATCCAGGAGACCCGGCGATATGAATCGCGACCCCGCCCCGCATCATCCGCTAGTCCAGCGCCTGATCGACGCGCGTCACATTACTGACGCCCTCTTCTCCATCGTCAAACCCGAGTACCTGTACGAACGGCCGATCCGCGAGCGCCATCGGATCGTGTTTTATATCGGGCATCTCGAAGCGTTCGACCGCAACCTGTTCGACGAGCGGTTGTGCTCGCTGCCCGCCTTCGATGCGTCGCTCGACACCCTGTTCGCGTTCGGCATCGATCCGGTCGACGGCGGACTGCCGACCGACGTGCCAGGCGATTGGCCATCACTGGAAGCCATACGGGCGTATGGCCAGCAAGCGCGAGCGCAGATCGACCGTGAGCTTGCGGCATTGAACGTCGAAGGGCAACCTCAAGGGAATGGCGCGCAGACCGGCTCGACCGAGCAACTGCTGAACGTCGCCATTGAACATCGGCTGATGCACGCCGAAACCCTAGCTTACATGTTGCACCAGTTGCCGCTCGTGCAGAAGATTGCTGGACGCGGTGCGGGCCAGGATCAGCGCTCCAGCTACCACGAAGCAGCGCGTACCGATCGAGTCAGCGCGCCTGATCACGCGCCGATGGTCGCGGTGCCGGCAGGTTCGACGACGCTCGGCATGACGCGCGAAAGCGGCCGGTTCGGCTGGGACAACGAGTTCGGTGAATTGCGCGTCGACGTGCCGGCTTTCGAAATTGATCGCTACATGGTGACCAACGGTGCGTACCTCGAATTCGTGATGGCCGGCGGCTACCGCCAGCGGGCGTGGTGGAAAGACAAGGACTGGGTCTGGAAGGAGAACGAGCAGATCACGCACCCGGCCGGCTGGTCGCAACGCGCCGACGACGGCGAATGGCTGCTACGGACCATGTTCGAAGAAATCCCGTTGCCGCTCGATTGGCCCGTCTATGTCAGCCATGCCGAAGCGAGCGCCTATGCCCGCTGGGCCGGTAAAGCCTTGCCGACCGAAGCGCAGTGGCAACGCGCGACCCACGGCGCGCCACACGCGGCGTCAGGTAATTTCGATTTTCGTGGATGGGATCCGCAGGCCGTTGACGCGCATCCCGACAACGTCAGCACGTTCGGCGTGGAAGGCCAGTTCGGCAATGGCTGGGAATGGACGTCCACGTTATTCGACGCGTTGCCAGGGTTCGAGCCGTTTCCGTTCTATCTGGGGTATTCGGCGAACTTCTTCGATGGGCAGCATTACGTGCTGAAGGGCGGGTCGGCAAGAACCGCACAATGCATGTTGAGACCGGAGTTTCGCAACTGGTTTCAGCCGCATTATCAGTATGTGTATGCGGGGTTTCGGTGTGTGCGGGGTGACGAATAAAGCATAAGTGCGGATGATGCGTCAGTGCCGAGCCCCAGAGCCCCACGTATGCAGCACAAGCGCCGCGCCAATCTGCGCGCCCAGATGCTTCGGATCGACGGCGATGGTACGCAGGGTCTCGGCGGCAACATCGAACAGCAGCCCGTAAATAACCGCCTTGTTGTACCAGGCGATCAAGCTGATCGCAGCGGGTAATGTGAAGACTACGGTGAAGACCACGTGGTAATACTCCACCGGCAGCAGGTCAGCCTGGCGCGCCACCAGACACGCAGGCGTTCGAGCAGCACCGGCGAGAGCATCGCATAGTGGTCCTTGCGACCATTGCCCTGCTCGATGCGCAGCGTCATTCGCTGACTGTCGACGTCGCCGACCTTCAGTGCAACCACTTCACCGGCACGCAGACCGGCGCCGTAGGCGACCGACAGGGCAGTCTGGTGCTTCAGGTTGCCGGTGGCCGCGATCAGGCGACCCACTTCGTCCGGGCTGAGCACGACTGGTAGCGTGCGGGGTACACGCACCGGCTGCATCCGCGCCATCAGGTCGGGCTCATGGAGCGTGATCTCGAAGAAGAACTTCAGTCCGGTGATCGCGGCGTTCAACGAAACGGGTAACGTGCCATGATCAGCGAGATGCAGCTGGTAGCCTCGCAGGTCCTCGACGGTGGCGGTATCGGGCGGGCGCCTCAGGCTAGTGTCCCTTTGGACATCATTGCACCTCCTTTCGGAGCCACAAATCTGTCACGGCGACTTGGCGCCTTCTAAACCCAACCCATAGAGGAACTGTCTCTCTTCCTCTGACATGGCCTGAAGCCATTGCGCTTCGCTTCCCGGTTCCGGGAGTACTTTTCCAAATTCAACCATCTGCGACGGAGACAAATCCGAAAGATAAACCCAGACGTGACGGCTTGACGTCTTGGCAGCGTCAACGACGACAGCGACGATGCGTTCCAGCAATAGTTGCTTTTGCTGCAGAGTTCGGCCCGCACGAATATGTCCGTGCACGAAAATCTGATCCGACCTCAACGGACTCCCTCCTAGATAGTGGTTGCCGTCGGCGATGTCCTGAAAGATGACTTGGGCAAAAAACGATTGCGCGCCGGTCGAGTCGCTATGCGATTTCGTGATGCCCGAAGCAATCGCGCGTTTCATATCTGAATGCAAACGGCCCGCTGCAGCCGCGACGATATAAGTTGGCATTCGACTCTCCTTGAAAACGAGGGTTGGACTAGCGGGGCGCGTAGTCGTAAAGGCCGATGGTCTGCTGCCCACAGACACGAAGGTCCGGTCATCGAAGTACCAGAACAACCTGATCGAGCAGGATCATCGCCAAATCAAATCCAGAACGAACGTGTCCTTCCAATAGGATACTTCTCAACCCGCTTACCTATTTGCACATCAGAACCCTCATTTGCTCCAGAACCGGCGATAGGCGCTGCGGCGCCGGTCGCGTGCAACGTTCGGCACAGACCATTATTCTGCACGATGCGTCGGGGCCGTGCGCGTGCTTTCTCCCTGGCGTACAAGGCTGGGAGCAACGATCAAACCAAGCACCCAGCCGAAATAAAAGCGGAAGTCGATGCAGAATTCGGTCCATTTGTATACCTTAAGAGCCTCGACATGTCCAAGCGACAGTCCCACTTGCAGCAAACCAGAAACGGCAAGCCATCCAAGCGCAATGAAAGCTGTGACGCGGGCGCAGCGTCTAAAGGTAAGGGGGTCCCAGCGCCGCCGAACGCTGACGTACCCGCCCGCGAGTATCAACGCGCAAGGTATTGCAGTCGTCACGAGGTCGCGAGTCGACCATTCAAAACAGCGCCCAGTCAGAAAGATGACCAGCACGGCAATGGCCGTCAGCGGCAACTTGATCCATAATTTCGAGCGCGCGGCGAGCCACGCCACCGTGATCGCAAACGGGATCCCCGCCCATTGAAGTGCCTGGGAGAGCGCATAGACGACGTTTTGGTCAGCCTGTTCGTTTGTGTGACTAGCGTCGACATACACAGTGATCGCCTCGTGGACACAGACAGCCACCACAGCGAAACTCAGTGACGTACAGGCCGCAAGCGCAGGGCTCTTGTGCTCGTGTAGATCAGGTGACTTCAAGCCTCTCAGACGTTCCACAACGGGCTCGACAAAGAATGCAAGTATGACGCCGATCAGCAACGCGGCCGCTGCGCTTGCCCACGTGAAATGGTGAGACAGTGAGACGAAACCCTGCCAGAGAAACTCGGGGGACGCTGCGCAAACAGCGATCCAAAGTGCGAAAAAAAAACCGTTGAGCACGTGATCACGCGGCATAGCAGGCTTCCAGGAAGGGAGAGCCGGCGGTGGGACTGCCGGATACAGGATGCCGTCGCGCCGACCCCGCCACCGCATGGTGGCGCCATACGTACCCCGCAGTGTGCTCCGTCTTCAGCCCCGTTAATCGTCGGACGCTGTGCTGGTCCACCCTTTGAAAGCGCGACGAACATCCGACAGATTATCGTAACCCGGGCGGCGTGCTTCCGTCCCCAAGGCCGCGGACGAGGTCGCTCGCCAGTGTCGTTGCTACAACGGCTGCGGATCGAGCCAGGAATAGACGGCGCGATATCGACATCGGCGTTCTCCTTGCAATTTTCGACCAACTCCAACTCTGCCGTGCTTACGCGCGCTCTACTCATCGTGAGCGCGACGAAGAAACCGACGAACGTGATTGCGGTCCAGACGTTCACCGGCACGATACGGTCGGACCGACGGCCCGGAAACTGCAACCCCGAGGCAGTCAGAAATGTCCCCGCAGTCAAGTAAAAGCTGAGCAGCAGAAAGACCGCCGTTAAAATTCCCGACGGGAACGTGCCATACAGGACCTTGCCCACCGATTGCAGCGCGACGGCCAGGAAGATGAGACCTTACCGTGAAATCACGAGACCAGACTCTCTTCGGTTGTAACGGGGTCAAGGGCATATAGCTCCCCCGCCGACTCCCACTCGCGAAACTGCCTGAGGTCCGCCTCGATCTGCTTCGGGTCGTCGTGGACGAGGTAGACCACACCGCCAAAAAAGAGCGAGTCGGAGCCTCGCCAAACCTGAGCGCCCTTCCCCAGACTGCGGTAATGGCCATGAAACGACGGCAGAGCCTTCAGTTTCGACAGTCCATCCGTGTCACGCACAGTGGCTCGCTGGTCAAACTCGAAGAACACCTTCACGAGATTGCGTTTGAACACATACGTGTTTTCTCCCTGAGCGCTGCAGTTGACGGCGTTACCCGCCGTCAACGCGTCTGCGTAACGGCTAGCCTGGGTCGGCAAGCCCGCTGCCTGATACGGCGCTGCGTCCATCGCTTCGCCCATCAGGCTGGCGCCCGTTTCGATCAGCGCCGGTCCCTGCGGGGTCATCCGCAGTTCGGAATGTGCCGCGCCGTTTTCGATACCCAGCGCCCGTAGCGCAGCCAGCGTGTAGGCGACCAGGTCGCGGCTCACGGGCCGCGACGGATCGAGCAGCGTCATCGAGCCTGGCGCGCTCGACCCGCCCGGTACCACGCGGTAAGCGACCTGCCAGACATCGCTCACGAAGTGCCGGCCGCCGCGACTGACCGTATTGACGATGAACTGCGGTCCCGAAAGATACGACTGAATCATCAGACGATCGTTGAAGCTGCCAAGAAGATTCTCTCGATACAGCGCCTGCGCAAATGCATGGTCAATATCAGCGTGATGGTTGCAGATAACCACGCCGTCCGATCCTGCGCTCAACATCGGTTTGACCACGACCGGCCATTTTCGGTGCCGCTTTGCCCAGACGTGCGCCTCCTCTGCCGTATGGACCGGCGCCTGATCGGCCGTACGCAGTCCATGGACCCGCACCGCCTCGATCATGTCAAACCTGTTGCGCCGGGCGCTGATGGTCTCAATGCGGTTGGTCGGCAGTCCCAGGCCGTCGGCGACAAACTCCGCAAACGTGACGCCCCATTCGGAGCCGGCGACTACGGCGTCAGGACACAAGACACAGAGTCGGTCGATGGCGGCGTCGACCGTGCCAAGATACCCCAGGTCTTTGTCATAGACACTCACATCAAAACACTTCGACACCACGGATGGGATCTGTGGGGTCGACCTGAGGTGGAGACACGTCACTCCCCTGCCGGAGAGTTCACGCACGAGTTCGCGGCCCGTCGAGTAGCCATCGACGATCACTACGTGTTTCTTGCCATTGGTCTTCATCTGGATTACCTGTTCGATAGTTGAGAATGCACTTCAGGTCGCGAACCTCGCGCCTCGCATGGGTGTCGATTCAAGCGTCGCGATGCGTGTCAGCCGACGTGTCGCTCATGGTTCTGACTGTCGCGTTCCCAAGGCGGCGCTTCAGGCGCTTTAGTGTGACCTGCGCGGCGCAGACCGATACCCGATTGACCAGCGCAAACAGATTGCGATCAGACCCCTGAGCGAGCGCGGCCGTGGCCCCGCCAAGGCTTACCTTGACCATGCAGTGCTTGTCGTAACCGCCGCGCGGGCCGTTCACGTCGGCGAGGTGAACCGAGACGCGTGTAATGCGCCGTTTGATACGTGAAAACGTCTCGTCCACACGCTGGCGAATATGCCCGCGAAAGTTCTCCATCTCGGCTCTGGACAGACAAAGACCCGATGTCTCGATGCTGATTTCCACAAGGAACTCCTGTTCAAATGTGTCGACTGACAGGACCGAATCTAAAGCGCGGCGCCCAATCCGAATATTCGATTTTTCTTTCTGGTTCATGCGGCCCGTGCGGAACGATGCTCAGCATCACCAACGATTGGTTCTCCAAAGGCAGTGCACCAGAGGCGCGATTCCGTCCGCTGCGCACGGGCCCACATTGCTCGGGAAGCAGACAACGGCTCGTGCGTCGACGTGCGCGAATGGATTTCCAGTCCTCATTTCTGGCTCATTCTCGACCTTTACGATTCACTCCATCGACGAGCCACGTTTCTTCAGAACGTAACTGACAGCCTGAAGCCGACTTCCCGGTGCCCGTCGACGCTGCCCTTGCGACACCCTTCCTCGCGCGCAGCGCCACACTCACGAGTCACTGGAGAAACTTCATGTTTGCATACCTTCTGGAAAAGCTTCGCAACTGGTTTGACCGCGCCGAGCAGCGCCGCCTTCACGACTATCTCGCGACATCCTCCGACCTCGCCGAACTCGAGCGACGCACGTACGCCCTGGAAAGAAACGGATATCCGGTTTAGATCGTGTGGATCGACGCACGGTCATCTGCACATCCGCTTCGGTGCCCGCCTTCCTCGCGGCTCGTGATCCAGTTATGGAACGCTTAAATGAATTTCAAACACCTTTACTACTTCTGGATGACCGCCCGCACAGGTGGCGTCATTCGCGCCGGACAGCGCCTGCATCTGACACCGCAGACGCTAAGCGGGCAGATCAAACTGCTCGAAGAGCGGCTGGGCTGCCGGTTATTCGAGCGACAGGGACGCAACATTCGGCTGACCGACGCGGGCCAAATCGCGGTTGGATACGCCGAAGATATCTTTCTGCTCGGTTCACAACTCGAGGGCGCACTCAAAGGACGTGCCAGCACAGGCGGGGCCACCGCATTCAAGGTGGGTATCGCCGACTCGATTCCCAAGTCGATTGCGTTTCACCTTCTGCAACCAGCCGTCGTCGACGGGCCACCGGCACGGATCATCTGCCGGGAAGGCGGTCTTCCGGCGCTGCTTGGCGACCTTGCCGTCCAACGGCTCGATCTTGTCCTGTCGGACTCACCGATGCCGGCCGAATCCAATGTCAAGGCCATCAGTCATCGACTCGGCCGATCCAGCCTCGCGATCTTTGGCGCCGATTGTTTTCATAGCGGAAGCAAAGCACCGTTCCCCGCCTGCCTCGACGGACTGCCGATGCTGATGCCGGGCAGCGGTAGCGCATTGAGGCGCAAGCTCGACGGCTGGATCGGCGAGACGAGTCTTAGTCCGCGCGTGGTTGGGGAGTTTGACGACTGGGCGCTCATGATGACATTCGGGCGTGAAGGTAACGGCGTATTCGCGGCTCCGGCCGTTCTCGAAACGCAACTGCTGCGTGAACACGGCGTGCGTCCGCTCGGACACCTCGCTAATGTCTTCGACGAGTTCTACGCGATCTCGATCGAAAGAAACATCAGTCATCCATCCGTTCACCGCATCGCCGACGCGGCGCGCGGCAAGCAGTTCGAAGATGCCAGGCAACTGGCGCATTGACCAACCCTTACGTTTGCGGCTGCCATACACGGGCTTGCCGCGAACGAAAGACGGCCGTCGAAAATCAACGTGACAATGCCGCCCCCACCGTTCACGGCATAAATCCGAGTAACTGCCCGTTGTCGAACCTCACAGCGCGCCAAAGACCCAGTTCGGCGGAAAATATCAAATGGTTGCCGCCCTGGCTCGGAGCGTCGGCCAAACAGTACAGCCTTGCATTGCGTATCGGACGCCCCTGGTGATGTGTCGGCCATTCGATGTAGAGGTCCTGGTCTTCACCGGAACGTCGAGCCATAGGGATTTCGGCCTGCCCCCCGTCCCATATCACGCTCAACTTACGGTACCAGTGTGAATCGATGGCGGTTGTGATCCTCACCCAGGCACGACATTTGACTCCAAGTTCCCAATAGACTTCCCCCGGATTTTCCGGCGTTCCGAATCGAGCAACCAGGTTCCCGTCATCCGTCACCTGAGCGAAAAATCCAGTAGCCGGGTGCGATGATGGCTTGCCCGATTCCCAAAACGTTTGCCCGTCTCCCTTCACCCTCAGCGCGCCGTCATTTTCCAATACAAGCTTGTAGGTGATCGGCAAAACCCATCCCTTTCCCGCTAGTTGGAGCGCCGGTCCGCTCTTGCTTCGAAACAGCGGTACATACGCATCAGGAAGGTTGCCAGTGAAAACCACCATGGCTCCATCCACATCAATAAAAAAACCATGCGATCCATTGCTGGACACCAGGGACATTCCCACCATTTCCGGTTGCTTGGGCTTAAGGTATCCAGTTGCGTAGAACTCAAAATCCGGCGAAAGGAATTCACCGGATCGAAGGTATTGAGTTGAGTTAGGATAAGTCATCTTCGATTTAATATTTGCCGAATAACATATTAAACATCCGACACACTCTTTCAAGCGATGGGTCGGCCAGTTTTATCCTTCTATTGCCCAGCATCATGGCATCGAACGACGGTTTTTTTTGCCCTCTGAATTTCCATGGCACCCACCTGGTTAAGCAAGCCCAGATCGAGATATAACTCTGCATCCGGTTTAAATCCGACGATTATGCAGTCTGCGGAGTTGTAGCCTTTATCTACACCAGAGATGTAAAGACTTGATAATTTTGCCAACCCGGGCTTGATGAAGTGACTGTTTCCACCTGAGCCGCCTAATTTGGATGTCAGGCTATTATTCGAGTAGCTAAACTGAATAGCGTCAACGACTGAGCCGCTCCAGACT
Source organism: Paraburkholderia sp. EB58 (assembly GCF_050436665.1). Classification (NCBI taxonomy): domain Bacteria; kingdom Pseudomonadati; phylum Pseudomonadota; class Betaproteobacteria; order Burkholderiales; family Burkholderiaceae; genus Paraburkholderia; species Paraburkholderia sp. EB58. The sequence continues at coordinate 200,987 of NZ_JBNDMQ010000013.1, read as the reverse complement.
TCTGTGCCAACAATTGTATCGGCGAAGTGAACCGTAGTCGCCCCGCCGCCGCCTCCCCCCATACGCGGAGTTGTCGTCATTCCGTCCGGTCCCTCTCCCGCCGCGTAGGTCAGTTGCGCGGAATCGAGGCGTGCACCCGAATAGATGGTCATGGACTTCGGAAATGATATCGGTTGCCGTGGAAGCTGAATTGCACCGCTATTGCTGGCGTTTCCATACGGGCCGTAGTATATCTCTGCGGTAGGCGCAATAGTTTTGGCATCATTTATTGGGTGTTTCACGTAGTCGTAATAAGGCCATTGTTCGATAATATCCATCGCCTTGTTCCGTGCATTTGTCCTGTACTCGTTCGCCGAAGCGAATGGCTGGCATGATGCATAATGGCATACGTTATTCAGTCGTCGAGCATACGAAAAGCGATATACCTTGTTCGTATACGGAAGCGCGAAGGAAAGGAATGTTTCAACCTCCTTAACCTCTCGAGAGGTATCATTCAAGCCCCAGTCATTCGCATTAGTCTGGGCATCCCTTAAAAATCCAAGATACGCGGTTCCATACAGAGCATAAAGAGGTAACAGCGGTTCCTCATATCCAGAGGTTTGAAAAAATGAATCCTTGTTGCGGATGTTCTGCTGACAGTCTCGCCAGGCTTCAAGTTTTTCGCCAGGGGATGCGTCGCCTGTCACGATATCGATGTAAAGACTTATCTCCGACCTGACGTAGTTCAAGTGATCGGTCGCCTGTGCCAAGACGGTTTCCGAAACAATATCCCTGATCTGCCTGGAGATATCTTCGATGGCGCTATCCTCCCCGCAATCTACTGCTGGCCAGAAGGCCCCTAGCACGCCGGCTACGAGTCCCCCCAACGGACTTCCCATCGAGAGCGCAGTCGTCACCGCCACCATCGCAACCGTATTCCAGGCCTGACCCGGACACTGCAGCACTACGGACTGAGATTTCATGGAGGTTGCAGGTGCCGCACTTCCTTCGCCTCCTTGACCGTCCTGGCCCCCTTCGTCTCCGCCTCCATGGCACGCTGCAAGCGAAAACACCGTTGGCACAAACGTCAACGCAACAGCACGCTGGATGAATTTTCTTCGAGCAAGGCAGCTCGACGCAGGAACGCTTTCGGGATCGAATTTGAATTGCACCATTTCAGTAATCCAAAATTAATTTAAAAATGCCGGGGCGGCCTTGGTTACCCGTTACCTGGCGAGTTTTCGAGTAATCCGTCCGGCGCACAGTCCGCCACATCGCGGATTCATCTTCGCGGTGATCCGGGTTCTCGTAGCAACACGGGGTAAGAACAGGTGGCCAGCGCGCGAGGCGTGCCAAATGTCTCTCCTACACGGCCTGCAACAGGGCTGCCTCACGCGGTCTGCATGTCGCCTGGGCGAATAAGAACCGCCATCCATACTCAACTGGAAGCGGCGTCGAGATTCATGGTTGCATGGGAGAGAGAAGATTTCATCTTCAGTTCTGGAGATGAAGTGCTGGTTGCGAGCAAACGTTGGCGAATAGCCCGCTTAAACCGATATCCGTGGTTGACGACCCCACCCCCGCGCCTCCACTGCAACGACGTCGAGGCCCGGCGCATGCTTATCAGTGCCGCTCCTTCAACAGGTTTCAGAGAACTCGGCGTGGTGAGGACTCGACGGGAACAAGACGCTCAATCCGGCTACAATCTGCTCAACGTGGCGCAGATTGCGGGCATTCATTTTGTCCAGTACCACTCGGATTTGCGTGCGGATGGTTCCTAACGAAACCCCGCGGGCGCAGGCGACATCTTCTGCTGTCGCGCCTCCCAAAAGCGCTACCACGACAGCGGCTTCGGCAAACGTTAAGCCAAATAAATCGCACAACATTTCGCCCCGAGGCGCCACCGGGGTAGTCAATGGTCTCGCCAGGACCATAGCCGTTCCTGATGCCAATCCATCGCGCGAGTTATTCTCCGCAACGATGCGTGCTGGAATTGGGGAAACGACCAATGCCATTGAAGCATCGTTCGCAAATGAATGGACGTTGTGCGCGCGAACACGCATGGTGCCGCCCGCTCCACCGGCTACCGCTGATGACACCAGTTTCTTAAGTACTGCGTCGTCTTCGCTTCGGGATGCGCGCAAGCGTGACTCTCGGCTCTCGGGCATCCCCGAAAATGCAAAAAACAATCCGGCATTCGACGCTTTCGTCATAGGAACGCCGGCTGCGTTAGCGAATTTAACGCGCAGATCGGCGTCGACAATAGCCACAAAGAGGGGTAAGGCGGATAGAGCGGCAAAGCCTGAGTCTGCCGTGCTGGCTTTGATTTTAAGGTCCTTGTAAACGCGAAGACCTCGCTCGAGGTGTCTCAGCAACGTCGTAATCCGCTCACGGCTTTCTTCGTCAAAAGGCCCGGCATGCAAGTCGCGGTAGAAGGCAATAGGGGCGCCTTCGTCGACCGCGAGCACGCCTCCGAACGCATGGTGTTGTCCGTTGTGGCGTGCAAAATCGTTATAGTATTCGGTGCGGACCAGTGCGTTGCGAGAGATGACAGCTCGCTCGTCAAAGGCCACTGACTCCGTCGCTAGCGAGTTCAAAAACATATTGTGGCCACGAATGCGGAGCGGATCGATCGCATAGAAGTGCTCGTGGTAGGTCTTCCAGGTAGCATCGAACGGCATCAAGGCATTTGCGCTTTCTTCGTCAATTCGCAGTGCGACGCTTCCAGCCTTGACATAATTTCGCAGTCTTCCTCCTAATTCGGTCCAGCCGAGGCCGCCGGTCGCCGCTTCGTAGATCGCGGCCACTATCGAAGAATCATCTGATCTCATCATCGCTCTCCATGCGGCGAAAGCGCCCGACCCGGACGACGCAGGTCATCGTGCAATTATCGGACGCCGGGCGGCTTGCTGCCGTCCCCACGGCGTGATCCAGATGAAAGCCGCGGTTGAAACACCATAGGCGGCCATTGACAGCGCGACGACGACGAACATTGTCCACTGCGGTGCGTCACGGGAAGCGAGCCAAAGGCCACCGGCGAGCACGATTACCAGCCTGATCGTGCCGGCGAGCACAGGACCGAGGACTTTCCCCGCTCCTTGCGAGGCAAAATAGAGGCATAAGCCAAGCCCGTAGAAAAAGTAGGCGGGACCGGACCAGACCAGATAGATCCGTGCGGATTCAAGGACGGCCGCATCGCTCGTGAACAGCTTCGACCACAGATTTGGGAACACGGCGAAGAGCACACCGACGACGCCGAGCATCGTGGCTGCCGTCAGGCCGCTGACCCAGGCGACACGTCTTGCGCGCGAAATATCGTTCGCACCGATCGCAGTGCCGACCATGGGCAAGCAGGCTGTGCCGAGCGCAAAAGCGAGCGGAATCAACAGGAACTCGAGCCTCGAGCCAATGCCATAACCCGCCAGGGCGATCGTTCCGAAAAACGCAACGAGGCGTGTGAGAACGAGCACGGTGGCGACGGTTTGCAGTGACGATATGCAGGCGAGGCCGCCGACTCGCAATATGTCGCTAAACAGCGCGCCGTTCGGCCTGAAGTGCCTCAAGCGCAATGTTAGTCGCGCGCGGCCCGAGAACAATAGGAACCAGAGAAGGAAAAGTGCCGCAGCCGAATAGCTCACCAGTTGCCCCATTGCGACACCAGTCATTCCTAACTTCGGGAACGGCCCGAGCCCCAAGCCCAACGTACCGCCAACGACAATCTGTGCTACGGCCACGAGGAAAATGGTGAACGATGGCACGCGCATATTGCCGGATCCGCGAATGGCCGCCGCGAGGATATTGGTGATCCAGATGCCGGCAATGGCAAAGGAGAAGACCCGTGCATACGCCACAGCCTCCGCAAGCGCGGCATCTCGCCCGCCCAACAACTCGAACAGCGAAGGACCGAAGATGAGCATGATCAACGCCATCGCAACGCCGCCCACAGATCCGATGATGAGTGCATGGGCGCCAAGCGCATTGGTGCGCATTTCGTCAGCCGCACCGAGCGCCCGCGCAATAGACGACGAGACAGCACCGCCCATCGCTCCGCCGGACATCATCTGTTGCAGCATGGCCAACGGAAAAACGAGCGTGAGGCCGGCGAGTGCAGTGGTGCCGAGCAGGCCAACATAAGACATTTCCGCCATGGCGACGAGCGACGTCGCGATCATGGCGGCCATGTTCGGCAAGGACAGTCGCAAGAGCGTCGACAGTATTGCACCGCTGAGCAGCGGATTATGTTGAACAGAGGCCTGCATTGGTTGGTCCTTCCTAACGTTCGAAGATCGGCGCCAGCACTACCGCGCCGCCTTGGCACCGAGCTTTGCTCCGGTTCAGTCGCGGTACGAAGGATCGATCCTGTCGAGCTTGCGAAGCAGTGCCGGCCACGCGAGTCCTCCGCCTGCGGATTCCGTTACCGCTGCGGCCTGTTGTTGAGCGGTCGCGATAATGTGCGGATCAATGGGAATGAGTTCCCCGCCGCCAGCTTGTGCGCGCACCTGAATCATGCAGGCGGCTTCAAATACGTACATGAACAGAAAAGCGTCGGGTACGTTGTCCGCCACGGTGATCAATCCATGGTTGCGCAGCATGAAGAAATTCTTGTCGCCAAGGTGTCGCACAAGCCGGGGCTTCTCGTCTTCGCGCAGCGCCACGCCTTCATAGTCGTGGTAGGCCAGCGACGACAGCACGAAAATCGATTGCTGCGAGATTGGCAGGACGCCGTCCTTTTGTGCTGACACTGCAGTGCCGTTCACACTGTGCACGTGGAGCACGCAGTTCGCGTCCTCGCGTGAAGCATGGATGGCGCTGTGAATGGTGAACCCCGCCGGATTGATCTCATACGGCGAGTCCATGACCTTTTTGCCGTCGAGATCCACCTTCACCAGGCTGGAGGCCGTGATCTCGTCGAAGGTCATGCCGTAAGGGTTGATCAGGAAATGGTGATCACGTCCGGGAACGCGCGCTGACAGATGCGTGAACACGAGATCGTCCCAGCCGAAACGCGCGACCAGCCGATAGGCGGCAGCTAACGTCACGCGCTGCTGCCACTCTCCGGGTGCGACCTGGTCACGAACGCTAGTCACTGATTGCTGAATTTTCATCGCTGGTGCCTCCGTTTGCCATTAATATGAGCACTGTACACATCAATTTTTTATGTGAACAGTGCTCATATTGAATTAAATGAACACTGTCTATATCGAAACGCGATAACCGAGGGGATCTTTTCGTGAGACGCCGAACCGCCGAGCCTGCCCCCTACCACCACGGCGATCTTCGCCGCGCCTTGATCGCGGCAGCACTCGCTCTGGTAACTGAAGAACAGGACTGGACGTTTTCGCTGAGGGAGGTCGCGCGCAGCGCAGGCGTCAGCCCAAGTGCGCCGTACAACCACTTCACCGAAAAAAGGGATCTTCTGGCTGAGGTCGCAGTCGCCGGGTTTCATCGGCTCCGGGACGGCTTAGCCTCGGCTGTCGCCGACCTGCACGCGGCACCAGAGGCCTTTGTCGCCTGTGTCAGCACCTATGTGCGCCTCGGAATGGAAAACCCTGCCCTCTATCGGCTTATGTTCGGACCAGAACTCACTGCATCCAAGGGAGCCGAAAGACCCCCTCAGATGCAAGTCGCCGGCAACGAGGCCAAAGCAATCCTGGCGCAGATCATCCGGGAGGGCGCGCGCTCGGGTGACTTCGCTATGTCCGTTGAGGACGAGCGGCATGTGGCTATAGCGACATTTATCGCATGGTCCGCCGTACACGGACTGACGATGCTGATCATCGATAACCTCACGGGTAAAAACGTTCCGGTTCAGCGTGCGATCGAGCTAGCCATTCAAACACAGCTCGATGGGCTTAGACATGGCATTGGAGCAATATCCTGACGGACCTCACTCAGTCGACGCGCAGTTCCATGATGGTATTTGTCCGTGCGTCGGCCGATCAGGCGATTGCCACAGTTCACGTCAGCCTGAATATCAGGCGACTCCCGGAATCCTTCCCAGTTCCTGCGTGAGTTCAGCACACCACGTCTGCAAGCGATACGTCTGTGCCCTCACAGGAAACACAGCGTGCACGGGCCACTCGGGCAGCCGCCAGTCGGATAGAAGCTGGACGAGTCGACCGTCGCGGATGTCAGCATCAACGGCGTATCGGTGAATCAACCCAGCACCTGCGCCTGCAAGTAGCGCCTCCCGATGTCCGACGATCTGGTCGATCCGGAGTCGGGGCGTCACCCTCACTTTCTGCCTGCGCCCGCGGCGTTCAAGATGTACGTCGTCACCATCCAGTAGTCCCGAGAACGCAATCCATGGCACGGTTTGCAAGTCGGCCGGCCGTACAAGTGGACTGTCCAGACGACCTGGATGACAGACCAGAACTTCTTCCAGCATGGCTAGCGGTCGCGCGAACAGGGACGAGTCGGCCAATTTGCCAATACAAATGGCAACGTCGATTCCCTCGCTGATCAGATCGCTCTGACTGTCGGACAGACAAAGCTCCAGTGTTGCTCTCGGATATCGTTCGACGAAGCGCCCACAGAACGGCGCGATCACGAAGGCGCCGAACCCCGAAGGGGCGGCAATCCGAATATGCCCTTCAACCTGCGTGTTATCTCCCATCAATCGCTCTCGCAGGATGTCGTCGGAACTGCACCATCAGTCGCGCCTGTTCGTAGACCATCTTTCCCGCATCCGTCACACGCTGTACTTCATCGATATCCGGACTATCCGCTTCAGATGCTCGTCGAGATGAACATCGACGGTGTTGCAAGGGAACTCGCCGCCGAGCTCGCATCCGCCCGCTGAGTCCGGCTCTCGTTCTTAGGGAGACTAACGGCACGCCTCGCGACGCCCCTGGTGATTTCTTTGTGCCGTCTGTACCCGCCGGCGGACGCACAGATACCGAGAGCTCCAAGGTTCCATGGAGCATGGAGTTGCGATGAGTCAGGTTCGAAGCCGGTTAACCCGCTATCTATTCTCCAAGGAGTGAAGAAATGTTCAGCAAACCATCCCGGCCCTTGATGATTGCCGTTACGACGCTCGTTCTGGGTACACTTCGAGGACGTCTCACACCATCCGGCGCGCCCATACGAGCCGCGTACGGGTCTTTGAAGACGGGATGATGGCCGCGGCAGGGATTGACGAGCTTCATACGAACCTACTGACCAGCAGCCACGCCCGCGCCCGCCGGGCGCCCTGTCACGCCGGAAGACACAAGCGATGCGCAGTCCGAACAACGTTCCAACAGACGCAAAAGAAACGTCATCTGGCGCGGCTGTCCTATGGATGACTCCGCCCAGCCGCGAGGCTGGGCGAGACAATCTCCTCAAAACGGTTGTCGTACGGACTTGAATGCTGCACGGAGTTCCTCGGCAAAGAGTTGCGGTTGTTCCCACGCCGCGAAATGCCCGCCTTTGCCGACATCATGGTAGTAGTACAACGACGGATACGCCTGCTTGCTCCAGCTTTCCGGCGCACGGTAAATCTCATGTGGAAATACGCTGATGGCCACCGGCACCTTGATTTCGCGCGTCTTCTGCGCTTCGGCGCTGAAGTTATTGTTGTTGTTTTCCCAATAGAAGCGCGAAGACGATGCACCCGTGTTCGTGAGCCAGTAGAGGGTGATGTCGTTCAGGATTGCGTCTCTCGACAGCACCCGCTCGGGCACGCCGTTACTGTCGCTCCACTGCGCAATCTTTTCGTAAGTCCAGGCGGCCAGGCCCGCAGGAGAATCCGACAGCGAGTAGCCAATGGTCTGCGGGCGCGTGACCATCATCGCGCCGTAGGCGGCATTGCGGCCGAAAAAGGAACTCAAAGACTGATAGGCGTCGCGCTCGGGCACCGACAGATCGGCAGGCACCGGGTCACCGGCGAGGATCGATTTCATGAGATCGCCCGGTACGGTGGCAGGCATGTTGAGATGGATGGCCAGCAGGCCATTCGGTGCCTGACGCGCGAGCGCGTCGGAAATGACCGAGCCGTGGTCGCCGCCTTGGGAAACGTAGTGCGTGTAGCCGAGCCGCTTCATCAGGACATCCCATGCGCGCGCCGTCCTGTCCGGACCCCAGCCCAGATCCTTTGGCTTGCCGGAGAAGCCATAGCCGGGGATCGACGGAATGACGACATCGAACGCGTCCTCCGCGCGACCGCCGTAGGCAGTTGGGTCGGTGAGCGGACCAATTGTCTTGATGAATTCGAAGATCGAACCCGGCCAGCCGTGAGTGAGAATGACCGGCAACGCATTGGGATGGCGCGAGCGAACATGGATGAACTGGATATCCACGCCATCGATCGTCGTAACAAACTGCGGTAGCGCATTGAGTTGCGCCTCTGCCTTGCGCCAGTCGTATTGGGTATCCCAATACCGAACGAGTTCTTGTAGTTGCGACGACTGAATGCCTTGCGAATCATCGTTGACGGTTTCCTTGTCGGGCCAACGCGTGGCCGCGATGCGTCGCCGCAGGTCGTCAAGTCGCGCCTGCGACACGTGCACTCTGAACGGACGGATGCTTTCATCGACGCCGACGCGCTGCTCCATAGCAACCTTCGCTGGGTGGATCGACGTTTCGTCGGTCGTTGTGGAGACGGCGGGGCTATCGGTAGCGAAAGCGGATGGCGCAAACACGGGCGCGGCAAGCAGGACCAGGCTGAACGCACGTGCGCCTAACGAGCCGAATGAGTATCGCCGCGGTGATGATATGAAAGACATAAATATGTATTCCTAATAACATTCAATGTTTAGTTAGATCGATTTGATATGAGAGCGTCAGGCTGCGAATTTGTCGTTGAACTGCGTGACGAACGCGGCCTCGTTTTGGCCAACGTTGTTGCGCATAGGCCGGGCGATCTCTACCAGCGCCTCGATCGCGTCGGTGCCGAGTTCGCGCATGGTCTGCTCGATATACGGGGCAAGCGGCATGGCGCGCGGTTCGTTCTTGCTATTTAGCAGGTCGGTCTGAACCCAAGGAGGGGCGATTTCGACTACGCGTACAGACGAATCTTTCAGCTTGTACCGTAGCGATTGCGTATACGAATGAATCGCCGCTTTGGTCGACGAGTAGACGCCAGCCATTGCCATTGGTACAAACGCAAGCACTGAAGAGACATTGATGATCGTTGCGTCTTGCTGATGCTTCAGATGTTTGACAAGCGCGCCCGTCATACGAATTGGACCCATCAGATTGGTGCTCAGCGTCGATACCAGCAGCGTCTCGTCGACGGCTTCGGCAAGGTCGTCGATATGCATCACGCCCGCGTTGTTGATCAGCACGTTCAGCGACGGCCATCTTGCGATGAGTTCGTCGGCGACCCAGGTGATGCTTTGCGGATCCGTAATGTCCAGTTCTATTGCCTGCATGCCGGGGTTGGCTGCGATAGTCTCGTCGAGACTCGCGCGGCGGCGTCCCGCGACGATGACCTGATTGCCGAGTCGGTGAAACGCTTCGGCGAGTCCGCGACCGATGCCCGAGCCGCCGCCGGTAATAAAAATGGTGTTGCCAGTCGTCTTCATGAATTGCTCTCGATGTAAGTCCGTTTCTTGCGCGACGTTGTTTGCGCGATTCGGCACAAGGTTTTGAACGCGGTCCACAGTTGTTCGGAGACAAGCGGGAGCTTCTCTCACGCGCGGCGGCTCCGGCGCGCACGCTGCACAACGTGCCGCCAACCGTGTTCCTCACCGATATTTATACGGTCAATTGTCGATGTCTCAAAGGACGTATAAAGTACGTTTTAGGGACGCGCTCGATCCAGGAGACGACCATGCCGACAGTTGCGTTTGTGGTGTTCGATGGCTTCTATTCGATGGCTCTCGCCGCGCAATCCGTGTTCGAGTTCACAAATGTAGAACTCGCTGAGCCTTTCTATGAAATGCTCAATGTTTCAGAAGGGGGAGGCCCGGTACGAGCTTCAAGCGGTCTCACCGTATTGACCGAAGCTATTGACGACCGCGTGTTTGACACGGTCATTTTCCCGGGAAGCAATCCGGCCGCCGCTGAACCACCGCCGGGTGTGCTGGCGTATGTGCGTCGCAGCGCCGGGACCGCGCGGCGTACTGCCTCGATCTGTACGGGTGCATTTGTGCTGGCGGAGGCTGGGTTGCTTGATGGCCGCCGGGCGACCACCCACTGGTACTATGCGCACGATTTGCGCACCCGCTTTCCATCTGTCACGGTTGACGACGATCGGATCTTTATCTCGGACGGGCCGATCTGGACCTCGGCGGGCATGACTGCCGGTATCGACCTGGCACTCGCGCTGGTAGAAAATGATCTCGGCGCCAAAGTGGCGCGGGCGGTTGCGCGAAACCTCGTGGTCTATCATCGGCGGGCAGGTGGTCAATCGCAACACTCCGCGCTGCTCGAGCTCGAGCCGAAGTCGGATCGCATTCAGTCCGCGCTAACGTATGCAAAGAAGAATCTCAGCGAGCCGCTCTCGGTCGAGCAATTGGCGGAGGTCGCGCGCTTGAGCCCGCGTCAGTTCAGTCGGGCGTTTCGTGCGGAGACGGGGCAGACTCCGGCAAAGGCCGTCGAGCGACTGCGTCTTGAAACAGCGCGACTGATGCTTGAGGAAAGCCGGCACACGATCGATCGGATCGCCAGCGATACCGGGTTCTCCGATACTCGAAGGATGCGCGAGGCGTTCCTGAGGGTGTTCGGGCAACCGCCGCAAGCATTCCGTCGTAACGCACGCGTGGCGATCGGCTCGACATGAAAATGTCTCTTCGGCGGGCCATCTCCTGTGATTGGAGTGCCGCCCCCTGACGAATCGCTGCTTTATGTCGGCTGCGGCAGTTCGATGTTCGACGGCCTGGTAGTTTGTCTCAACTTGGTACGGAAAACGAAACAACTGGAAGCCGTGACCGCGCCGACAAAGGCATCGAGCGCCTTTGCAAAGAAACTAGCTAGACACGCGACGCCAGGAGCCTGATCCCGGCAATCCCGAATACTACGGCCAGGCATCCTTCCAGTGAACGACGGGTCCGCACGTACATCCTGCGAGCCGAGTCCGTCGAAAAGAGTACGGCGTAACCGCCGAACACCAAACATCCAATGGCCGCACAGCCTGCAATTACAGCACTATGGGCTGATCCCGTGCTGTTCGACGATAGAGCAACAATTGAAACCCAAACGAGGATGGCTTTCGGATTGGTGAGATGGAGCATCGCTCCGCGGGCGTAGACGCCCGTCAATGTCTGTGTTCGTTCCAGCTGCATTGCGGATGTAGCTGCTGTCGCAAGGGCATTGCGTCCGGATTTGAAGGCTAGCCACAAGAGATATAGACCACCAAAAATCTTGACGGCAATGATGAATTGAGAATAGGCGATCAGGGCAGCCGACACGCCTAGCGTTGCCACCGTCGCCCAAAACATCGACCCCGAGATGACACCGAGTGCGAACATCAACGCCGCTTTCCGGCCATGATTGGCTGCTATGGACATAATTGCGAGGTTGCTCGGCCCGGGACTCGCGGTGCCAACGAAATACGCTGCATAGGCAAGCAGCAGGTTTGTCGAGAAGAAGGCGTTTCCAGTCATGTTTGGGATCCACAAAAGGTCGATGCCGCTACCGGCACCTGAGGGGTCATGCGGGCACTCAAGCGTCAGTTTGTGTACCCAGAACGAGCGCACCCATATCCGCGTACTAAGTCTAGCTGCCAGATGAGACACTGCGACTGTCACCAGTTGCTGCTGCCCCAGTGGCGATGGGATGCAAGGTTGAACGCATCCTTGATATAGGCAACCTTCTCCATCCTCCCCATCACTACGGCGTCGGGTCATGTGTTTCGTTTTGCCGATCATCGCGCTTTACGGGAGAACCTGGAAGTGGCAGTACTGCCATCATTCGAGGACTATCAGACACAAATCGTGGTGGACTCGCACAGGCGGCCCTACCGAGGCCCGTCATCGCGCTCTAGCGCTTTCTACTGCGGTGAAGGCGGATTCAACAGCTTACTCAACGGCTTCAGTGGGCCTATTGGGAGGAGCGAGAATAGAGGTGGCCTCGCTTGTTCGGACAGTCTTAGTGGGTAGCCCCACTGCCTCACGGCAACGGGGCCCCCGAAGAACGCAGCATGCAACTTTCACTGCACTGCGCTCGAGCACAGCCTTAAGCGTCGCGCTGACGCCGGTCTCGCCAATTGCACGAGCCCTTCGCAAGCAAGCATCACGTTGTTGACTCGTCTCATCGCTGAGACGAAGGGCGCTGAACCGTAGTGATACCGGTTTCTCACAAGCTTCCCCTCGATGAATCTCAAACGTGGACCTGCGACAACTGCACCACGCGGAAGTCTGCACCCTTTCAGGTCGGGGCAAATCTCGAACCCCTATGCGAGCTATTACCGCCCGCCATTCGCTTTTTCCGCGTTCTCCTATCCACTTGTCCAACAGATCCCCTCGCGGGTCACCTGCCTTAGCCAAACCACTGGCGTGGGCGGACAATTGGATTTACCACGTTCCCGCTTTTGCCGACCCGAATGCCTCCGGGCCTATCCGTTTAGCGCCCGTCTATTCCCCGGCAGCGTTGCGACGACGCACCCCCATCTCAGAAAGGAGTAACCTGCTGCGTACCATTTTGGTTCGGGCCTACCAGCCGCTTTGGCCCGCTTTAAATCACGAGGTTTATCGACGATTCACATCCGTTGCGCATGCGGAACTTGCCTAGCCCCCACGCCACACTGCGGCTCGCAGCGTCGTCATACCGTCGCCGGCTGTGACGTCTTACGAGGGGTACTTTGTCCCGGAAGCTTCGTACCCGACCGTTGCCAGTCACGCACGTCCCGGTAGGCAACTGCTGGTCGTGCAGCAGGTCACGACACGGGAAATCCGTGCGTGACAAGGCATAAACGAGCTTTGCCATCCACTTCTTTGCCGGTTTACGTCCGGCGGACGGCGACACGTGTCGCACCTGAGATTTTTAAGTGGAACGTCCGGGGCAGTCATGCTGCCAATTTGATCGCAGGCAGCGTCGCGAAGTATGCCTCATCCGGCGTGCGGTCTTCCAGACTCGAATGAGGTCGTCTCTGGTTGTACAGATTGATGTAATCGCCGATTGAGCGCCGGGCGTGGCCGACCGATTCATAGGCTTTCAGATACACCTCTTCATATTTCAGGCTTCGCCACACGCGCTCCACGAACACGTTGTCTCGCCAGGCACCTTTGCCGTCCATCGACAAGCGGATGCCCCGGCTGAGCACGGCCTCGGTGAACACTGTCGCGGTGAACTGGCTCCCCTGGTCGGTATTGACGATCTCAGGTTGCCCGTACTTCGCGAACGCTTCTTCCAACGCCTCGACAGCGTGCATCGCCTCCATCGTGATCGCTACGCGGTGGGCCAGTACCTTCCGGCTGGCCCAGTCCACCACGGCGGTCAGATACACAAAGCCGCGTGCCATCGGGATATAAGTCGTATCCAGTGCCCAGACCTGGTTTGCCCGATTGATCGTCATGCCCCGCAGCAGATACGGCCAGATCTTGTGCTGCGCATTACGTCGGCTCGTGTTCGGCTTGCAGTACAGCGCCTCAATACCCATGCGCTTCATCAGCGTGCGTACGCGCCTGCGGCCAATCTCGTGTCCCTCGCGACGCAGCAGGCGCGCCAGCATCCGCGCTCCCGCAAACGGAAACTCCATGTGCAGTTCATCGATCCGGCGCATCAGCAACTGGTCTGCCTCGCTCACCGGTTGCGCCCGGTAGTACACGCTCGATCTTGCGATACCAATGAGTCGCGCCTGCTGCGAGACCGGCAATGCGTGCGTACGATCGATCATCGCTTTGCGCTCAGCAATCCCGCCTTGTTGAGCGCGCCGCTTAAAAAATCGTTCTCCAGCGTGAGCTGGCCGATCTTCGCATGTAGCTCCTTCAAATCGACTTGCGGCTCGCTCGACGCCGTGCCGCCTGCGCCAAACACGTCGGCCGCACGTTCCTGCAACTGCCGCTTCCATTCGGTGATCTGGTTCGGGTGCACATCAAACTGCTGCGCCAATTCGGCTAGCGTGCGCTCACCCTTGACCGCCGCCATCGCCACTTTCGCTTTGAACGCGGCTGAGTGCGTCCGTCGGGTTCTCTTCGTCATCTTCCTGGTTCCTTTGTCGGCATTATCGCCGGCTCAGGCCCCGTGCGTTCCACTTATCCGACTGTCCGAATTTGCGCGGCCACCTCTAATGTCATCAAATGCGCTTTCCCCAAAGGAAGTGCCTCAAGCATTTCATGCGCTTGATTTACGTCCATAACGTTCAGGATGAACGCCACCCCAGCCCGGTCTTGCAGTGAATACCACTGGTCAATCTTGCCCTCGAGGTAAAGCTGCGCCGTCTCGCGAACTTCGGTCGGAAGAATGTGTTGGACAAGTTGCATGTCCGTGCCCGGCGGAAAGGTGCCAATCGCCAATATCTTCGTGGTTGGCGTGGTTGGCATCGGAGTGGTTTGCGACATGGAAACTCCAGCAGAAGCGACCAGCACAGAGGCTGTTGTCAAATTAAGAAGAAGGCGTTTTATCCAACGTCCAGCACCGACATGTCGGCGGAGATTCTGGCCAGTTGGGCAAGATCGGCCGTGTCAGCAAGCCCACGCGTGTGAGAGTGGTCGAGGGCAACCGCCTGAGCCTCCTGATATCAGTTACGTGCGCAGGGATCGCAAACCTTCGCGGACCTCTGCGGCGAATATTTTCGGCTGTTCCCACGCCGCAAAGTGCCCACCCTTTTCGGGCTTGTTGTAGTAGATAAGGTTCTGATACGCCCGCTCCGACCAGCTGCGCGGGGCCTGATAATTCTCGCCAGGAAAGGCACTCATGGCAGCCGGGACGGAAACGTCGGCGGCGGCGTAAAAGTTGAAGTGAGATTCCCAATAGAAGCGAGCCGCGGACACCCCGGTGTTCGTCACCCAGTAGAGCGTGATATCGTCGAGAACATCGTCTCGTGTCAGTTCGCCCGCAGAGTATCCGTTGATCGTTCGCCCGAGCACGGCCGACGTGAGTGCTGCCGCTGGCTGGCCATAACCGTCAGGGTGATCAAGCAGCCAGCTTGCCAGCGCAGTTGGCGAGTCCGACAGACCGTAGAGCGTTTGCGGACGCGTGCCCTGCTCCAATGCGTAGGCGCGTCGCTTGGATAAATTGCTCAATTGCTCGTAAGCGTGCCTTTCGTCGTCTGAGAGACTGGCCGGCGCCGGACTGCCAATTTGAAGCGCCTTTACAATCTCCGGGGGAATCGTTGCGGGGAAGTTGGTGTGAATGCCCAGCAATTCCGGTGGCGCCTGTTTGGCCATGACGTTGCAGACAACACCGCCCAGATCGCCGCCTTGTGCAGCAAATTTCTCATACCCAAGCCGCTTCATCAATACAACCCAGGCGCGCGCTGTGCGCTCCGGGCCCCAGCCGGTCGTGGTCGGCTTGCCTGAAAATCCGTAGCCCGGCAAGGACGGAATGACCAGATGGAAAGCGTCCGACGCGCTCGCACCATATGCCGTGGGATTGGTCAGCGGCTCGATGATCTTGAGCTGCTCGATAACCGAACCAGGCCACCCGTGCGTGACAATTAGCGGCATCGCGTTTTCGTGTTTCGAACGAACGTGGATGAAGTGCATATCCAGCCCGTCGATCTCGGTCACGAAATTTGGATACGAGTTCAGTTTTGCCTCGCACTTGCGCCAGTCGTAATCCGTGGACCAATGGCGCGCGAGTTCCTGAATCATCGCGAGCGGCACGCCTTGCGAGTCATCCGTGACCGTCTCGCGATCAGGCCATCGCGTTGCCTTGATACGTCGCCGCAAGTCGATCAACTGCGATTCGGGCACATGCACGCGAAGGGGACGAATGGCGGTCTTGTCGCCACCGGCCGGCGGCGAGACTTCCGTGATGGCCTGGTTCGTTTCTGCAAAGGCAAGCTGACTCAGCGAGCCCGCAGCAACGGCCGCCGCTGCGACGCCAATGAAACGGCGGCGTGAAGGGACTTGGGGAGAGTTGTTGTCTGACATAAGAACTCCAATCAGTGATGTTGGACGCTAACCGTGGCTTAGCCCCGAGTGAACTCAGCGGTGTGTTCCTTCACGAACTCGCTCATGCTCATTGGCTGCTGGCCTGTGAGCTTGAATACGTCGTCGGTCATGCGGTCGAACCGGCCTTGTCCGTGAAGTTCGGCCAACACAGCAAGGTGGCTGATCAGGTATTCGGGCACACCCAGCTCACGAAGCTTTTGCGACCATGCCTCGACCGGTACGTTGCGGTAACGGATCGTGCGGCCGAGCGCTTCGGAGAAAGCGCGCGCATAGTGATCCAGATCGGCCGACTCGGGACCGGTGAGGTTGTAGATCTGGCGGATGTGCGATGTAGGGTCATCGAAGATTGCGGCCACGACGCGAGCCACGTCGACAGCTGCGATGGGCGAGGTCCTGGATTTGCCCAGCGGCAGCACCAGCTCGTCGGTTTCGCGCACGCCGTTGACGGCAAGGCGCAGGAAGAAGCCTTCCATGAACGCAGTGGGCCGCACCGTCACGACCGGCAGGCCTGACCAGGCCAACGCCTGCTCCGCGAGCCAATGCAATTTGTGCTGCGGACTGTTGGTGGTTTCGGTGATGCTCATCCCCGTTACCGTCATCTGCGACATGTTCACGATGGCTTCGACACCGTGATGACGCGCCACCGCGGCGAAGTTCACCGTGGCTTCCAGATAGGCCGCCGACACGGACATGCTGAAGTAAATGCGCTTGCAACCTTCAATGGCGCGGTGGACCGACTGCAGGTCGGTCAGGTCGCCGACCACGACCTCGGCGCCGAGCTGGCGCAGGCTGTCGGCGCGTCCGTCTTCGCGACGCACCATAGCGCGCACTTTGTGGCCCCTGGCAAGCAGCATCTCAGTCAGATGGCGGCCTATGGAACCGATTTCGCCGGCTGCGCCGGTTACGAGAATCGGGCTTTCATGTGTAGATTTCATAGTCATATCGAGTACCTCGTTTGTTGCGTTCAGACAGGTTGAGATTAGGTAGCTTTCTGGGCTTCGTTTGCTTCACACCGGCTTATTTCACTTCAGTTATTTTTTGTGTATGTATATGCACACATCACTACAGACTGCGTCCAACTGTTGCTGCCTTTCAGGCCGCTCGCTTAACGTTCACTGGTGGTCATCCTGCAGAAAATCAACCATCGTCCTGGTGACAAACTCGGGCTGTTCTTCCTGAACGAAGTGGCCGCTGCCTTCCACCTTGACGGCGGTCAGGTTCGCCGTCTTCTGTGCAACAACCTTCTTCATCCATCCGTAGGCCGGGCCACCCATCGCCAGCACCGGCATCTCCAGCGTGCCGTAGCTCCTGTTGTCGCTCACGTCCTGCGTGAGGGTCTGATACCAGGCGTTGCTGGCGCGTATCGCGTCAGCGCTGTTGTAGGCACGCTCGTACACGGCGCGGTCTCGCGCATCCACCGCGTTCTCGTCCACCAGAAAGTACTTGAAGAGCCAGTCCTGCTCCACGCGAATGTGACCGACCAGCAGCTTCTCGGGCAGCCCGTTGACCTGGTTGAAAGCGAACCACCACAGGTACGGGCGTGACGAGCCCAGCTTGTCGCCAAAGCTGCCTTGTGCGGGCAGCAGTGGAAACGACAACAGGCTGTCGTCCGGGTGAGGCAGTTCCACCATCACCAGCTTGCCGGTGGCCTGCGGGTAGTTCTCCGCATACGCGAACGCCACCGCCGAGCCAATGTCGTGCCCCGCGACGTTGACCTTGTCATAGCCCAACGACTTGATCAGTTCGTGGATGTCGCCGGCCATGGTCTTCTTGTCGTAGCCGTCTGCGGGGCGGGACGATGCGCCCATGCCACGCAGATCCACGGCGATGACGGTGTAGTGCGCGGCCAGCGCCGGCATGATCTTGTGAAATGTCCACCAGGTCTCGGGCCAACCTGGCAACAATACTAGCGGCTCACCTTTGCCGCCCACGACATAGTGCAGACGCACACCGTTGACCTCGGCGAAGCCGTTCCTGAATCCAGGCAAAGACCTCACCAGCGCTGCGTCCGACACGCCGGCTACCCTCGCCGCTGCGAGTTTTTGCACGGTCACCGCATCCGGGTGCACTTTGGCGTCCTCTCGTGCATGGCTTGGGGCGGCCGCCACCAAAAGTCCGGCAAGCGCCGCGCTCACGGCTCCGATCCTGGTAATGACTTTCAAAGCAAATCTCCATACATGTGCAGGGTTAATCCCGCGGCCGCAGCGCGGCTGGTTCTCTATGCTCAGGCAGCCGTGACACCCTGATCGTCCGGGTCTTGTTGAACATTCGTCATGCGGTGCGCAGTGCGCTCGTGAATGTGCGCGGTCGGCGTACGGTCGACCAGGAGACTAAGCAGTTCGGGACGGTTGTAGTGGCCGGCCGCGTCCATCAACATCTTGCGCCGGTCGATCTGCGTGAAATCGAGGTCGGCGATGACCTCGCCCTCGCCTGAACGGAGAGGCTCGCCCACCAGCATGCCGTCGGGTGCGACGATGGTGGTGAAGCAACCGCCCGAGATCGGACCAATCGCGCAACCCGTGTCCTTCATGATCTGCGCCTGCTGATCGGCGTCCAGCCAGGCCGTGGCGTTCACGACGAACGCTCCAGACTCGAGAGCATGCTGACGGATATTGATTTCCATTCTTTGGGCAAACCCATCGCCGAACGCAGAACCCGGATACATGGCCGAATGGATCTGCTCGCCGTCGGCAATCATCGCGTAGCGTGCCAGCGGGTTGTTGTGTTCAAAGCATGCGAGCTGGCCAATGCGACCGACCTTGCTGTCGACAGCGCGTAGGCCCGACCCGTCGCCCTGCCCCCAGATCATGCGTTCGAAATGCGTAGGCGTGATCTTGCGGCGGCGCTGGATCAGGGTGCCGTCGGCGTCGAACAGCAACTGCGTGTTGTAGATGGTTCCGCCGTCGCGCTCGTTGACGCCGATTGACACCACCATGCCCGCCTTGCGGGCGGCCTCTCCAATCGCGTCAGTCGCGGGTGACGGTACCGTCACGGACTGTTCGAGCAATCTCAGATGCTCGGTTCCGGACAGAAGCTGAATGCCTGTCTGGACTGCAGCAAAGTACGGGTAGTAAGGCACCACGGTCTCCGGGAACGTAGCGAACTGCACGCCCTTCTCACCGAGTTCGAGGATCTTCTGCACAACCTTTGCGACGGTTGCCTCACGGCTGTAGAGCACAGGGCTGATCTGAACTGCGGCGGCTTTGACGACTTTCATTGCGAACTCCTTGACTGATAGGGATGGGCACGAAGCCCTCTGGTGGTATTGCATATGCAACATTCAATGTAAAAACTTAGCTCATGCGGCGCGGCAACTCGCCTGCTATGCCCATGAGCGCATTGGCGCCAACCTCTCCCAGCAGGGCCTTGGCTTTTGTTTGCGCGACCGACCACGCGAACGCAGCGCGGTGCAGCAATTCTTTGCCTTGCTCCGTCAGCGAAAGGGGCCGACTGCGACCATCGTCGCCAGGAACGCCCTCGAAAACCCATCCCTGCGAGATGAGTGGTTGCAGATTCCTACTCAACGTCGACCGGTCGTGATGGTTTCTGCGCCCCAAATCTGAGCGGCTAAGTGGTCCAAGCTCCATGATGAGCACGAGCAGGGTGAACTGTGGGGAGGCGATACCGAATGGCCGCAGTTCCTCGTCGTAGATCGCAGTCAACACTCTTGAAATCTGTCTCGTACGCGTAAGCAGACAGTTGCGCGCGATCTCGCTGCTCACCTCATCACCCGCCTTGCGTTGAACGTCTAAAGTCATGATCACCCTCATGTTGCATATGCAAGTCCCGCGCTAGCAATTCGCTAAGGAGAACATTGCAGTGCAGGTCCAGCATTCGATGGACGTATTTGAGCGGACAGACGTATCTGGTATGTGTCGGGAACGACGGCTTTTGTAAGCGCGCATGTCAGCGCAGGCAGCAGATACGTTGAGATACAAAGTCGAGCCGTGCGACGCGCGCAGTACAGCCAGCGAAACTACCCGCCGTCAGGAGAGCCTGGAGATAGCGTCGACCGCACCTGCCAGCGTCTCCTGCGCCTTCTCGCGACGCCGCCGCGCAAGGCGCTCCTCTCCCGTTTTCCGGTCGTGCTCACCGGCAATAAGGGCATGGATATCGGAAAGCCTGCGAATTCCGCCTGCACCGCCCCATTGGCCATCGGGAATTTCAGTCGGGAACACCCACACCCGTGGCGCTATCTCCTCGAACGTTACGCCTTCAGCTCGAGCAATGGCTGCGGTTATCTCCCTGACGAGCGTCTCGCGCGCCGCATCGGTGTATTGCCCTTCGGGTACCGAAGGAATGACCCGGTATCGGGGCGACGCAGACGGCACACCACCCACAAATATTGCAGCGGGCCGGTGGAGAAAGAGGAACGATACGCGTCGTGCGACTTCGTTATCGGGTTCGTACCCTTCGGCCCGGATCAGGATGTCGGTCATCTCCTTGAGCAGGCGTGCCTCGGCTTCTGGCGTCAGTGCGTTTTCAGGAATCAGTGCGTCGATCATTGGCATGGCGATAGTCCTATAGCTGTCGTTTGACAGTGGCAATCATCAGCCTTGCTAAACGCTTCGACCAGTGGCAGTATCGCCATTTTTCATGGAAATTCAGACATCATGCCTACTGTTCGTTTCTGGGTCTTCGACGGGATTCTGGCGTCGGGTGTCGCTGGTCCCATTGATGTTTTGCATGCCGCCAATTCGCTGGCGAGCAAGAGAACGGCCGGCT
Organism: Paraburkholderia sp. EB58; assembly: GCF_050436665.1. NCBI lineage: Bacteria > Pseudomonadati > Pseudomonadota > Betaproteobacteria > Burkholderiales > Burkholderiaceae > Paraburkholderia > Paraburkholderia sp. EB58. The sequence goes on along the minus strand of NZ_JBNDMQ010000013.1, from coordinate 180,303 downwards.
CCCGTGCGACATCTCCGAAATTTGTCTGGCGTGTGGAATCCCTGGATGGGCAACCGGTGCGCGCCGCGTCAGGCCAAAGCATCGCAGTGGATGGTTGTATCGACGCCCGCAAGCGTTCCGATGCGATTCTGGTAACCGCGCCATTCGTCGCAGACATGGACGCTTTTCTCGCTCGCCACGATCAGGTGCGCGACCTGTCGTCCGCATTGCGGCTTCAGCACAAGGCGGGGACGCTGCTTGCGTCCTATTGCACGGGCAGCTATCTGCTAGCTGAAGCGGGATTGCTGGACCATCGGATTGCTACAACGCATTGGTCCAGAGCGGCCGATTTCTCGCGACGCTATCCTAAGGTTGAGCTTCGCTCACGCGAAGTGTTGACTGAGCAATCAGGCATCCTATGCGGTGGCGCGGTGACGTCCTATCTGAATCTTGCTGTGCGATTGGTCGAACGACTGACCGACTCAAAGCTGGCGATGCTCGTCGCCAAGACCTTGTTGATCGACGTCAATCGTGCCTCGCAGGCCTCGTATGCCACGTTGCTCGACGAGCAGGGGCACACGGACCAGCTTGTCGTACGCGCACAGCGACAGATGGAGGCCACGCTGCAACAGCGATTTCGAATGTCCGACCTTGCGGCCCATCTGGCGGTCAGCGAACGCACGCTCCACAGGCGTTTTAAGCAGGCGGTGGGCGATACACCGGTAGGTTATCTTCAGACCTTGCGTGTGGAAGTCGCCAAGCGGTTGCTGGAGTCCGGCGACGTCGACCTCGACGCCATCAGCGAACGAGTCGGTTACGGCGATCCCAGCACGTTCCGCCAATTGTTCAAGCATAAAACTGAACTGTCACCGCGCGAGTATCAACGGCGATTTGCACGTTCTCTAGATTAGTTTCGACAGCAAATTGGCTGTCAGTCGAGCTGAGCCAATCGCAACGGGCGTTCGGACAGCCGAAGGCCACAGAACGGCGGGATTTTCGCAGGATGACGGGTAGCCACGCAGACGACTGTGCTACTTCCTGCGACGTTGACCCATGAGCTTTACGATGTCGGTCGTCGGTCCACTGGTCATAAGGCTTGGGAGGTCGTCGAGGTGAACCCAGCGGCATCTGGATATTTCGTTGCTCGGGCGAGCTTTGGCGCGGTTTGAGATTTCGCAGGCGAACACGTGATGATGTTTCTGCTTTCCACGGACGTCGAAGAGGTACCTGGCTGATTTCCCGGAAAGCCGCGTTTCTTCCTTGAGTTCTCGAAGCGCAGCGTCCGAGAGATGTTCTCCACGCTTCAGGATCCCGCCCGGCAAAGTCCACTTCGACCGAGTACGTGTGACCAGGAGGATTCGCTTACCTCTGCGACAGATCACGGTGGCGCGTTTTTTCAAACCGAACTCCCACTTAGGTTCCAGGCATTTTCGAGGCGCGCTCGATGCGTCAGCGTGTCGAACGGTGACTGACGTAGGTAAGCATCCTAATACAGAACAGCAGGCGCCCGGCGACGCCGCGAACTGAGGGCGCTACACGCGCCACACCTTGCGAATCGTTTCATCAAACCGTCACAAAGAGCGCGTGGGGCGAAGACCAGTATGGTAAGTTCTAGCCACAACATATTTTTGTCCGACCTGAGGCTGAAATGAATCTGGATGGTGACTGGCCTTTACCGCGGCCAAACACTCGCATCAAATTCGATCGGCGGGCGGCCGGTTCGACACTCTCGAAGACAAGCTCCATCGCCAGTACCTTTTCATCATTGGCGACTCCGGTAGTAGCGGAGGCAGTGCAAAGGGCGAAAGAACTATCCACAAAGAGCGATGCTGAGGGGTTTCATCAACTTCGAATCGCCTTCCGAAAGCTTCGCGCTCTGTACTGGGCGTACTCCCCCTTTCTCGGGGAGGAAACTGCTGCAAATGCCACAGAAGAATTCAAGCGTCTTGCTGCGGTGGCAGGCGGAACGCGTGATTGGGACATCGCAGGCGATCTCCTGAAAACAGCCCAGGAGTCAGGCGCCTCGATCGAACTGCTCGTGGCCGCTGCGCGCGAGAAGCGTGCACAGGCAGTGGTGGATAGCCAGACGATGATCAAAAGCGACGATGTTGAGGCGTTCTTGAGCGATGTCCTGCTTCGCGCGCAAATCACGCTGCAGTCGCGTTGCAGCGATCTTCCCATCCGGGCGTTCGCCAAAAAGCGCGTTCGTCTGGCGCAGCGCATGCTTCAAAAGCGAAGCAGGCGTGCAGCAGGTCGCGAGACCGCACACGAGGAAGACCTCCACGACGTCCGAAAGGCGGGCAAGAAGCTGAGGTACCTGCTCGAGTTTTTTCAGCCCGTCCTCAAGGGTGGACACGATCGCACCATCAAGGAGTTGACGTCCGTGCAGAACAAGCTGGGGCAGTTCAACGACATTGCTGCCAGCGAGACTCTGATTCGCAGCGCGTCATTCAACGAGGTTCCAGCGGAGGTCGTGCAGGAATCACTGCAGTGGCTGGAAAAACAGAAGTGCCGACGAATGCGCGCGGCATCACGGCGGGTCCGAACTATGTCTAGCTGAGACTGGCGCGATCAAGAACACTGAACATAGCAGTGTATCGGCATAAGTTGACTGCCAAACAGGCGACTCGCCGAGATCAATACACCTTGAACCTTTCAGTGTGTGCCATCAATGCCAGTCCGACAACGGCAATGCCCGCGAAGAGCGCTGGCAGCAGGAAGACATTGGGAATGCCCAGGAATGCGACCCCGAAGCCGCCCGCGATGCCTCCTAACGCCGAGGCGAGCGCCGTCGAGCTCATGAAGATGGCCGACGCCGTCGCTACCGCATTGGGAAGAAGGCGTTGAGCGACGATGATGCCCAGAACCATAAATATGCCCCACACACCGCCCATGAGGATCTGTCCGGCGAACATGCCCGCTACGGACGACCAGAGCGCAAAGCAAAGATTGGCAAACACCCCCATGGCGGCCGCGATACACATCAACCACACGTTGCCAAGCTTGCGGCCGAGGCCAATGCTGAAGGGCATGATGAGTAGCTCGATGAAGGGCTGTATTCCGATGACCGCTCCCCGTACCGCCGGACTGAGCTTGAGCTGTTCTTCCATGTAGATCAGCAGGAATCCGTACTTAACCGGCTCCCCTGCGTAGACCAGGACGAAAAGTCCTGTGAAGGTCAGCAGTGGAAGCATGGCGCGTAGGCTGGAGTGACGCGCGGGCTCACTCGCCGACTCCAACTCCGGCTTGGGCTTGACGGTTGGGTTCAGCGTTCCGAGAGGTGCGATCTGCAGAAGCATGCAGATGGCGGTCATCCAAAGCATGGGGCGCAGGCCATAGGCAGCGGCCAGCCACGCTCCTAAGACAGGCCCGACGATCCATCCGCCGGTAAGCGCCATACGGATGATGGCAACAACATTTTCATTGGCGTCGCCGGGCTTGTCGGTGAGTTCATCGTGGACAGCCGCAAATATTTGCGAAGCGGTGGCACCGGAAACGGCCAGCAAAGCGACGGCGATGATGAAGGGCATCCAGACCGAAGTAGAGAGGGCCAACCCCGCCCAGCCCAGAAAGCCCGCCACAGCAGACATGCGAAACAGACCGAGTCGATTCCCGGTGTGGTCGGAGTAACGGCCGACGAAATACCCCGCGACCGGAGCTGCAAGGCTGGTCAAGTAATAGAATCCCGCCAACGGCAGCGAGGCGCCGAGTTCCTTCACCAGGAACAGTACGATCTGTGGTGCAGCCGCCGACGTGCCGAGACCCGACAGAAACATCGCAATCGTTGCGCCGAGAAAAAACCTCGAAGCTGCAACTTGACGCAATGCGGATTGATTACCCCTTTGGTCATACATCGTGAGACGACCCCGCTGGTTTTATTCATGAACTTGTTCTGCAGCGACGGTCCGTCCGGCGCGCACGCTGGAGATTATCGCGACCGCGTCCCGATTGCTATGGTCACGTCGAACTGATCACTTCAGCATTGCCGACACAACTGACTGAGACGTTACACTGCTTTATATTTGGATCAGTTTGTCAGGCGTGATGGGTAGATCACGTACACGTACTCCGATGGCGTCGAATACAGCATTCGCCACAGCCGCCGCGACGCCTGTCGCGCCGAGTTCACCAATCCCTTTAGCACCGAGCGGACCGGAGTTCGCATCAAACTCGTCGACAAACGCCACGTCTATGTCAGGTGGAATATCCGCGTTTACCGGAATGGGGACGCCCGCGAGATCTTTTGCGAGCCAGCGCCCGAGTGTCGGCTCGTAGTGGCTGGCCTCCATGGCGGCCATACCCCATCCCCAGACGATGCCACCAATCATTTGTGACCGGGACGTCATGGAGTTGATGATTCGCCCCGCGCTATAGACGCCTGTCGCCCGACGAAGTCGCAGTAGTCCCAGTTCAGGATCAACGGCGACTTCCACGAAGATGACCCCGAAAGATCGCGTGGGAAAGCCAGGAGAGCCCATATCTACCGGCGCGTTACCGGGTAAATCAAATGCTCCGTCCGATGCGAGCTCAGCTACACCAGCTTCGCCCAGTACGTCCTGAATGGTGCGCGACGTACCACCGTAAGCGATACGTCCGCCCTCTAGCGAAACCTGATCCGCCGGCCAGCCGGCGAGCCTCGCCAGTTTGGACCGGACATCCTGTGCGGCTTTTTGCACTGCGGCACCCGTGCTTATCGTGGTGCTTGAGCCGTAGGTGGGCCCGGCATACGGCAGGTTCGTGTCGCCCGATAGCGCCGTCACCTGCGACGGGTCCAACCCGAGCACGGCGGCGACGATCTGTGGAAACACGGTGGCCGGCCCGGTGCCAATGTCGCAGAAGCTTGACTCAAGTTGAGCCGTCCCGTTCGCACGTAGCCTCACCTTTGCGGTTGAGTGAAACCGTGCCTGCCCCTGGCCGCAGTCCGCCATCCCGCATCCGATCCGCCAGTGACCGTCGAGTGTTCCTCCTTTCGGACGTTCGCGCCACCCGAAGCGTCTTGCACCTTCATCGTATGCCTCCCGAAGCTTTTTTGACGACCACGGTTTGCCGCTCTCTGGGTCAATCTCCGTGTAGTTAGTCAAGCGCAGGTCGAGAGGATCGACGTTTAGCGATCTTGCGAGTTCGTCCATGGCCGAGCCAAGTGCCCAGGACCCCGGACCATCCCAAGGTGAACGCATAAAGGTCGGCAGTACTACGTGACCACGGCGGATCTGGTGAGTAGCAGAAATGTTATCGCAGGCGTAGAAGGACTTTGCCGGTACCGCGCCAAATTCCACATAGTCGTCGGTCATGCCTGTCACATTCACGGCCTGATGGCTAACACCGAGAAGCCTACCCTGCGCATCCGAGCCAAGCTGTACTTCATGGCTCATCTGAGGTTGGTAGCCGACCATGCTGTATTGCTGCTGGCGGGTCAGAACCATCTTGACAGGCCGACCCGCGACACGGGCAGCCATGCTGACCAGGATTTCATGAGGCCATACAAAAGCCTTGGTACCGAACCCTCCGCCCGTGTGCGGGGCAACCACGCGAACGTTAGAATTGTCGATTCCGAACGCTGCCGCCAAGGTGTTCTGCACGGCCGGAAGATGCTGCACGGCGTCGTACACGGTCAGCCTCTGCCCCTCCCAAACTGCGAGAATGGCGCAAGGCTCCATCGGGTTGCCATGACGAGACGGTTGCGTATATTCGCCGCCCGCGCGGAAAGCCGCACCCGCAATCGCACCGGCTGCGTCACCCTTGTGGAATTCGAGTGCATTCGCTTTCGAATAATTACCCTTCCCTGGAGCAACGTCTGCGGCAGGCGCGGTGTCAGGTACGACGAACGGGCGCCTTTCATAGCGCACGCGTACGACAGCAGCGCCCGCTTCGGCTGCCTGCAGACTCTCGGCCAACACCATGGCGACCGGCTGTCCCTCGTAGACGATGTCGTCCGATTGCATGGGAATGAATCGCGTCGCAAGCGGCGGCACACTGATTTCGTCCAGCTTTCGATGCGCTCGCGGCATGTCGGACGCCTTCAACACTCTCACCACTCCGACTCGTGCCAAGGCGGCGGTCGTCTCTATCGAGACGACACGTCCTGCCGGAATCGTCGCATTGACGAACACCGCATAGAGTTGAGACCGGAGGTTCCGATCGCCCGAATAGAGCACGGCACCTGTTACCTTGATGGGGCCGTCATGCCGGGGAATGGATTGACCCAGATTGCTCATCATGTCCTCGCTGCCGTATCGATGGTGCGCAATACCGCGTTGCGTGCGATAACAACCTTATAGCCGTTGCGCGAAAGTGGGCGCGCGTCGACCAGACCTGCGTCGACGGCTGCATTGATACCTGCGGAGCCTAGCCGCTGATCGACCAGTCTGCGCTCGGTTTCGTCCAACCTCCATGGCCGCATCGCCACCGAACCCAGCGCGATCCGTGCGTTAGTGATGACGTCCCCGTCAAGTTCGAGCGCCACGGCTGTCGACACAGTCGCGTACTCGTAGCTTTCGCGCTCGCGAATCTTCAGGTAGGCGGACTTTGGCCACGCTCTCGGCAGTTCGACCGCGGTAATCAACTCCCCGGCCGCGAGTCGGTGATGCGCCGCCGGGTTTTCCCCCGGCAGCACGTGGAAGTCACGGGCTGGAATCCGCCGGCCTCCTCGGGGACGGTCGGTTACGAACACCGCATCGAGGGCCGCAAGCGCGACCGCCGGGTCAGATGGCTGCACAGCCACACAGTCCTCGGTCCAGCCGAAAATAGCGTGCTTCTCGTTGAACCCGTGCAGCGCAGCACAGCCCGACCCCGCAACGCGTTTATTGCACGGGGTCGGCTCATCCGCACGGAAATATGGACATCGCACACGTTGTAGCGGATTTCCACCTATCGTCGCCAGATTCCGGATTTGCGCCGATGCGGCCTTCAATATCGCTTGCGAGAGGACAGGATAGTCACTCACGACATGTGGGTGCTGCGCAATATCGTTCAGCTTGCTCAACGCACCGATGGTCAGCCCGCCAGACGGTGTTTGACGGATCTCCGACATGCCCCCAATCCGACCGATATCAATGATCCTGGTTGGCCTCTCGATCCCAATGCGCATCCAGTTCAATAGCTCGGTACCACCGGCTAGGAACGCTGACCCGCTGGAACCAGCAAGTGTGAGTGCGTCGCCTGTCGACGACACCCGTGCGTATTCAAACGGCTCCATGGTCGCCTCCGTGCATTTGGACCGAAGCCGTCTCGACTGCTTCGGCGATTTGAGGATAGGCCGAACAGCGGCAGAGATTTCCGCTCATCCATTCCCGGATCTCTACGTTCGATCCCGTGTGCCCCTCTTCAATGCAGCCGAGCGCAGACATGATCTGCCCCGACGTGCAGAACCCACACTGAAAGGCGTCGCATTTTATAAAGGCACGCTGCACCGGATGCAACGAATCGCCAGTCGCGAGTCCCTCGACTGTCGTCACGCGACGGCCCTCCAGGGTGGCCGCGAGAACGAAACACGAGTTGACTCGCCTTCCGTCCAGCATAACCGTACAGGCACCGCACTCTCCGCGGTTGCACCCTTTCTTGGCACCCGTGAGGTGCAACTGCTCCCGCAGTAGATCAAGCAAAGTCACGTCGGAGCGTACTTCGACACGATGCGCAACTCCATTGATGGTGACGGATACGCGAACCAGATTGTTTGCACGCAGGACGCGAGACTTGCTCTCCGCCGACGCAGGGATAGGTGCGGCCTGGACACCATTTAGCGCAACTGACGTCGCGGCGGCAAGAGTTGACCGGAATAGACCGCGGCGGGTCATCGTAACGCCGGCCACTCCCTGATGCTCATCTCCATCCGCCGAGTCTGCTTTTGCTTCTCGAGCATTGTTCATATGGACTCCAAAATAGCTACATCACATCACGAACACAGGCCCCGCTTCGCTTTCATGGAAGACCACCGGTCAAGAACCCGCCGAGCTTCCGAAGTACAGGTCTGCTTTATTCTGCGCGTACGACATCGAAGTTTCGATGGCAACCAAGTCATTTTTCAAATGACGTTTTGTCATCAACAGGGCTGGACCGACGGTACGATCGGAGGTCTCCGCCTCACACGGTTTGACACATACGCTGGACAAGACCACGCAATACGGTTTCCAGTGGAACACTGCCCTTGACCGTACTTGTCGGGAATTCGAATTCAATCCACCCTTCGTTGAAGCCCTCTAACATCTGAATACGCGGCAACGGATTTTGCATCCCTTGCGATGCAAATTCACTTTCCCACGTATCTCGAGCTACAGGCACCCTCCTTATTTCCTTACCCAATAATCGAGAAAACACTTCAGCGATCTCGTTCGGGGTCGTCCGACGCGGTCCCTCGAGTTCTATGATCTGGTGATCGGTCCAGTCCTGGCGGAGCAGGCTCGCCGCCACTCGACCTACGTCGGCAGTTGCTACCATAGGAACGGGTTTGTCTAACGGATAAAGGAAGCTTGAAATTACACCGGATGCGAGCGCGGGTTCCAGGTCCAAGGCGGCGTTTTCCATGAACCATCCCGCGCGGAGGCAGGCGACGGGCATAGGCAGCAAGCCGAATGCTCGCTCCATCATTCCTGATTGCTGCAGCAGGTTGGGCTGCGTTACGTGGGCGCCGATTGTGGACAGGCAAACTACACGCTTGGGCATTGATACGGTCAGGGCGTCGCTCAACGCGGCGATTGCGGCCTTCGATTCAGGAAACCCGGGCGCCGGATCGAAATTCGGGGGTAGCAAAATGAAAACCGCTTCCGCCCCGTCAAAGGCACGTGCCAAGGCGACCGCGTCGTTCATTTCGGCTATTGCCACCTCGCATCCCTGGTTTTCCCAGTGCTCTCCTTTGACAGGATCCCGAACGACTCCACGCACGTCCAGGCCTGCCGCAAGCAGAACACGTGCAACAACCCCTCCTACTTGCCCGGTAATTCCGGTAACTGCAAACATCTGCATCCCCTTGATTCGCATCGTTCGACAGGGCAATTTTGTGCGCCAACACGCCTTTTCGCGATAACATCAGTGTCATTTGATATATGCCGCGGAGGCATTAATGACCGGCTTCGACGAGCGAATCCTGAATGGAATGGGTGTTCTATCCGCGATAGTCGACACCGGCAGTTTCGCTGGTGCGGGTGACATGCTCGATATGTCCCAGTCGGGTGTCAGCCGCTGCATAGCGAGGCTTGAGGCGCGCCTCGGGGTCCGTCTTCTGGACCGCACGACGCGCTCGGTCACGCTGACGGATGAAGGCCGGCGTCTTTACGAGCAGGTGATGCCACTACTCGCGGCACTTGAAGAGGCCGCGACGTCTGCCACCGAAGGAGCGACAGCCGTACGCGGTCGCCTAAGGGTGAATGTAGATCCATTTTTTTCCCGCCTGCTCCTAGCTCCGAAGCTTGGGTCATTTCTCGATCAGTATCCAGAGCTCCGACTGGAATTGGTCACAAGAGACCAGCTTGGGGATATGATCGCCGACGGATTTGATCTTGCGGTCAGATTTGGTGACCCTCGATCTTCCAGTCTTGTGGCACGTAAGCTCCTCGATACGCGCATCCTGACCGTGGCAGCACCGGCCTATCTCAAGCGCAAGGGGCGCCCGGAACAACCCCTCGACCTTGAAAGCGACACTCACCAATGCATAAGGTTTCGAGATCCAGAAACAGGGCGACCGTTCGACTGGGAATTTCACCGCGGACGCAAGAAAATTACCATTGAGGTGGCTGGCCGACTCACTGTCAACGATGTCGGCACCATGCATAGCGTCTGCTTGGCGGGGCACGCAATTGCTCAGGTAATGGAACTTGGTGTAGAGCAACTACTTGTGGACGGCCGACTCGTGGAGTTGTTCCCCGACTGGCCCGACGACCGCTTCCCGCTTTATGCATTCTATCCGTCCCGGCATCATGTTCCGGCGAAAGTGCGCATGTTTCTCGACTTCATTACGTCGCTCAGTGCGATCCCGGAAAAGACGCTCGAGAAGCGAACCAGGACTAGCAGTCCTTAACTGTCAAATCGCTCTCCGTCTTTGCGCTTAAAAGGTTTTTCCGCCTGGATGAGCGGTTCACCCGCGCGACGCAGGCCCACGTTATTGGCCGCCTGCGTCGCCACAGACGTCATAACCCCACCCCGTCTCCCAACGACGCGGATATCTCCCGAACATTTTGTCAGCAGCGCAACCGCAGGATTTAGCGGCGACGCGTTTCGGTAGCGCGCTCCACTTCATCCCATCAGCTGCCTGGCGATTCTTTTCATGACTATGTGTCATCAATCAGATGACTGCGATGCTATTTAAGTTTCATCTCCTTTTGTCCAGAATTCATTCCGAACCATACGTTGTTCTCTTAACCCATCCCGAAGGAGATTTGCCATGAACTTTCGCCAACTCATCCTGGCCGTCGCCACTGCCCTTGCTTTTCCGATCGCCAGCCATGCCCAAGAAGCCACTTCCACAGTAACCCGCGCCCAGGTGCGCGCCGAACTCGTGCAGCTCGAAAAGGTCGGCTACATGCCTGGCCGCGCCAACGATCCCCACTACCCAGACGACATTCAGGCTGCCGAGGCCAAGATCAGCGCAGAGAGCAATACCGACGCCAACGTAGAAAGCAGCTTCGGCGGCGTACAGGAGAGCCCCTCGGAATCGGGCAGCCGCGCTGCCACTAAAGGGCTCAATTCGCTCTTTGCGCATCACTGAACCACATGCCGTCCGGCGCGAAAATATCTGCACTCTGCCTCGCCGGACGGCCGCTTCCAGGCCGGACTGGCGACCTTTGATGACAGTTTGTCATATCACTTCTGACGTGCCGGGCATTCATTTACCAGGTCGTTCAACCTAAGCTTCATCGGAAGGCAGCGACGCGTTATATCTGCCACCCCGACAGGTTTAATACCGTTTAAAGGACTCAGTCAAATGTACGCAATTACAGGAATTACAGGAAAAGTCGGCGGTACCGTCGCCCGCTCGCTTTTGAAGGCAGGACTGCCTGTTCGTGCCATTGTGCGAGACATCGCGAAGGGTGAGCCGTGGGCAGAGCTCGGTTGCGAGATCGCTATTGCGGAAATCGGCGACGCCGAGGCGCTTGCGAAGGCTTTTGAGGGTACAGATGGAGTGTTCCTGATGACACCTCCGAACTATGATCCCCAACCAGGCTTCCCGGCAACGCAGGCCAATGCTGTCGCAATCAAGAAAGCGCTGGAGACCGCGCGGCCAAAACGGGTCGTGTTTCTTTCGACGGTTGGTGCGCATGTCGCCGAGCCGAACCTGCTCAATAACTCGAAGATGACCGAGGAGATGCTTCGCACGCTGGACCTCCCGGTGTGCATGCTCCGTGCAGCGTGGTTCATGGAGAACGCGGCGTGGGATGTAGACGCGGCGCGCACCGGCGCAATTCCTTGCTTTCTGCAACCGCAAGACCATTCAATACCCATGGTGGCCGCTGATGACATAGGACGCAACGCAGCCGAACTCCTTCGTGACGAATGGACCGGAGTACGAATTGTCGAACTGGAGGGGCCTGCGCGCTACTCCGCAAACGATATCGCGTCCGGGTTCAGCGCCGCCCTGGGTCTTCCTGTGCGCATGGTCCCGGTGCCGCGCGATACATGGGAAACACTGTTTCGGTCCCAAGGCATGCAATATCCGATGCCCCGCATTCGGATGATCGACGGCTTTAACGAGGGGTGGATTGAGTTCGAGGGTGGTACTGGCATTGAGCACCGCAAAGGCAATATTCCTCTCGAGGATGTCCTGAAGGGCCTTGTCGCGTAGCTGCTAACAGGGGAAAAATTGTGAACGCGATTCAAAACCAAATCAGTCGGCAAGCCGAAGAAGCTTAGCCAGACACCGCCGGGCCGTACTGGACAGTCGGATGCCTGCCTGTCCGTCTCAAGAGAGATACGCCTCCGCGCTCTCGCCCGGCACATTCGATGACCTTTCGCGCAGCCGCTCGATCAGCCATCTCCCAGCCGGACCAGGCGGCGCAGCAGAAGGATAAACAGCCAACATGGGAAGAATGAGCCTCCGGGCGGCACATCTTCGATCTGAAGTTCGACCAGCCGGCCGGCGGATAGATCGTCTTCGATGGTGTGCACTGGCATTCCGCCCCATCCGAGTCCATGCAGCAGAAAGGCGTGTTTGGCGAACAGATCCGCGACCCGCCAGATTGAACTGGACATGACGCCGAACTCACGTCCGGCAGACAACTCAGTCCGGTCGGTAAGTACGATTTGCATGTGGCGCGCCAGTTCATCCTTAGAGATGGGCCCCCGGATCGCGGCCAACGGATGCGTCCTTGCGGCGACCATCGTCAACCCAACTCCCGCAAGCCGTTCGGAGACCAGACCCGGTGGTACAAAAGGCAAGGAACCCACAATACCCAGCGCGGAACGTCCGTCGATGACGGGTTGATAAGCGCCTCCGAGTGCCTCCGCGTAAAGCCGCAATGGTATTGCTGGAAAACGTTCGCGGAACGCCTTCGCCGCCTCGACGACTACCTGAAACGGGAAAAAGACATCCAGGACCACGGACAATTCGGGTTCCAGGCCAGACGCCATGCCTTTGGCGCGCGCCTTCATCCAGTCCACGCCAGAAAGGATATTGCGCGCATCCGCCAATAGAACCCGCACTTCTGCTGTGAGCGCTGGATATCGGCCCCTTCGGTCGAACAACGTTACCCCGATCTGCCCTTCCAGATTGGCTACCAAATCGCTTACCATCGATTGCGCCCGGCGTAGCTTCCGCGCTGCTCTGGAAAAACTGCCTTCGTCGACGGCCGCAACGAAGGTCCGTAACTGATCCAGCGATACACCGTCCAACATTACGCCCTCCTGATCTATCGATCGTGCCGATGGAAAACATCGAGAAATAATGGCTATTCGAATGTGACGCGACTGTGCAAGATGGGTGGCACGTCTTCATCGTTGATCTTCAGTCATGCGACTGACGCATCGACGTGAGACATCTCACCAATCGGAGACTTCCGCAATGAAGCTGTTGCACATCGATTCCAGCATTCTCGGAATCCGTTCGGTTAGCCGGGCGCTCTCCGCGCAAATCGTCGAACGCGAAAAGACGATTCATCCCGACCTCACCGTGGTGTATCGGGACCTTGCAAGCGACGCCGCGCTGCATTTGTCAGCTGCGCACATAGCAGCGTGGTCGGGTAAAGCACTTGAAGGCGCGGCGCTCTGCTGCGATCTCGAACTTGGTGAGGAGTATCTAACTGAACTGTTCGAGGCCGACATCGTCGTGATCGGCGCGCCCATGTATAACTTCACGATTCCGTCGCAACTGAAGGTCTGGATCGACCGGGTCGTTGTGGCCGGAGAGACCTTCAAATACAGCGAGCGCGGCGAATCCCAGACACTTCTTCCTACCGGCAAAAAAGTCATCATTGCTTCGACGCGTGGCAACGTCTACCAGACCGACACGCCGATAGCAGCACTCGAGCACCACGAGAGCTATCTAAGAAGCGTGTTTTCTTTCCTGGGATTGCATGACGTCACCGTTATACGCGCGGAGGGACTCGCGTTCGGCACAGACGTCAAGAATGCAGCCATCAGGAAGGCGCAAGCCAAGATCGCCGCGCTTGTAGCTTGACGGCCAACGTCTCAATCCACAAAGGGGCCTCTATTCCCCGTCGACCACCCCGCGGCGGGAAGCGCGCGGACGCCACGCTGACCACGCCGACCAGCGGCTGTACTCATTGCTGGAAGCCCTCCAGCACGGTTTTTCCAATCGCCCTGCCCGTTTCGACCCGTTCGTGTGCCAGACGAAGATTCGCCGCCGTCAAAGGGCCGCCTACGTGCGTGAGTGTCGTTCGCAGCGCACCGGCGTCGACCATTGCCGATACTTCTTTCAGCAGGCGGTGCTGTGCATCCATGTCGGCTGTCTGGAACAGCGACCGGGTGAACATCATCTCCCAGGACACGGTGATGCTCTTCGGCTTGAACGGTGCGATGCTGTCGTCGAAGTTATCGATCAGCGTGATATGCCCCTGAGGATTCATCGCGCGGGCGAGGCTGGGTGCACTGCCGGACGTCGTAGTGATCGCCGCGATATAGTCCACGCCACTGAAGCCGATCGCATGGAGTGCTTCGTCAATCGGCTTGCTGTGGTCGGCAACGTGTTTTGCGCCGAGCTTGCGTACCCACTCCACACTTTCGGGCCGGGATGCCGTTGCGATGACCGTGAGGCTCGTCAAACGGTTCGCCAACTGGATCAGCATGGAGCCGACGCCCCCTGCTCCGTTCAGAACAAGCAGCGTACCGGGGGGTTTGCGCACACCGTCCGGTACCTTCATGCGGTCGAAGAGCATTTCCCACGCGGTGATCGAGGTGAGCGGCAAAGCCGCCGCCTCGGCGAACGACAATGAGGTGGGCTTGGGTCCGACGATCCGCTCGTCGACGAGGTGAAACTCCGAGTTCGTCCCGGGCCGGTCCATCGCGCCCGCATAGAAGACTTCGTCACCCGGCTTGAAGAGCGTGACCGCGCTTCCCACCGCTTCGACAACGCCGGCTGCGTCATAGCCCAACACTCGCGGATGCGGGCTCTCCGAAGGATCTTCCCAGCGACGGCGCTTCACATCGACGGGATTCACCGACACGGCCCTCACGGCGACCCGCAGATCGCGTGGACCGGGTTCCGGCATCGGGAGTTCAAGCTCGGTCAAGACCTCGACGCCACCCTTTGCTGCATAACCAATCGCCTTCATCACATTCTCCGATTCCGTCTACGCCGAAGTTTCGAGGCTCGGCCATTCGCGGTGAAAATCCACAACGATGTGCTCAAACGCTCGTACTGTCCCACAGCGGGGCGAGTCCGGGCGGATCGACAATTCGGCTGTTTGCCGTCGCCAACGCATGTATTGCCGCCATCTCCGCGCCATGCAGCTCAAAGTCGAATACCGCCAGGTTCTGCTCCAGTCTATCGATCCGGGTAGTCCTCGAAAGCGCAATAACGCTGCGCTGTTGAACCAGCCACCGCAAGACGATCTGCGCGATGGTTCTGTCATGGCAGGCCGCGATCTCCTTGAGCGTCGGGTCCGAGAAGACATGACCAACCGCCATGCCGCAGTACCCTGTCACGGCAAGCCCCGCTTGCAGCGTGCTTTCGACGAGCAAGGACTGGTTCAGATACGGGTGATATTCAAATTGATTCGTCACAAGAGGTGCCGCGGAGAGCCGGATAGATTCCGTCATCAGTGCGCGGTTGAAATTGCTGACGCCGATGTACCGGACCTTGCCCGCGCGTACGACTGCGTTGAGTCCCGCGATCTGTTCGGCCAGCGGCACGTCCGATCCGGGCCAGTGCAGCAGGAGCAGATCGATATGGTCTGTCCTGAGCTTGCGGAGACTCTCGTCGACAGAGGCTTCGAAAAATCGCTCTGAGTAGTTGCTGACCCAGACCTTGGTCGTCAGAAAGATTTCGCTTCTTGGAATGCCGGATGCGGCGACGCAGTCGCCAATCTCGCCCTCGTTGCGATAGATTTGCGCGGTGTCGATATGACGGAAGCCGGCCCGAAGGGCTGCGGGAATGATTCGGTAGACGTCGTCGGCACTCATTCCATAAGTGCCAAAGCCGATAGCTGGAATGTCCGCGTTACCACCATGGACGTTTTGCATGAGGCATCCTCGATAGAGTGTTCGCATCCTGCCGAAACCGCTTTTGGGAAATTACCCGATGCGGCCGTCGCGATGCAGTTGTGCTCCAATCTCTCTGATCCTGGCTTCACCCGCACGCAACGCCTCCGCTGACGTATGAACCGAGTAATAGCCCAGCACGAGATTGTGCGGATGTAGGACCGCGGAGCCGAGGACGAACTCCGAATCTTTGTCGGCAGTGAATGCCAGACCGTCTTCGGACTCGCCAAACACGACAAGCTCGTTGGAGATCGGTTCGCCGGCGACGCGTAGTGCGCCGCGCTGAACACATAGCCAGGCGACCTCGTGGCCAGCCGGTGGCGTGTACTGCCACCGCTCGCCGGCCGAAAGCCTTACGAGCAGGTAGTTGATGCCCGCGGGTGCGGGTACCGGACTTTCGACGTCTCCATAACAACCCAGGATGACGCGGGCCGGACCGGTGTGAGGGACCTCGCTCGCAGATAAATACTGGCTACGTGGCGCGCCTAATTCGAGCTCAGGCGGCAACGCAACCCACAGCTGATAACCGCGCACCGGCCCATCGCCTCTTGCACGACCATCGTGCCACACGCCCTTGCCCGCGTTCATCCACTCCACACCGCCGGACGGCATGATCCCTGATGCGCCTGTCGTGTCTTCATACTCAACTTCACCTTCCAGCAGCACGGTCGTCGTGGCGAGGCCGGAATGGGGATGCATGGAAAACCGCATTTCGCTTTCCACCGAGCTATCGAAATAGTCGAGAAAGACAAAGGGTTTCAGCACCCCGCCAAGGTCGGACGGGCTGACCAGCCGTTTGACGGGACCGTATTGCCGGCCTGCGGTCCGCGTGACTATTGCATTGCGGGTCCGCAGTGGATCAGAGGTAAGGGCAGTAGTTTTCATATCGAGCAATACTCCATCTTCTGCATAACTTTGGCGACGAAACCTGGCGACGCGACGATCGCACACCGGATCGGGCAAGCGATCGCCTCGACAAGTCGTCTTCTCAGCTCGCGTTCAGAGCCGAAACACCCGAAGCGACCCGGCGGGTGCGCGCGTCCAGGCTGAATGCGCCAGCGCCGAAGTAGGTGATCTGCAGGAGGCCACCAGCCATCATCACGTTCTTGAGGAAGTGAATCATCTGGTTTTGATCCGCGAAGTTGTGGTGAAAGAAAATCGCAGTGACCACACAGAACAGCGCCATCGCCAGCGCCACGGCGCGAGCCCTGTAGCCCGAAATCAGCAGCAGGCCACCGCCCAGTTCGATCAGCACGGAAACAACGAACGCGAGTGGCGGCACGGGCAGACCCATGGCCGCGATATAGCCAACCGTCGCACCGTACGCTGCGAGTTTGCCGAGCCCGCTCATGACGAACGGCCCACCGATCAAGATACGACCTAACAGCGGAAGAAATTTAAAACGTTCCATTACGATCTCCAGAAATGAATTTGCGTAGGTGGATAACGAAAAAGGGAATCAGCCGGCGTCCACCATCACCAGCTCAGAATCTTCAAGAGCGGAAATCTGCGCCGCAGCGACCTTCGTGATCGCCACGCCGTCTAGCGGCCCAACGGGCTCGCCATTCACTTCGATGCGTCCTGAGGCCACGACGAGATAGGCACGACGTGCCGGGCTCAACTCGTGCCGAACGCTTTCGCCTGCCTTGAGCATCGCGCCAAGCACGCGCGCATCGGCGCGAATAGGCAGCGCACCTTCATCGCCGTCGAACCCACTGGCAAGGACTACGAAGCAGCCGGACCGGTCGCTTTTTGGAAACGGCTTGGTATCCCATGCGGGTCGAGCACCGGCTTCACGAGGTAGAAGCCAGATCTGGTAAAGCTTGAGCGGCACCTCGCCGCGGTTGAACTCGGCGTGACGTATGCCCGTGCCGGCGCTCATGACCTGGACATCGCCTGCGTGGATCGCGCCCTCGGATCCCAATGTGTCTCGATGCCCGAGTAAGCCCTGGCGCACATAGGTGATGATCTCCATGTCACGGTGCCCGTGCATGGGGAACCCGCCGCCCACGGCGATCTCGTCATCGTTCCAGACAATCAGGGGACCCAGGGCAGCGTGCGCGGGATTGCCGTCGGCGCTGACCACGAAATGATGTTTCGCGCGCAGCCACCCGAGATCCGCCCTGTCCAATGATTCCCAACGCCTGTGTGTGAGCATGTCCGCCTCCGTTTCCCGCCACCGCAACTACGACGACGTTCGCCGCCCGTGCCACTCGCCGGATTCGGCGCTGGTGCAAGCAATGAGACGAATGCTATATTTGCAACGAACTCGCGCATATCTCCCAGAGTGGAACGCATCATTGCCGTGGATAGAACGATCAGAAGGAGTTGACTCTGCCCATGAACGCAATCACTGACCTCAATGATCTTCGGCTCTTCGCAGAGGTGGTCGAGCACGGGAGCTATACGGCGGCCGCGCGCAGCCTCGGCCTGCAGACGTCGAAACTCAGCCGGCGCATTCGCGCTTTGGAAGAAGAACTGGGCGTGCGCCTGCTCAATCGCACCAGCCGGAGCCTGTCTTTGACGGAAACCGGGCGCCAGTTCCACCAGCATTGCCTTGCGCTGGTGGCAGAAGCAAAGGCCGCCAAAGATATCGTGGACCGCACGCGCTCCAAGCCGCAGGGCACCGTTCGCATCGCCTGCGCCGTGGCCTTACTGGAGTCTGGTATCTCCACGATGATCGCGCGGTACATCCACGACAACCCTGATGTCCAGATTCTGCTGGATGCAACCAACCGCCGCGTAGATGTTGTCGAGGAAGGCCTGGACTTTGCGATCCGGGTCAGGCTTCCGCCGTTGGAGAATACGGATCTTGCGGTCCGCCAGTTGGGCTTGTCGATCCGCATTCTGGTTGCCAGTCCTGCATTGGCCGCGCGTCACGCGGTGCCCAGTTCGATCGAGTCCGTGAAGGAATGGCCCACCCTCTCCATGGCCAGCAACAGCGAGAGATTTGTCTGGGATCTGGTCGATGCTGAAGGGCATGTGACATCGTGGGTGCACCAGCCACGCCTCGCGACCGACGACCTGGCCAGCCTTCGGGTTGCGGCGCTATCTGGCGTCGGAGTGGCAATGGTCCCCAGGGAGCTGGTTGAGGCCGATATTCAGGCCGGCCGCCTGCAGCACCTGCTGCCAGGTCTGGCTAGCACGCCGGGCCTTGTCCATGCGATCTTCCCCACGCGCCGAGGCATGGTTCCGGCCGTCCGTCATCTCCTTGATGCACTCGTTGCAGGCTTCGAAGATCTGAACCGGCAGCGCTAGAGCGGCGGCCGGTGTGGTGCGCCCGCATTTCGATCTTGATGTCGGCCAGACGGGTCCGTCTGGCCGACTCGTTCGCGCGTCGACGGTGCGAATTTGCCTGACGATCAGCCAAACAGCTTGTTCGCCGTCTGGGCGACCAGTTCGCCCTGGTGGCGCGCGCCGTCGAGATCAATGGCGCTCGGCTGCCGCTGCCCTTGTGTACCGGCGATCGTCGTAGCGCCGTACGGAGAACCGCCGACCACTTCGTCCAAAGTCATCTGCCCCGCGAAACTGTACGGCAGGCCGACAATGACCATGCCAAAGTGCAGAAGGTTGGTGATAACCGAAAACAACGTCACTTCCTGGCCGCCATGCTGGGTGCCGGTAGAAGTGAAGGCTCCGCCTACCTTGCCGACCAGCGCACCCCTCATCCACAAGCCGCCGGCCTGATCCAGGAATGCCGCCGTCTGCGACGCGATGCGCCCGAATCGGGTCGGCGTACCGACAATAATGGCGTCGTAGTCGGCGAGTTCGGCGATCGCGGCAACCGGCGCGTTCTGGTCCAGCTTGAAGTGAGCGGCCTCGGCGACATCTTGTGGCACCGTTTCCGGGATCCGCTTGATGTCGACCGTGGCGCCCGTGGAGCGCGCACCTTCGGCGACGGCTTCCGCCATCGTTTCGATATGGCCATACGAGGAATAGTACAGAACCAGAACTTTGGACATTCTCGACCTCCTTCCTATATCTGCGGTTATACCGCGGGGGGAAATTAGCCAGTTTTGTGGTGACTGGCTATCCAGCCCGCATTAACGGGCCGGACATGATCGTGTTGCCTTGGCCTGTCAATTTACATGCAAATCCCGGTCTGCCATTCCGTAGACGTCAAAAAAAAATATTCAGACTTGTCACGTAACGAGGAAGCCGCCGTCCACGGCCAGTTCAGCGCCTGTCACGAAGGAAGCCTTGTCCGATAAAGTCATACCGCAGCCGCAGCAATGCTGCAGCGCACGCGATAGCCGCCGCCCGCCCGATACCCGATCCACCGCCCGTGACGATGATCGTATTCCCTTCAAGAGCCCGGTCCATGGGTTGATACCCCCTTTTCAATCAATGCGCGAACAGCGGCGCAACGTCGATGTAGATACGGTAGTCGTCGATTTGCTTATTGCGCACCCGCCAGATCGTCACGGCCGGCACGGTCAGTGTCGATCCGTCCTTGCGCGTGTAGGTCACTTCGAGCCGCGAAACGATGACGTCGTCGACCGCCCAGACATCGAGCAGTTGGTGCTTGATGTCGGCAATCAATGCCATGAAGTTCTTCGAAGCCTCGGCAATATTTGCGCGTCCGACGACGGGCTCGCTATTGGCGTAAACAAACGTGCAGTTTTCGGTCAGGAAGCGAGCCATCTGCTGCTCGTCCTTCGAATCAACCGCCTTGTACACTTCTGATGCATAGTCGAATGCTGCTGTGGGCGCCACAGTTGGCATGATTAGTTTTCCTATTCACATAGTTGACAAATACGATGTTGTAGATCGCCTGCCGGCGGGTCAATGACTCAGCGATCTGACTGCGTCGGGCGCGGTGCTGAAGACGCGTGGCGGTGCAAGCTGCTTGACTAGCAGAGCAATACACGAAAGGGCTCCGGCAACGGCGATCGTCGCGAAGACACCTACAAAGGTGAAATGCCAGCGTACGAGTTCAGCTACCAGAAACGAGCCTGCGATGCCGCCAAAGCGGGCCATGCCGAGCATCCACGCGACACCGGTGCCACGCCCTTCAGTCGGATAAAAGGTGGCCGCAAGCGCATTCATTGATGCTTGCGCGGTGTTCATCAGTACGCCGGCCACCAGAACGATGGGCACGAGCAGGCCCATGTTTCCGGCTGTCTGCCCGATACAAAAGAGGCTGATCGCAGCGAGCGCGTAGCACGCGGCAATCACCAGATTTGCATTGAAGCGGTCCATCAGCGCGCCGCACAGCACCGCGCCGACACCACCCAGCGGGAACAGTGCCGAGATCAGCGTGGCGCTCTTCAGACTCAGGCCGGCATCCCTCAGCAGAATTGGCATCCAGTTGATCAATGCGTAGATGATCACGAGGCCCATGAAGGCCGCGAGCCAGAGCATCAATGAACCGACGATGTATGAACGCGACAGCACAAGGCCGAGCCCGCTGTCGCCCGTGGCCGGCGCGCTCTCGGTCAGTGCGAAAGCGCGCACATTGACCGCTTCATCGGAAATGCGCAGCAGAATGGCGCGAATACGCGCGATGGGCCTGCCATTTGCGACCATGAAGCGTACCGATTCTGGCATCTTGAGCCATAGCAGCACACCGTGAAGTATTGGTGTTACGCCGCCCAGCATCAGAACGCTTGGCCAGCCGGCATGGGGAACCAGCCATGCCGCAAGCAATCCGCCCAAAGCCGCGCCGAGCGGGAATCCGCAGCACATCAGGCTGGTCACCGTGGCGCGGCGTCCGGTCGGGCAGAACTCGTCCATCATGGTCACCGCGTTGGCCATCGCGGCGCCGAGGCCGATGCCCGTCGTGAAACGCAGCACAGTCAGTTGACCGATGTTCGTCGAGAACGCGGACGCGACACAGGCGACACCGAAGAGGAACACGGAGCCGACCATCAGGGACCGTCGTCCAACGCGATCGGACAAAGGACCGGACACGAGCGCACCGAACGCAAGGCCGAACAGCGCGGCACTCAGGACGGGTGCGAGGTCGGGCTTGGCGAGATGCCATTCAGTCAGCAACGACGGGGCGATGAAACCGATTGCCGCAGTGTCGAAACCATCCAGCAGGACAATCACGAAGCACATGAAAAAAATCAGTCGTTGAAAGCGGCCGAACGGGTGCTCGTCGATGAACCTCTGGACGTCGACGACCGAAGCACGTTTCATCGTTTGTCTCCTGCCAATGTGGCGCACTGGCCGCGTCTATCACGCTGCCTGACGACCAGAACCGATGCACGACTCCCGCGCCGCACGGCAAAATGCGGTGTGCGACGCGGTGACGCATGGAAGCAGTTACTGATCAGCCAACTCGTACCCGCTGACCTGTCTGATCAGACTGTTCAATCGCGGATAGAACTTTGTGAAGTACGAGCGCGTCATCAAAACCAGGAGCCTCCTCGGTTCCGAGGCGCAGATCGTCAGCCATCAACCGGTATATGCCTGCCACGTTTCGGGCAGCTACGGCATCCTCAAGACCAAAGTAATACGATTTCGGAATCTCAAGTTCGGTGTAGCCGTCCTCGCCCTTACGACCCGCTTCCACGCGCAGCGGCGAGATGTTCGCCACAGGCGCCTGTTCGATCGCTGCGGTGATGCGCAGATCCCCTTCGGTTCCATTGATCTCCCATAGAAACCGGGTTCCGCGCGGCAAACCTCCACGAAGCTCCAAAGACAGCGGCGCGCCAGACTGAAGCACCGCGTTGATCATCACATGATCGGGCGTCTTCAACGGGATGCTCTCCCCCGTTTCGATAGTGCTCACGCTTTGCCGACGCCGCGACAACACGGCATCAACTTCGCGGATCGGCCCCAGGACACTTTGCACTGCCGCAATGGCATGTCCACCAATGACCGACAGCAGGGTCGCGCCGTTTTTGGAGTCCATGGCATAAACGTCACCGCTCGGTATCGACGCGCCCCAACTGACCCCGGCGCTGATATAGGTCGACGACAACACCTCTCCCACGTACCCATCGGCAACGAGCTTACGGATGAATTGCACTTCAGGCGACGCAATGGCTTGCGTTCCAATGACGGCTAGCGCCTTCGTTTCATTCGCGAGACGAGCGAGCTCAGTGGCTTCGGCAAGTCCGTTTCCAAGCGGCCATTCGCAATAGACGTTTTTTCCAGCCTCAAGCGCCGCGGCGACCACTTCCTTATGGTATGGGACCTTTACCGTTACAACCACGACATCAATGTCTGGAGACGCGACGAGTTCCACCACGTTCTCAAAGGCGCGTGGAATATCAAACGCAGCGGCGGCGGCTTGCGCGCTCGCCAGACTGGTGTTGGCCACGCCGGCGATTTCAAACACATCCGACAGTGCCCGCAGTGCCGGAATATGAGCCATCGTGGCCCAACCTCGCTCGGCGCTCAGACCGACAATACCTACACGAAAACGCTTTTCCATTGCTTCCTCGAAACCATTAAGTACTTTCAGACGAACCCGTACCTGTACGACGGATCGTCTTTATCGCGCCGCCCAACGTTGGAGTTCTCGAGTGGCGCCAGGTCGGTGGGGACCGGGTCCGAGCGCTGCGAATCAAGCACCACCACGCGGTCGGCGATGCGCCATTCACCATTGCGCCGTTCCATCCGGTCGACGTACCGGATGTTCACGACCCAATCCGTGGCGGGCTTGTCGTCGTCAGGCCTCGTGCGGTGGAATGCCTGCGCATAGTGCTCCGCGCGCGCCACATCGCCATCCACTTCCACGTACTGGTTGCCGGTAAAGTGTTGTGTGCATTCAAAGGCGGGCAACAACTCCGCAGCCCATTCAATGAAACCTTCCACGCCGCCGTCATAGGCCCCGTGATGATCAATCGCATCCGGGTGATAACACGAGCGCAGGAGATCCCAGTCCATCCGGTCAATACTCCGGCAGTAGCGGATATGAACGCGCTTGATCTCTGCCTCGTCGAGAAACTGTTGAAGTCGCGATTCCACGGTAGTCTCCAGTTATGTTTTGCGAACGGTGATGGCGCTCCGCACAAGTGCCAACGTCATTTGCTCACGCTCGGATGCGCTCCGTACTCGCCTGTCTCCATCAACTGCGAGACTGCAAGGGCCCTAGGCGTCCAGCGAAGCGTCGCACGCGTTTCCAGCAACCACGCCTGATAGGGCTCAGGTCCGTTCTCGGCAGGTCCGTGGTGGATGACACCCTTCGGCACGCAGGTCAACGTGCCAGGCTCCGAGCATCCTCCCCAGACACCAGGTCCTCGCACATAGCAGATCACCTCATCAAAGTCCGCATTGATATGAACAGGTGGTCGACTCGAGATGCGCGAACTGAGGTTGAACATCAGGACGTCTCCCGCGCTGGACGACAGAAACGGACTCGGCGGGCCGCCCTCAGGCAAATAGGTGAGAACCTGAATCTTGTTCAAATTCAGCTTCCACACGGGAACCGACTCCGATAGTTGCAGACCCAGAGAAAGCGGGTCGTGCGGCATGGTGAACACCGTGTTCTCGCCGTCGAAGGTCTTCAATATCAGCTTGGTCGGTCCGCCCGCGGGAATCTCGGGATCAACCTTGGCGTACTTCAGGTCCCGCGCGACGTTGAGCATTCCTGTAGGCGCCGGAGGCGAGAGCTTCAAGGCTGCCGGGCTTTCGACGATGACGCTGCGCATGGCGTCGCCGGTCGGTGCGTATCGATACGCTATCGCACGCGGAATACACACAAAATCGCCTTCCTCGGCCGTGAGACTGCCAACGTCGGTTTCGAATTTGACATTGCCTGACTGAATGAAATGGATTTCGTCGGCTTCGACATTTCGAACTACATAGGGCATCGGCTTGCGGCGACCCGACACGAGCAACTTGACACCCTGCCTGGAGGTAGCCACCGTTGTCGGAAGGGCTTGCGCATCGTCCTGATCGTCAGGAATCAATCGATCGAGAACGGCCCGTCGCGGCGCATGCGGACCTTCCACAGAAAGGTAGTCTGGCGCGTATGTCGAGCGGGTCACGACAGAAATTGCGCCCATGAACCCATCCCGGGTCCACAGTTGCACAGGAGGCTGTCCGCCATTTGTCTGATCACTCATTTGTCAATCTCCTTCGTTATCAAACGCACACAACAGGCGTGCCTCGTCGCACCATCCAGGCATGCATAGTCACCGCACCCGAGGTACTGCACATCCTGCCCGCAAACGAGTTTTGCCTTTCCTGCGATCTATCTTATGCAAAAGCCGGACGAATAGCCTCGTGTGCAAGTGGCGCCGCGAAAGCGGCGCCACCACCGCCAGCTGTGATCAGCGGGTCGGCTTGCCGATCAGCGCCCGATACTCGTTCGCGGTCGCCGGAGTGCGTCCGAGCAAGCCAGCGATGTCACGCGCCATATTGAACATTTCCAGGTTGCTCTTGAGATGCTCGTCGCTGTTCGGGTACTTCCACGGCGTGTCTTCCGTGCCGATGCGGATGTGTAACCCCATCATCGTGGCAAGCGTCGTCATGTACAGCGTCGCGCGTCCCGCCGCACAAACACTGATGACTGAGGTTGGGTCAATCTTGCGAATCTGGTCGACCATCAGGAACATGTGTTGGGTCATGTCCTGGGCATCGCTGACGTAGGTGCCGGAAACCAGCGTGCGACCTACGTTGAACGGCAGGCCGTACAGAAGCAGCCAGTTGTACGGCTTCTTGAGAATGCCAGTGTCAATGAGCTTTCGCTTCGCGAGCTCGATCTCTCCGGAGCTATGGACGGCGAGTTCCGGCTTGACACCCGCCTCCTCGAGCGCCTCGATCGCCGGCACCATGAAGGCTTCAGGGTGACCCGGAGCGCACGGCGCTACCTCGGTCAATCCCGCACGCGCGGGACTCATGCACATATCGAAGGTGGTGCCGTGCAGCACGTTCAGGTTCGGGACGAAGTCATTGCCAAAGCGCGCCCTGAGCGGTTCCAGAACAGCGGTGTAGGCTTCGACCGGCGGAATGTCCCGGTCAAGGCGTCGCCCCTGTTTGTCGGTCATCCATGAAAAATCGATATGAACGCCACATGCACCGGCCTCGATCACGCTGGACGCTGCATCCACGTATTCCTCGAGCGACGTGGTCGTCTCAAAGCGGCCAGACACAGCCGCGTTGATGGCGATCTTGGGTGACACGTCCCATTTGGGTTGCAGTTCGGGTCCAGCGAGGAACTGATACTCCTCCATTTCGCGCTTGGCGGCTTCCCAAAGTGGCAGTTTTTCAATCATGATAATCCTCGACAGTGAAGTAAAGGTTCGAACTGTTCCGAACCAACGGCAATCACACTGGCAATAAGGGGTCCGACAGGGCTGGCATATCACTTCGCAAACCAGCCATTTGTTAGCACTCCTATTCCCACTCAAATCGATGCGGACGATGCCCCAACCTTGGAGCAGGGTCATAACACACGACCGGTCTACCGCTCTTGCAACCCGATCATTTGTGCTAAGATGATTCCATGCAAACTCGATTTATATCGAATGATGTGTTTTAGAATGAACAAAGTCAAGTGCAGTAGGGAATTCCCTGGGAAAACGCATTGACTGCAGCCCTTGTCTGGGCGACCCGGCTAACCGCCGGGTCGCATTTACATGTCGAGGTATGACGAATGGTTAAGTCCTACTCCACCGCAATCGATACGACCCTCGATGCCATCGAACCATTTTGTGGCTCAGTGGGAAAAGAACCGCCCGAGATCTTCGACGAGCGGGGCAGAACAGTTCCATGGATGACCCGAACGTTGCATCGGCTCTACGACGTGCAAGCGCAGAAGGTTCTCGACCGGGAAAAGGTATCCATCGCGCACTGGTACTACCTGCGCGTGCTGGCTCAACGCGGCGAATTGAACCAACTGGAATTGAGCAAGCGCGTTGGCATCGCCTCGACAACCGCTGTGCCCGCCTTGGACAGCATGGAAAAGCGCGGCCTGGTGAAGAGAACTCGCGATCCGAAGGACCGGCGCAAGTACTACGTGAGCCTCACTGGCGATGGCAAACGTCTGGTCGATGATTTGATGCCGGAGATCATGCACATGATCTCCGGCTCTTTTGGCGGAGTGGATCCTGACGAGATGCTCGTCTTCTGGAAGGTTCTGCACCAGATCGCGCAAAACCTCTCGGCGAAGTCCGACGAAGACCCGGTCGTCGATTAACCGGCTGACCTCGGTGCTGGACGCATCAGCGTTTTGAGCGGAGCGCACACAAAACAAAGCGGCCGAGATTTCCTACCGATAGGCGGGAAAGACTCGGCCGCGAAGCGCGCCATTTTCGAAAATGACGCCGCAACACTCAATACTACAGACCGCTGGCTGTGCCCGAGCGTGACGCTCCGTCAGCAGCACCGCCGTACCCTGCAACGGCGGCCTGGGACTGGGCCGTGGCGTTCTGTGCCGCGACTTTTGCTTCTGCGGCCCGGATGTTCTCGGGGTAGTGAACCCAGTCGCGCGGGTCATAGCCTGCTTGCTCGACCTGCGCCAGTTCAGCTTGCACCTGCGCACGAGTTACCGGCTCACTGGATTGTGCGAACGACGCAACCGGTGCTGCAACAAGGGCAGCAATCAGGACGATCCTGGTGGAAGACTTCATGGTGACCTACCTCAACGATTTTTGTTAGTGGCGCTACAAATAAGCTTCTCTAAGCTTGTCTGCCACGGCAGCACGAAGTCTAAAGGGTAATTCCCACCAGGGTAAGCACCAGCCCCGCCAACGCTCCGTTGCAGGTGCGTCAACAATAGGCCAACACGTGGCCTTGCCGGCTCGAAATCACATGCGCGCCCCCATCGCTAGGGAGATTCCCCAGGATTCTTGACTTTGGTCGTCCCGAAACACATTATTCGATATAAATCGATCTGTCATAGCATGATTTTACGTCAAACGAATGATGGAAGCGATGATCGCGGCTACCTGACCTGTCCCAGCCCGACGAGTTAGACGAGTCCAACGATTGGATCACATCACACAAATAACAAAGGACTACGTAATTGATGCCGGCAGGGAGGACGACAGGCGAAGCGCCGGTCGCGATCTTCTGCTCCGATATCCGCCTCAACCAACACTGAACCCAGGTTCATTACCCAATTCGAGGATCGTCATGTTCGATATGTTCAAGGTCTGGCAAGCTGCGGCGCCAAAAATGCAGATGCAGCGCTCTCTTCACAAACTCGGACTGCTTGTTTCAGCAGGTCTGATCTGCACTGCAGCCCATGCGGCAGACGATTCCCTCACGAACCGCCAGGGTGACATCACCCCGCTCTGCGGTACGAAACCGATGATTGTTGGCGTGTCTGATGGGTACGGTGGCAATACCTGGCGCAAAACGGGCCTTGCCGAGGTCAAGGACGAACTCAGCCGTTGCAAGAACGTCAAGCGTGTCATCTACAGCAATGCCAACGGTGACCCGCAGAAGGCCAACTCGGACATCAACAGCATGGTCGCACAAGGGGTCAACGTCCTGATCATGCTGCCGGATTTCGGCGCCGTCCAACTCCCGGCCATGCGAGCGGCCATGAAAGCCGGCGTGGCGGTTGTACCGTATTCAGCACAGATAGCGGGAGTCGTTGGGCGCGACTATGTCGTCAATGTCACTGGGGACACCAGGCAGATTGGCGTTCTTTGGGCTGATTGGCTCGGAACGACCCTCAAAAAAGGTAACGTCGTGTTCCTGGGCGGGTCGCCTGGCGCCGCGGGGTCCCAGAATTTCATGGACGGACTGAAGGGCGGTCTCAAGAAATACCCGAACCTGAAGCTGTTAAACGACCAGTTCGTTGTGACGAACTGGAACCCCGTGGACGCGCAAAAGGCCACGGCGGGGCTCATTGCGCAGTACCCGCACATTGACGCCATCGTCACGGACTACGGCGTGACGGCGCTCGCCGCTGCCAAAGCGTTCGAACAGGCAGACCTTCCGGTGCCGGCCATCGTAACGATCGCAAGCGACAACGAACTGAATTGCCATTTCCTGTCGGCCAAGAAGTCGGGAACCGCCTTTCCTTACTACACGCTCGACGGCACAACGACCTATGTGCGCTTTGCAGTGCGGCATGGGGTAGCGGCCTATCAGGGCGCGGTAGACAACGAGTCGCCCGCCGTCCTTCCTTTCGCCTATGCCGACAGCGCCAAGGGCCTCGATCCCAAGTGCGATCCGAGCGCGCCGCCCGATGCTGACCTTTCCTCAGCACTCCCTCCAGAAAAACTCAAGGCCGTGTTTGAGCAGTAACAGCCCGGGATAAATCATGAACGATCAGAACACATTGCTTCAGATTGACGGCGTCACCAAAGTCTTCCCCGGCGTGCGGGCACTCGATAACGTCACGTTCTCAGTGTTCGCGGGAGAAGTACACGGTCTCGTCGGTGAGAACGGTGCGGGTAAGTCCACGCTTATGGCTGTTGCGTCCGGAGCGCTCGTCCCCGAAAAGGGGCGTGTCGTGATCAACGGAGTAGAAACCAAAGGCGACACCGACGAGGCGCGGCGACTCGGATTGGCGATCGTGCGACAGGAACCGGCTCTCATGCCCGATCTGACCGTCGCAGAGAATCTCTACCTCGGCGTACCAGCCGAGCAACGTCCGTCTCTCATGCGAACAGGCGAATGGGCGCATCAACTCCTTCGGCAATGGAGTGACAATGTCGCGATTGACGCGAGCGAACGCGTTTTGAGCTTGAACCCCGAACAACGCTTCATTGTCGAGATCGTCAAGGCGCTCGCCGCCAAGCCAAAGGTTCTGGTTCTGGATGAGCCGACCGAACATCTGCTGACAGAAGACGTCGATCGTCTCTTTGAACGCATCCGCAAAGTCACCGCGTCAGGCTGTGCAGTCGTCTATATCTCGCACCGCATTCGCGAAGTACAAAAAATCGCCAATCGCCTGACCGTGCTCCGCGATGGACAAGGGCAAGGGACCTACGACGCGGCTGGTCTCAGTGAGCAGCAGATCGTCGAACTCATCGTCGGCGGCACGCTCGACCGTGAATTTCCCGCCAAAGCGGGCGATGGCCGCATCGGCAAAGTCCTCGATGTGGTGTCGCTACGCGGTGCAGGCTTCACCGACGTATCGCTTCAGGTCCGCGAGGGAGAAATCGTGGGCCTGGCTGGCATAGACGGCAATGGACAGCGCGAATTCGTGCGTGCCCTTGCTGGTCTCGCCCGAAGCCGTGGAAGCGTCAACGTGAACGGGAAACCGGCAAGACTTCAGAACTCCCAGGCGGCCGCTGCTTCCGGCATTCGCTGCCTCCCTGGCGACCGGCACCGGGAAGGGATCTTCGGTGAACTCTCTGTGCGCGAGAACTTCTCGATCCGCAGTCTGCCGTTCGACTCCATCAAAGGGTGGGTCAACCAGCGAAGTGAAGCCAGGCGCACCAAACTGGCCGTGACAGGTTTCGCAGTCAAGACGCCGTCCGTTGAGACGCCAATCCGCTCCCTGTCGGGCGGCAATCAGCAAAAGCTGGTCCTCGCGAGCGTCCTCGCAAGCAAACCCGAGGTCCTCCTCGTGGATGAACCGACGCAAGGCGTCGACGTGGGCGCCCGGATGGAAATCTACAAGGTGCTTCGTCAGGCCGCTGCAGCCGGCACCGCGGTGATCGTGGTCTCCTCCGACGCGATGGAAGTGGCGGGTTTGTGCGACCGTGTGTTGATTTTCTCGCGCGGGCACATCGTAAAGGAACTGCGCGACGCGGCGGTCAGCGAGAACAACATCACGTCTGCCGTGCTTACCGCAACCACCGAGCGTGAGAGGGGTTCGTCAAGCATTGGCGGATTCTGGAAGTGGGCTGCCGGAGACTGGGCCCCTCTTGTCATGCTTGCACTGGCAGTCTGCGCTCTGGGTCTCTATGCAGCGCACATGAACGAAACGTATCTGTCCACGCGGAACCTGAGCGGGATGCTGGCTCTGGTGGCGACGCTGGCCATCGTCGCATATGGGCAACAGGCACTCATGCTGGTTGGCGGTATCGACCTATCTGTCGGTCCCTTGATGGGCTTGATGGTCGTTATACAGTCCTTCTTCCTGAACGACGGATCCCCCTTGGGGCATCAGTTGTCGGGGTGGGTCATCGTGTTTCTCGTCGCTATCGCAGTCGGGCTGGTGAACTGGGTACTGGTCGGCCCCTTCCGGCTGCATCCCATGGTTGCGACGCTGGCGACTTACATGGCTTTGCAGGCGATTTCCCTCCTTTTGCGCCCGGTTCCGGGCGGCCTGATAGCTGATTCAGTGGTCGAGACAATTGGTATGCAGGCCGGATTCATACCGATCATCGCGATTGTTGCTGTCATTCTCGCCGTCGTGCTTGAGTTTGCCCTATTCAAAACCAGGCCTGGTCTCGTGTTTCGTGGCGTGGGCTCACGGACCGAAGCCGCCCGTATGGCGGGCCTACGGCCACAGCTCACGCTGCTAGCTGGGTATGTGGGCTGCTCGCTCCTGGCTGGCATCGCCGCCGTGCCGATGATGGCCCAGGTAGGCTCCGGCGACCCGAGCGCAGGCATTAACTACACGCTGGCCAGTATCGCAGCCGTTGTCATCGGCGGGGCAAGCCTGTTTGGTGGACGCGGGTCCTTTGTCGGCTCCCTGCTTGGTGCCCTTCTCATCATCCAGGTCAATGTGGTCACGTCATTTTTGGACATCGGAGATTCATGGCAGTCCTATCTGTTGGGCGGGATGATCCTGGCATCTGTCGCCCTTTATTCCAAGAGCAGAGAAATGGCGGTGGCGAAATGAGAAAGGTCATGAGCAATCACGCAGACGTAGTTTCAGATCTGGCACGGTCACTTTCCGCGAGGTCGAAGTCAGTTCGGATACCAGCATTCAGTGAGTTCTCGTGGATCTGGGTCGGATTGATAGTTCTTTTCTCCGTCAGCTCAGTCGTCGCGCCAGGCACTATCACCCGCGGTTCGATTCTGGCCATGCTTCCGTTCGCAGGCATCCTCGCAATCGTAGCCACCGGACAGACCCTGGTCATCCAGCAGCGGGGGCTCGACATGTCTGCCATTGGCATGGTCTCGCTTGCCGGCGTGGTGATGGCCCGCAGCGGATTCGGTCTTGATTCCATTGTCCTTGGGGTGATCGTCACCGTGTGCGTGGGCGCGATGGTTGGAATCGTCAATGGAACCCTGGTTTCGAAGTTCGCCATTACCCCCTTGGTCGCGACGTTGGCTGTCAATGCGCTTCTCATTGGGGGCGTGCGCTCGTTGACCGGCAATGTTCCAGTCAACGTCCCGACCATCATGCAGACAATCTCACACGCCCAGCTCATTGGATTGCCCGCCAATGTGCTGTTCGCCTTCGCTTTCGTGGTCACGGCGTGGTTCATCACCCGTAAAACTGCGATAGGACGCCGGTTTGTCGCTGTGGGTGTCAATCCGCGCGCGGCGGAAACTGCCGGAGTGAGGGTCCTCAAGTACAGGATTGGCGCTTATGTCGCATCGGCGGTGTGCTTCTCTGCCGCTGGAATGCTGCTCGCCGGATTCATTGGTAGCGCGTCGCAGACGTCGGGCGACGACTATCTGCTTCCCGCGATCGCAGCTGTCGTTGTTGGCGGCACGCCATTCACCGGCGGCAAAGGTAGCGTGATCGCCAGCGCGGTCGCGGCGCTGTTCATGGCGCAGCTTGGTCAACTCGTGCTGGCATTGGGTGCGGGGCCCGCCGTTCAGTTGTTAGTGCAGGCGTGCGCGATTCTGCTCGCAACCACCGTTCGCCACCTGCCAACGGCGCTAAGGACGCTTCGCAAAAGCTCGTAGTGGAAAGTAGTAGCTAGGGTTTGCGCGGGTCTCTTCCGGGCAAACGCGACTTGGAAGACTGATTGCATAGACCCGCAAGAGGTCATAAAGCAATTTCCGGAGATTCTTTTCTATATTGAGGATAACGAAATGAGAAAGATAATCTTATGTGCAGCGTTGATGGCGTGTGGCGTCTGCAACACCTACGCGCAGAGCTCTGTGACCCTGTACGGCCGCGTTGCATCGGGTCTGGATTTCGTCACAAACGTCGCTACGCCCAGCGGTCAGTCGAAAAACAACTACAGGTTCGGCAGCGACCAGTACGGATACAGCTGGTTTGGTCTGCAAGGCACTGAAGACCTCGGAGGAGGCCTGCACGCTGTCTTCAAACTGGAAAGCCTGTTTACTTCCGGAAACGGCCAGATTCCACCCAACACGATCTTCACCCGCGACGCGTATGTGGGTTTGGCCGCCGATAAATACGGAAGCATCTGGTTCGGGGAGGCCATGAGCCTGACGGATGAAACCGGTTGGTACATTGACCCGCTGGCGGAACAGGTAGGCATAGGCGTGGGTAACTTCGCCTTCGGGCGAGCCTGGGGTCCCCGATCGAATGTCGTCACCTACAATTCGCCCACCTGGGCTGGCTTCTCCTTCCGGGTGCAAGACGGTTTTGGCAACGAGGCTGGCAACTTCCGTGGCGGACGCCAGTTCAGTGTGAGCGCACAGTACACGCTGACCAGCTTCGCCGCGTACGGAGTTTATGAAGAGATCCACGACGCCAATGGAAAGTTTTCAGACCTGTACGCGGCCTCACGCGAGTACATGGCCGGCGCCACCTACCAGTTTGGTGGACTCAAGTTCTACACTGGTTATCAACAACTGGTTTCATCCGGGCAGGACACAGTCGCCACTGCGTTTAATCCCTTCGCCGCCACTCGCAGCCAGCAGGAATGGGTAGGCACCTCGTATCAGGTTACCGCTGCCCTTGCGGTCCAGGCCGCCTGGTATCACGGTAACGTGAATCATGGTGGCGGAGAGGGAAATCTCGCCGCCCTCGCCACGACCTACAACTTGTCAAAACGGACATTCGTCTACCTGACCGTCGGAGCGATGTTCAACGGCAAAAACTCCGCTTTCCCTGTTGAGACGGCCGATTCCCAACCGCTGCCTGGCCACAATCAGCAAGGCGGCTACTTTGGCATCATGCATATGTTCTAACCGATGGCCTGACGGAGTACAGGTACTTTAGTCCGGGCGTCCTCGGGGCGGTGTAAATACCGCCTTAGAGGACGCGTCCTTCGTTAAACCAGCCTTCTGAACGTATCGCTCCGAACGGAAGGCCGTTGCGCCTCAGATAACGCCCTTCAGGCACTCTTCCGCGCGCCAGCCATGCATCCATTGCAGTGCGTCATAGAACTGCTCCTGCGTGCGGCCGATCCAAAGGGAATTCCGAACCTGTCGCTCGACGCCCTTCGCGTGATAGATCCTGCCCATCTCACGCGCCGAATACAGCACGCGCGCCGTGCGTGGAATACGTGCGGTCTCGTACAGCTTGAACGCCGCTTCGAAATCGCCATCCGTCGCAGCGACGGCGGCGCCCAGCGTGACGGCATCTTCGAGCGCCTGGCAGGCGCCTTGCGCCAGGTATTGCGTCATCGGATGCGCGGCATCACCGAGCACCGTCGCGCGTCCAAAGCTCCAGTGCTCAACGGGGTCCCGGTCCGCCGTGGCCCAGCGCTTCCATGAAGTCGGCCGGTCGAGCATCTGATGCGGCAACGGATGAATGCCTTCGAAGTAGGACAGCACTTCCTGCTTGCTGCCTTCACGCACACCCCATTCCTCTTTCTCGCGACTGTGGAACGTAACGACCAGGTTGTATTGGCGACCACCGCGCAGCGGATAGTGCACGAGGTGGCAATGTGGACCGGCCCACACCACAGGCGCATTGATCTGCAAATCCTCCGGCATGTTTTCGACGTCAACGACGGCGCGATACACGACATGCCCTGTCACGCGATGCTCGTCGCCGATCAACGCCTTGCGTATCGCCGACTTCACCCCATCGCAGCCGATCACGGCATCCGCGTGGTACCGCTCGCCGTTCTGATCAATGACAGTCACGCCGTCGGCATTCTGCTCGAGTTCGCAGACCTGCGTATTGGTGCGGAACTGGATCAACGGATGATCCTTCACGGCTTCGAGAATCGACAGATGAATGTCGGCACGATGAATCACCGCATACGGATTGCCAAAGCGCGCACGATACGGGGCGCCGACGTCGATCCGCATCACTTCCTTTGCGTCAAGCGCATCCATCAGTTTCAGGTAGTCCGTGAATACGGCGCGGCTGCGCGCTGCCTCACCAACGCCCAGCGCATCGAGTGCGTTAAACGCGTTTGCGGCCAACTGGATTCCCGCGCCGATTTCCTGGATCTCAGGCGCCTGCTCGAGCAGTTGCACGCGAATGCCTTGACGCGCGAGCGCCAGCGCGGTGGCGAGGCCGCCAATGCCGCCGCCGATCACGAGCACGCACCGGCCTTTGTTGTTTGTCTCACTCATGGCTGTCTCCAATCTCCAATACTGCAATCAGGCAATGTAATCGGGCTGGCGCTGCGGCTGTGCAACGTCGAATGCCGGGTGTTTCGATGCGTATTCATAGACAGCGAGACTGCGCGGATACGGACTCAGATCGCAGTCCATGCGCAGCGCGTTTGCGACCTGCGGCACCAGACACAGGTCGGCGAGCGTCGGTTGCGCACCAAAGCACCACGGACCTGCGTTGCTGCGTTCGAGCATGCGTTCGACGCCGGCCATGCCCTCTGCGATCCAGTGCCGATACCACGCGCTCTTCTGCTGCGGCGTGACCTTCAATTGCGTTTCCAGATAGCGCAATACCCGCAGGTTATTGACGGGATGGATGTCGCAAGAAATCAGCGAAGCGAATTCGAGCACGCGCGCACGCAGTACCGGTTCGAGCGGAATCAAACGCGGCTCGGGGTGCTTACCGTCGAGGTAATCGATGATCGCGAGCGACTGGCCGAGTTTGAAATCGCCATCGACTAGCGCGGGCACCGTCGCGGACGGATTTACGTTCGCCACATAGTCCACTGCGCGATGTTCGCCGACACGGATGTTGACGGGCAGCGTCTCATACGCGAGTCCCTTGAGCGCGAGCGCAATGCGTACGCGGTACGACGTCGAGCTGTTGAAGAAGCTATAGAGTTGCATGAGTAGACCTCCGAACCATGCAGGTGACGTATCTCAAGCCACGCACACCGTGACTTCGCCAAGACGCTCGACGCCGACCTTCATCGTGTCGCCCTTCTTCACCGGTCCGACGCCTTCGGGCGTGCCCGTGAAAATCACGTCACCCGGTTCGAGGCGGAAGAATTGCGACAGATACGCAACCGTCTCTGCGACCGACCAGATCAGATGCGACACGTCACTCTTCTGTTTGGTCTCGCCGTTGACCGTGAGCCACAGGCCGGCATTCTCGAAGTGACCGATCTCGTTGGCCGGATGAATCGGCCCGATCGGCGCCGATCGGTCAAACGACTTGCCAATCTCCCACGGACGGCCCATCTCGCGCATCTTCATCTGCAGATCGCGGCGCGTCATGTCGAGGCCGACCGCGTAGCCCCATACGTGATCGAGCGCCTGTTCGACGGCGATATCCGAGCCGCCCTTGCCGATTACCGCAACGAGCTCGGCTTCATAGTGGTAGTTGGTCGTCTGCGACGGGTAAGCCAGTTCGAGCGTTTCACCGTAGGCGACGGGCACGACGGCATCGGCGGGTTTGCAGAAAAAGAAAGGCGGCTCGCGATCGGGATCGAAGCCCATTTCGCGCGCATGCGCCGCGTAGTTGCGGCCCACGCAATAGACGCGGCGCACCGCGAATTGAGCGTCGCTACCGGCGACGGGCACAGTGACGGGCGCTTCAGGCGGGAAAACAAAAGTCATGATGAGTTCGACTCGACAGATAAAGGTCTAGTCACGCGCCGCCGATGCGGCGCATGGAACAGGAGGGATACGTCTAGCTGCGCTCTTCACGCAGCAGATTGAGCGCGGATAGCACGGGACGATCCGAATAGCTGAACAACACGCTTTGCGCCGATGCCGCCAGTTGCACGGGCGCCCACGACGGTGCGACGAACACGTCGTGCGGCTCGAATGTGAATTCGTCGTTGCCGATCTTGACCGTGCCCTTGCCTTCGACGACGCAGTACACCGTTGAATCGGTGCTGCGATACGTGCGGCCCTTGAAGCCCGCGGGCAGGTATTGCATGAAGGTCGCAATGGTCGGCATCGGCCAGCCGCCCGTGGCCGGATTCACGTAGCGCAGCTTCACGCCGTCCCATTCGTCGAGTTCGCCATTGCGGTACAGCGCGTCGAGCGCTTCGCGGCTGCGTTCGTACGGATAGCTGAAAATCGGCGAAGTGGGATCGGACACGCGATGCCGCACGGGCACCATGTTGTGGCCGAAACGCGCGAAGCTGTCGCCCTCGGGGCGCGCCACCGGCTGCGTCTGCTCGGGGTAGTTCTCGGCGAAACCGGCGTCCATCTGCGCGACGAGCGGAATATCAAGGCCATCGAGCCACACGACAGGCTCTCCACCCTCTTCCACGGCAGGATTGCCGTGGTCATGCCATGTCCACGACGGCGTGATGATGAAGTCGCCCGGATGCATTGTCGTGCGTTCGCCGTTGACGGCCGTCCACGCGCCCTTGCCTTCGACAATGAAGCGCAGCGCCGATTGCGTATGACGGTGGCTCGGTGCGATTTCACCGGGAAGGATGAGTTGGAGCCCGGCATACAGATTCGGCGTCATGCTCGACTTGCCGGGCAGGCCGGGGTTTTCGAGCACCAGCACGCGGCGCACAGCTTCTTCCGCGCTGATCACGGAACCGGCCTGCATCACCAGGTCGCGCACCTGCGCGTACTTCCAGATTGCGGGCTGTGCTTTCGGTTGCGGCGCTTTCGGCACGAGGTTGTGTAGCGATTCCCAAAGCGGAGCCATACGCTGCTGGGCAATCTGCTCGTAATAAGCCGCGCGCGATCCGCCCGGATGGTTATTGGACATTCGAGTCTCCTGTGTGGTGTCTCGCGGGTCAGACGCGCTAACTAGCTGATCGCGTCGCCTTGATGGATCCCGCACAATCATTTATATGCGACAGTGCCATGCCCAGCAAAATGGTGAAATCATCTAACCCATACGGTTTCGGATATACCCGTAGCGCGGGATTTACGAGAATCGTGACTAGAGGGCCGCGCCATGGACTGGACTTACCGCTTGCGCCTGAGGCATCTGCAGGTGTTGTTGAGCCTCGCGAGCACGGGCAACCTCAGCCAGTCGGCAGCGGTGCTCAACTCGACGCAGCCGGCGCTATCGAAATGGCTTAAGGAACTTGAGGAAGACGTCGGCCTGCCCCTCTTCGAGCGGCACGCGCGCGGTCTGCGGCCCACGTCATATGGCGAGGCGCTGATCGAGCACGCGCGCCGGATCGAAGCGCATCTCGACATTGCGCGTGATGACATGCAGGCGCTGCGCGCGGGCGGCAGCGGTCTGGTTAGTATCGGGACGTCGGGTGTATCGGCGGCGGACACGGTGCCGCTCGCCGTGGCGCGGCTTCTCGACCGTATGCCGCGCGCGCAGGTGCGGCTCGTCGAAGGCACGATGAACCTGTTGATGCCGCAGCTTGCGCGAGCGGAGCTGGATATCGTCGTCGGCCGTTCGGGTCAGCAGTACGACGATCCGCAGTTGCAGACCGAGCCGCTGTATACGGAGCCGATCAATTTCGTTGCACGGCCTGATCATCCGCTTACGGAAAAGGCCAAACTCGGCTGGGACGATGTGCTCGCGTATTCGTGGATCGTCTGGCCGCAGGGCACGCCGGTGCGCAACGCGCTAGAGACCGCGCTCGCGGCCGCGGGACGCACGCTGCCCGATCACTGTGTCGAATCGAACTCGTCGATTCTCAATCTCACGCTGCTGAACAACACCGATCTGGTAGGCGTTGCCTCGCATCGGGCCGCGCTTCGCTTCGAGCAACTGAAGGCGCTGGGCATTCTGCCGATTCAACTCGAAGGCTTCGGCTCAGTCTCGGCCTACTGGCACGCCGAGAACGTCAATCGCGCGGCGGTGGCCATGGCATTGGAAAGTCTGCGCGCTTTCGCAGACCCGCACATGAAAGAATGGCACACCGCTTAAAACCTCAAACGCTAAGGCCAGTTCAATCCACGACCGTGTCGCTTTGGGACGCCTGGTTCAGGTTTGTTTCGATCTGATGCATCACTTTCCAGAAAGTACGCATATC
Source organism: Paraburkholderia sp. EB58 (assembly GCF_050436665.1). Taxonomy (NCBI): domain Bacteria; kingdom Pseudomonadati; phylum Pseudomonadota; class Betaproteobacteria; order Burkholderiales; family Burkholderiaceae; genus Paraburkholderia; species Paraburkholderia sp. EB58. The sequence continues at coordinate 141,712 of NZ_JBNDMQ010000013.1, read as the reverse complement.
CTTCTGAGAGATCCCCTCGAGTGAGGCCGAAATCATCTCGGTCAGCTCGGGCAGCATTTCATCTACCAGCCGTTGGCCCTCAGGCTTCAGACTGACAAAGTACTTTCGTCTGTCGTTTGGGTCCCGGGTTCGTTGGACAAGGCCGCGCTTTTCGAGGTTATCCAGCGCAGGTACCGCGGTGGTGGAGGCAATACCAACACGCTTGCTGAGCTCCAACTGGTTCAGTTCACCGCGCGCTGCCAGGACACGAAGGTAGTACCAGTACGCGATTGCGAGGTTCTCCCTGTCAAGAATCTTCTGCGCTTGTGCGTCGTAGAGCCGGTGCACCGTTCGCGCCATCCACGGCACAGTCCTGCCGCGGTCATCAAATACGTCAGAAGATTCTTTTGCTTCCGGTTCCGGACCCGGTCGCGCAGCAACCTTCACAGTTGCTTTGGCCGCACTGGAGTTTGACTTGGGCATTCGCTCATTCCTTCGCATAAGGGTGGCCAGTCGGGCGCGGAGCCGATTGACAAAAAATATGACTAATACGGCCAACTTGCCAGGAGATTCCCTGGGGCCCTTGACTTTGTTCGTTCCAAATCACATCATTCGATATAAATCGATCTGGGATGGAATCGTCTTTGTGCAGATAATCCGTCGCGAGAAAGATCATACAACAGGTGTCGATGTGTTCGTCTGAATCTGCGGAGTCTCTTTATGGTGCGGTACAGCAAACACGAGCCATGAGCCGGGATCAGCAGTTCGGCGGGTTGGTAAACATCATCCCGTCAGCATCAACGTCCCGGATCCGTTATCGCGCCCTGCACGGGCGCATGTGAGCTCAGGAGAGACTCCCATGCAAAGAAACATTCTCGTTCTCATACTTTGGCTGATGCCGTTCGCTCTACGGATGGCGGCGCGGAAGTTTCCATCCGTGCGTGAACATCTCGGGGCAGGACACTGGGTCATCCAGCTTCGGCTACGAGACAACAGTCTCGCGAGGCAGCTTCATTTCGGAAACGGCACCGTCACCGCGCGCTGGGGCGTCAACACCAAGCCCGACGCCGAGCTAGTCTTCATGGATGTAGCCACAGCACGCAAGATGCTGGCGCCCACCACCGATCATGCGTTTCTGATCGATGCGCTCAAGAACTTCAAGATCACGCAGGGCGGCAGTGACGAGGCCCTCGTCTGGTTCGGCCAACTGGTGAACACGATGAAGACGGCCTCCTGGCGCACGGGCACCCGGATGAAGGATGGGACCACCCGTTATGTCACGCTCACCAATGGCGGACCGGTCTTTGTCTTCGTCAAGGACGGAAAGATCATCCGGACAACGCCCATTGATCTGGCGGAGGAGGACGGACCCAGCTGGACCATCGCCGCACGAGGCCACCAGTTTTCGCCTGCACGACGTGCAACCGTCAGCCCGCACGCGCTCTCACTCAAATCCCTCGTCTATTCCGACAAGCGGCTTCTTTATCCGATGAAGCGGGTCGATTTTGACCCTAACGGAGAACGCAATCTTCAGAACCGGGGCATCTCGGGCTACGAGCGGATCAGTTGGAACGAAGCGCTCGACATTGTCGCCGGCGAAATTCGCCGCATGAAGCAGGAGCATGGTCCCGGGGCTATCGCGATGGCCACGGGTGCGCACCATCAGTGGGGCAACGTCAATTACTACCTGAGCGCCATGCAACGCTTCGGTAACCTGATTGGGTACACCCGCGTGGAAATGAGCCCGATTAGCTGGGAAGGCTGGTACTGGGGTGCCATGCATCACTACGGCAACAGCTTGCGTCTGGGCACGCCGAGCTTTTACGGCACGACGCAGGACTGTCTCGAACACGCAGAGGTGATCGTCTTCTGGTCGAGCGATCCCGAATCGACCAATGGCGTATACGCCGGATTCGAGGGCACTGAGCGCCGCTTGTGGGCCAAGCAGCTCGGTATACAGTTCGTTCACATCGACCCCTATCTGACTCAGTCCGCCCAGTTCCTCGGAGGAAAATGGCTACCGATCAAGCCCGGCACCGATTCAGCACTCGCAATCGCCATCATGCACGAGTGGATGATCAGCGGCAGTTACGATAAGGAATACATATCGTCTAAAACAACGGGCTTCGACGAATGGCGTGCCTATGTTCTCGGCGAAGAGGACGGCACGCCGAAGACGCCGGAGTGGCAGGAAGCTGAAACCGGCATTCCCGCGAAAGACGTCCGCAGTCTCGCGACCCTGTGGTCGTCAAAGAAAACCTACCTCGCTGCAGGAGGCCTCGGCGCAGGCTTTGGCGGAGCATGCCGCACCGAGGCAGGCGCCCAATGGACGCGCAGTCTAGTCATGATGATGGCCATGCAGGGATGGGGGAAGCCCGGGATCAACTTTGGCAATTTACAGATCGGCGCCCCTCAGGACCTGAACTTTTACTTTCCTGGCTACGCCGAGGGCGGAATCTCCGGTGACCTGAATTACACCGCGAGCGCGGCCAATAATTATTGCCGCATGCCTCACATCATCACGATCAATCCGGTGAAGCAGTCTATCCCGCGCCAACGGTTTGCCGAGGCGATCACGCAAGGAACCGCGGAAGGCTACTTCTGGGACGGCTTCTCCGCTGAAGGACAATTTGGCCAATACTCGTATCCCAAGCTAGGTCATTCGCGGGTTCACATGCTGTACCGCTACGGATCATCTTCTTTCGGCACGGTCCCGGGATCGAACAGACTTGTCGAAGCGTATCGCCATTCATCCCTCGAGTTCGTCGTCAATCAATCGGTATGGATGGAGAACGAAGCGCAGTTTGCGGACATCATCCTGCCAGCGTGCACTGCCCTCGAGCGTGACGATATATCCGAGTGGGCAAACTGCGGCGGCTACATTCAACATGCCCAGAGCCAACTCAATCACCGCATGATGATCATGCAGCACAAATGCATCGAACCTCTCGGCGAATCCAAATCGGACTATCAGATTTTCCTCGATATCCTGACGCGACTCGGCTATGGCGGCATGTACTCGGAAGGCGGTGGATCGGAACTGAGCTGGTGCGAGCGGATATTCAACTCCACCGACCTGCCCAAGCAGACCAGCTGGAAGAAATTCCTGCAAAAGGGCTATCACGTCGTGCCGCCTCCCAAGGACGACGACAAGCAGCCGGTGGACATGCGCTGGTTCGCAGAGGGTCGCACCAAAGACTTACCCGAGGCGAATCCCCTTCCCGGCGTGTATTCGACTGGATTCAGCCAGGGACTTCCCACGCAATCGGGCAAGTTCGAGTTTGTTCCGTCCAGCCTGCGTCGTATCGAGCAGATCGATCCCGCGCGACCGGCGGTCAACCGATATATCAACAGTCAGAGCGGCGTGAAGCAACGGTTCCCGCTACAACTCGTGACCAATCACCCGGTCTACAGTTTCCATACCCAGGCCGATGGGAAGAATAGCCACATCAGCACGATCAATGAGCACCGGATGAACGTGGGAGGCTATCGATACTGGGTCCTGCGAATCGGCCTGAAAGATGCCTTGGCGCGCGGCCTGCGCGCGGGCGATCTGGTCCGGGTCTACAACGCCCAGGCATCGGTCATCTGCGCAATAGACGTTTCGCAACTCGTCAAGGATGGCGTTGCACGCGGCAACGAATCCTGCGGCGAACTCGATCTGATCCAGACCTCGGTAGGTACGGTTGATCGCGGCGGTTGTCTCAACCTGCTGACGCCAGGGCGAAAGATGAGCACGACCGCAGACGGGATTATTCCCAATAGTTGCTGGGTGGAGGTAGAGAAATGGGACACAACACTGGAGAAGGCAGCATGAACAGCTGGGCGCTGGTAGTGGACGTTTCCCTCTGCATCAACTGCAGAAACTGCGTGCTCTCGACAAAAGACGAGTACACCGGAAACGCGTTCCCCGGCTATTCCGCACCGCATCCTCCGGAGGGGCTCGAAACGATTCGTGTCGAACGCCACGTCCGAGGAGAGGGGTCGCTGGTGGACGTGACTTATATTCCGAAGATGTGCAATCACTGCGACAACGCTCCATGCGTTAAGGCAGCGGCCGATGGGGCAATCTATAAACGCCCCGACGGCGTCGTGGTCATTGACCCCGAGAAGTCACGCGGCAGACGGGATCTGGTAAAGACGTGCCCCTACGGCATGATTGAATGGAACGAACAGGAACAGGTGCCGCAGAACTGGAATTTTGACGCGCACCTGCTTGACGCCGGATGGAAAGAACCGCGTTGCGCACAAGCATGCCCGACCAAGGCGCTACGTGCGCTAAATGTGCCGGACAGTGAACTGCAAGAAATGGTAAGGACGGAACACCTGGCCGTCATTCACCCGGAGTTTGGCACAAGGCCTCGTGTCTTCTACCGCAATCTGGATGACGCGCTAAGCCATCTGGTAGCAGGTAACGTCTGCGAAGCCACTGGCGACGGTCGCCTGCAAAACCTGGAGGGTGTTGAAGTTGTGCTGCACGACTCCGCCGGCGGGGATGAACGCACGACAACGACGGACCATTTCGGGGATTTCCGGTTCTCGGGTTTGACTGAGCAAACCTCGACAATCGAACTGCGGGTCCGCAAAGACGGCAATGAAAAAATCATCGCCACAAGAGAGCGCATCGGGAGCGTCAATCTTGGCACGCTGTTGTGTTGATGTCCTGTCCACATTCTGACACTCGAAGGGAACACACACATGGAGCTGAAAGACAAGGTGGCGGTTATCACTGGTGGAGACAGTGGAATCGGATTCGCTTCGGCGCGACTGTTTCTCGAAGCGGGCGCAGATGTCGTCCTCATGAGCAACAATCCGGAAACGCTTGGCATCGCTCGCAGTCAGCTGGGCGCCAAGGTTGTGACGATTGAGGCTGATGTCACGGATACCAAAGCCCTTGGCGCCGCCTTCGCAGAAGTTGGGCGCCAGTTCGGTCGTATCGATGTTCTGTTCGCAAGTGCCGGCGTTGTATCTCCCACGCCTTTGGAAGGCGCATCCAGTGAGCTCTTCGAACGCATACTGAGGATCAACGTCGCGGGGAGCTTCTATACGGTGCAGGCGGCGCTGCCATATTTACGCACTGGATCATCAGTTATCCTGATCGGATCCGTTGTAGCAACAATGGGAATTGCGGGATTCGGGGCATATGCCGCGAGCAAGAGAAAAGCCTGATCAGAAGTATTCCGATTGGCCGTCTCAATGATGCCGAGGAGGTGGCTCAAGCCGCGCTTTTCCTCGCTTCGGACCATTCAAGTGCCATGCAGGCGGCGGAAATCGTTATCGATGGTGGCGCGTCTCGTGCCCCACAGGGCGCACCCGCGTATCGCATTTGATCCTCCACGGGTGAATCAAGAGCAGGCCGTGGGCCGTACTTTCGGCCAGCAGCCCGCTTAAGGGCTCCATTTGCCGCCGTATATCCTTGCGGCACTCCTTCAGATCGCAAAGCTCTCAAGGCTTGCCGGATGGAACAGCTCGCGCGGTTCAAGCCGTCGGCTTGACAGCCCTTCTGCATAGTGACGCGCGAGAAAGCGCTCAATGGCATGCTCATTGGCCGAAAAGCCGTATGACCAGAAGTCCGTTCCCATCAGTTTGCGAGCGGCACGCAGTTGGTCTTCGACGAACGGCAGGGTCACTTTCGTGGCCGCCGTATCGCTCAAACGTGTCAATGCGAGGGCTTTAGACTTCTCAAATGCCTTGAGCAACGCACCCGGTAGCCAGGGATGGCTCTCTGCCAGCGTCCTCCTGACGCCAAGCGTGTGCATGATCGGAAACAGCTTCGTACGCGTGTACCAGTCCGCTGCGGCCTTGTGCGGATCGTCGAATAAATACTTGACCTGAGGATGCCCACGGTCAAAGCATGAAGGCGCTCGCGGTCCAATGACGGCATCGATTTCACCGTCCGCCAGCAGGTTCGAGATCGTCTTGCCTTCGGGCGCGTTCTCCAGCTTCACATCCGCAGGCAAGTTCAGCGTGATTTTCTCGACCCTTGTCGGATCTTCATATCCACCGCGCACCCACGTCACATCCGAAGGCTTTACACCGTACTCCTCCTCGAGAAGAAGACGTACCCAGACGTTTGCCGTTAGCTGATATTCCGGCACCCCGATGCGCTTGCCCTTCAGATCTTCCGGGCTGTTGATGCCCCTATCCGCGCGCACATAAATCGACGTGTGTCGAAAGGCTCTCGACGGAAAGACCGGCACCGCGACGTAGGGTGAGGTCCCTGCAGCCGTCTTCACTGAGTAGCTGCTGAGTGAGAGTTCGCAGATATCAAAGTCCGCGTGCCTGAAAGCGCGAAAGAAGATCTCCTCGGGATCCTGCAGCATGAAGACCGGATCCACACCCTCGATTTGAACCTCACCGTCGACCAACGGCCTGATCCGGTCGTAGTTGCCTACGGCGATGGACAACTGAAGCTTGCTCATTGTTCCTCCTCTGTCGACCTTCAATCTGCAATATAGATTTATATCGAATGATCCTTCATGGAAGAATCTATGTCAAGAAAATCTGGCAACCCTCCGGCGGGACTCATGTGCAGTTGCAGCAAGAGAAACCAGGCAGATTTGCCAGGGGATTCCCTGGAATTCTTGACATCGTTCACCCCGAAACGCATCATTCGATATAAATCGATTACGATGCGTATGATGCTATGTCGAACGATTTGACTGGAGCACGACGAGTACTAAGCTAGTGTGGTGCGACCGCTTGCCAGGCCGTGCGTGCACACCGATTTTCGGATAGATCTGTCAGCAACGCTTAAACACAGGACAAACGCCATGAGCACCGCAGCGACGGAGAACTGGGACCGCGAGGTCGACGTCATCATCATGGGTGCAGGCGCCGCTGGCATGACCGCGGCGATCGTGTCGAAGAACGAGGGGCTCGTACCGCTCGTTCTCGAGAAGACCGACCAGGTCGGCGGCACTTCCGCGTGGTCGGTGGGCATGATGTGGTTCGTCGACAGTGCGCCCATGCAGGCCGCTGGCTTCAAAGATTCCTTTGACAAGGCGCGGAAATACTTTGCCGGGACCGTTGGTACGAGTGTCGACGCCTCACTGCAGGAAGCCTACATCCGCGAAGGCCGAGAAGCCCTCAACTATATGTTGCGCAACTCCGAGCTGGAGGTCGTGGCGGTCGATTACCCGGACTATCACCCCGAGTTGGAGGGAGGCATGTTCGGTCGCGCTCATGCTCCGCTGGAATTCGACGCTCGCAAGCTCGGCCCGCACTTCAAGACTTTACGTGCTCCGCTGCCGGCGTTTGCACCGTTCGGTGGAATGATGCTTGACCTTGTCGACTTGCTCCATTTCCTCTCCTTCACGAAATCAGCCCGGTCGTTCGTCCACGTAATGAAACGCTTTTTGCGCTATGGCGTGGATCGGCTGAGCTATCACCGTGGCACCCGGCTCGTGGGCGGAAACGCTCTCATTGCTCGCCTGTACAAAACCATCCTCGATCGGCAAATCGAAATCTGGCTGAGGTCGTCGGCCACCAGGCTAATCGTCGATGACGGTACCGTCATAGGCGCAGAAGTGGTTCGGGACAGCCGCACCATTCGCGTCCGCGCTCGTCGAGGCGTGGTCATTGCGACTGGCGGGTATCCCGGCAGCCGGGAAATGCGCCAGGAAAACTCACGCAAGCCCACAGTCGAGCTGACGCTCGGACTGCCTGACAATGTTGGCGAGGGGATTCGTCTCGGTGTATCGGCCGGAGGGCGGCTTGACCACAACGCCGAGGACACGGGGTTCTATGTGCCTACCTCAGTGCTTTCGAGCGAGACGGGCGACAAGGTGTTGTGGGGGCACTTCATGCTTGACCGTCCCAAGCCCGGGTTCATTGCAGTGGGCAAGGACGGCAACCGCTTCACCAACGAGGCGGCCTCGTACCACGCGTTCACGCTCGGAATGTTCGATGCCGGCGCCATCCCCGCCTATCTCATCGCCGACGCGGCGGCGGTCAAAAAGTACGGCATTGGTGTCATCCTTCCCGGCAGTCTGTCGCTGCGGCGCTATGAGAAGGCGGGATACCTCTTCAGCGGCCGAACGCTGGCTGAACTTGCCGGCAAGATCGGCGTCGACCCGAGCGGACTGGAACGCAGCGTCGCGCGCAACAACCAGTTTGCAGTCACCGGCGTGGACGCGGATTTCGGCAAGGGATCGTCCGCGTACAACATTTACAAGGGCGACCCGACACACTCACCCAACCCCTGCCTTGGGCCCATCGAGCGGGGGCCGTTTTACGCTGTCAAGCTGATGCCGGGCGATTTCGGTACCAGCCGCGGTCTCGTGACCGGAAGTCGCGGCGAAGTTCTTGATCACGAAAACCGACCAATTTCTGGACTCTACGCCTGCGGCAACGATATGAACTCGCCGGTGGGCGGACACTACATTGGTGCCGGCATTACCCTCGGACCCGCGTTGACGTTCGGATATCTGACCGCCATGGCCATTGCTGGAAGTGGGCAGACGAAGGTCGGCGGCGAGGTGAGTGTCCCTTCCTCTTCGCCCTCAAAAGTTCACATTGCCTGACCGCCGAAAGCCCCCCGTTGATAAAGCGACATCCGCTTTCAATGCCACGGGGGCGGTCTTAAACGGCGCGATCCCATGAATCGCGCCGTGAGCAAACAAAGGTGCTTTGGTCTTGCCTCCGGCTAAAACAGATGCCTGATCCCCACCACCGTGCCTACAGTGGTTCCAGCGACCCCGAACAGCGCGCCATCAATTGACAAACCGGTATTCATCGCGCCGTGATTATTCACCACGCCTACCTGCCCGTACAGCGACGTTCTTTTCGACAGGAAATACTCTATCCCAACCGCGCCCAGAATTGAGTGATTCGACGTGTTGTTCCGGTCTGTTGTGAACCAAACTCCACTGTTAACATCTAGCGACGGCAACACGTAGTAGTCAAATCCCCCACCATACACATCGTTACTGAACGACCCTGCCACCTTGTAGCTGGAGAAAGATGCCTTGACCGTCAATGAGGAAAACTTATAGGAAACGCCCAGCGTGCGACCAAAGAATTCGATAGTGGTGGGTATCGGTGTCTGTCCGTTTCCACCTGGGTTTCCGTTGTAGAAAGCGGCTTCAACCAACAGGCTTCCGTTGTCGTATTTCAGGTCCGCAGAATACTGCCGTCCGGCTGCAAAATCGCCGGCCTCGCCACCGAGCGCATAAAGCACACTGCCCTGAAACCCGCCAATGACCGGACTTGTATAGGACACCGCGTTAGACGCGAATACGCCTGTCGCGGACACGGCATCAACGTAAGGAAGGGCACCGCTCGCGAAGGTTGCAGTACCGCGTGGATCAAGTCTGGTCAACGCGAAAAAGAAAGGTGAAAACTGCAGACCTGCCTTAACTTCGCCCAAATTGTCGCTCTTGATGCCAACCCACGCCTGGCGACCAAACAGGTTCCCGTTTGAAATGCCCACGCCCCCGTTGGCGACGCTAATACCGCTCTCGAGCCTGAACTCTGCCTTCAGTCCGCCCCCGAGGTCCTCGACGCCCTTCAAGCCAAAATTCGACGGCGTGAATCCGGAATCGATAAGAGAGAATTGCTTGCCAGAATTCTGTCCATTCGCGCTATTCAAGGTTTTACTGGTATATAGCAAACCCGCGTCGACTATGCCGTACAACGTCACACCACTCTGCGAGTGTGCTGAGCTTACGAATAGCATCGTGATGACCCCAGGCAACATTTTCCGGGGGGCGAAGCGCCTTTTCTCAACCATCTGCAATCTCCTCCGATAGCTCGGCTTTGACGTATTTTCAGACAACCTTCTATTACATTTCGCATTCCAAAGTATTTGGTGAACACTTAAAGAAAAAACACCGCACATTCAACGACCACGACTTTCCGTGAGAGATCCGCCAAGTCGCGTTCAATGGGTCACGGAGTACGCGTTTTAAATCATCTTCCATGGAAGATACATTTCACCCGCCGCGGACGTCAACCTGATTTGCCACCGGTAGTTACCCTGGATAGCGTGTCGACGAATGCCAACCCATCGCTATCCGCGTTTGCCCTACCTCGACAACTCTATCGCCCGATATTATCTTCCATGGAAGATGTTTTTATTCACATGTGTGACTAGCCAGGAGCACGTTGAAAGATGACAACCCTATATGGCCGCCGGGCATCTCCCTTTTCCGGTACGGCACGGTCGCAAATTTCACGGTTCGGGTGAACGATGGATGAGACAAAAGATCAAGTTAGCCTTTCGCATAGCTTCACCTGGCGCGATGACTACGCGCTTGGTCATCAGACCATGGATGAGACGCACCATGAGTTTGTGAAATGCGTACAGACGCTGCTGACCACGGAAGACCACCACCTCGCAAACGCGCTCGAAGCCTTTGCTGACCATGCATATCGCCACTTCAGCGAAGAGGACGCCGCGATGCGCGAAACGGCATACGAGTCTGCGGGTTGCCATATCGACGAGCACGCAGCCGTGCTCCGATCACTCGACGAGGTACGCGCCCTGTTGACACAGGGACAAACCGAAGTCGTTCGCTCTTTTGCGCGTGCATTGGCGGATTGGTTCGCCGAGCACGTACGCGTGATGGACCAAGGACTCGCGCGTTGGTTAATTCAACGGCAGCTTGGCGCCGCCCCCGTGGTCATTTGGCGTCGTCAAATTGCCGCTTGATCGTTCTCTCATTACCCCCTATGCCATGGAAAACAATCCGATATCAACGAACGCATTGCTGCAGGTCCAAATCGCAGCCAAGACATGGTTGGCCGATGACATCGCCGGCTTCGAGCTTGTGCCGTTGTCGGGTGACGAGCTACCTACGTTCGAAGCGGGCGCACATATCGACGTGCACGTGCCCGGCGATCTGGTGCGTCAGTACTCCCTGTACGATCCAGCCGGTCTGCAATCGTCGTACAGAATTGGTGTGCTGCGCGATCCCCAGTCCCGTGGGGGATCTGTGAAGCTCGTTGATAGCGTGCACGCCGGCGACGTACTCACCATAAGCACCCCTCGCAACCACTTTGCGCTGCACAGCGGTCAAAGTGACCAGTCGATCCTGTTCGCAGGTGGTATTGGCATCACGCCCATCCTTTGCATGGCGCAACAGTTGGCCCGTGCGGGAAGCGCTTTCGAGTTGCACTATTGCGGCCGCTCGCTATCGCGCATGGCCTTCGTCGAGCGCCTGCAGACCGCCCACTTCGGGGAAGAGTCGCAAGTACATGTGCATGCGGACGACGGTGTCCCTGAGCAGCAACTCGATGCCCGTTCAGCAATTGGCGCGCCGTCCTCCGATAAACATCTCTATGTGTGCGGCCCCAACGGCTTCCTGAGTCACATCCTGCAGACTGCGCGGGAACTGGGGTGGGACGAAGGACACCTGCATCGCGAGTATTTCGGTGCAGCACCGATCGAAACCGCCGGGGACGGACCATTTGAGATTGAGATCCACCGCAGTGGCGAAGTCATTGTGGTCGCCGCAGACCAAAGCGCGGCGCATGCATTGCTCGATGCCGGGTTCAGTCTTCCGCTCTCCTGCGAGCAGGGGGTGTGCGGCACCTGCAGGACTGATGTACTGGCTGGCCTGCCAGATCATCGCGACCTCTACCTAACCGATGAAGAGCAGACCCGCAACGATTGCTTCATGCCGTGCTGTTCGCGCGCAAAGACCTCAAGGCTGGTCCTCGATCTTTGAGGGCGGCACTCACTCTCTACCCAGAACTGATCCGAGGGAATCGACATGTTGACCAGGCAGGATAACGAATTGATGTGCCGTACCAACGCTGGTACCGCGATGGGCAACGCGATGCGTCGCTTTTGGATCCCGGTGATTCAATCGTCGGGCATGCCGGCGCCGAATGGTGAACCGAAGACGATTGAGCTGCTGGGCGAGCGGTTTGTGGTGTGGCGTGATCAACAGGGGCGTCCGGGTCTCTATGCGGAGGGCTGTCTGCATCGGGGCGCTTCAATGCAATTGGCACGCGCCGAGGGCGACGGCTTGCGCTGCATTTACCACGGCTGGAAGTTTGCGGTGGACGGAACTGTGCTGGAGACGCCCAACGTCGAGGATCCAAGATTCAAACAGCGCATCAAGGGGCGAACCTATCTCGTGCGGGAAGCAGGCGGTATCCTCTGGGGTTACCTGGGGCCGCAAGGTGAAGAGCCGCCGCTCCCACACTGGGCATTCATGGACCAGCCGGAGCTCCACCGCATCAATGCCTGCGCGGTTGTCAACGCCAACTATGTTCAGGTCATGGAGGGTCTCGTCGACTCATCACACCTGACGGTGCTCCATAGTTCTGCGCTGGCGAGGACTAACGACTCGGACCTCGACTACGCGAAAAAGACGTCTCACATGCAATTCGACGCCGCCCCCAGGATCGAGGCGGACGAGACCGACTTTGGTTTCCATTACGTGGCAATTCGTCAGACCGACGGAAAGCGTATCGCGCGAGTCACGTCGTTCATCGCCCCTTGCTTCATCGCCAACGCGAACGGGGATGTCTGGCTTGCGATCGTGCCTGTCAACGACGAGCGCTGCAACCTTTATCACGTCTGGTGGGATGCCGAAAAGCGCATTGGCGTGGAACCTTTGCGCAGCGAGCAGCTTACATTTGTTGGGTTGGACGACCCAACGCTTCGCAAATACGGAATGACGGCCGACACCTGCGACTCCCCCTCAGCGATGTCTGTCGCGAACGGCTATCGCCAGGACCGGCCTCGGCAGCGAAGCGGTCACTTCACCGGCTTCGACAGCATCACGCAAGAGGACGCGGCCTGCAGCGTATCGAGCGGCGCAATCCGCGACCGCTCGCAGGAGCTGCTGTCAACAGCGGACATCGCTATCAGTCGCCTTCAACGCTGCCTGCTCACCTACGCCCGAGCCGCCCGCGACCAGAAGGAGATAGCCGCACTGCGAGCGGACGCCGGCAGTGCGATCGGTGTGTCCGGTGAAATCGGCCTTGAAGACGACTGGCGCATCCTGGTGCCCCATCACCGGATCCTTTCATCTGCAGCAGCGCGCGTCGAGCGCAGTGAATAACACAGCTACGATAGGAGTTCGAATATGTTGAGCCGCGAAGATAACGACGTCCTTTGCCGCGTCGGCCCCGGTACGCCGGGAGGCACTCTGATGCGACGTTTCTGGCACCCCGTTTGCACGTCCGCGCAGCTACCACAGCCCGACTGCGCCCCCCTACGCGTGCGTCTGCTCGGCGAAAACTACGTTGCGTTTCGCGACACGGCAGGTCAGGTAGGATTCCTCGAAGAACTTTGTATGCACCGGGGGGCGTCGCTAGCGCTCGGAAGAGTCGAGGAAGGCGGAATCCGCTGCCTCTACCACGGGTGGAAATTCAGTGCGTCAGGTTCCGTACTCGAGACACCCAACAACGCAGACCCCAAGTACGCAACACGTATGAAGGCGCCGGCGTTTCCTGTGCGGGAAGCAGGCGGCATCGTTTGGGCCTATGTGGGCCCGCCCGACCTCCTTCCGGCGTTTTCGCGCTACGCATTCATGGACGCAGCACCCAGCCACCGAGTAGTCCTGCGTATCAATGTTGCCTGCAACTACCTGCAGTTGGTGGAGGGCGGGGAGGACAGCTCGCACGTAGGCGTACTGCATACCAACATGGCACGGCCTGGCTGGAAAGACAACGATTTCACACCCAATCCGGACGTGGTCAACCCTGCGGCACTCGCCTCCAATGACCTGGAGCCGGCACTGAAAATCGAAGAAACCTCGTTCGGATTCCAGTACGTCGCACTACGTAAGACCCAACAGCCGGGCGTGCGCAACGCACGTGTCGTACCGTTCATCGTGCCGTATGGCCGAATCATCCCAGCCCCGGCGTTCCTGTTCACCGTCCTCGAGGTTCCCGAGGATGACACGCACACGAGTACCTATATCGTCGTCCACGGAGAGACCGCCATAACAGAAGAGAAAATCATTGAACTGCTGGGACTGAATGATCCTCGCTACTACGACCGCAAAAACTGCGCCTTCACGGCTAGCTGGGCGGACGTATTCGGCCAGAACCGCGAGCTGATGAAAGAGAATTGGACCGGCTTACGCGGGGTCGAGGTGGAAGACGCAACGATCGGGCTTTCCCAGGGACCGCTTTATGACCGATCCCGCGAGCATCTTGTGCCTGCCGACCAGGCTGTCGTGCGCGTTCGCCGCGTGCTGATGGAGTCTGTTAAACGCGTGATGGAAAACAAGCAGCCTGCTGCGCTCGGGCTCGATCTGCGCGGTGTGAGCGCCTGTGACGCGCAACTCGAAGACGGAGCGGCATGGCAAGACCTGCTACCGTCCCATCGCCAAACCGTCGAAGCCTAGGAGGTACGCATGCCCGCCGATAGCACTAACAGCAACGTTCCGGACTACTTATCGCTCCTGCGACTCGATGGTCGAGGCTTCGTGGTACTCGGTGCCGGCCAGGGCATTGGCGCGCAGACCGTCCACGCACTTGCTCAGGCCGGGGCACGAGTCCTGTGCGTGGACCAGGACGAAAGGCTTGCTCGCGACATAGCTGACCAGGCAGGCGGCATCCCTTGCGCGGCAGATGCGGCATCACGCCCAGACATGGAGCGTGTGTTCGGCAAGGCACGCCACGAGTTCGGCCGCGCGCATGGAATTGTCGACATTATCGGCGTGGCAGGAATCAAGCCGCTTGCCGCGGTAGATGACGCCTCCTGGGCGAGGCAATTCGACATTGTGTTGCGCCACGCCTATCTGGCAATCCAGATAGGCGGCGAAGTGATGAAGGCAGATGGCGGTGGGACTATGGCGTTTGTTGGCTCACTAGCCGGAGATCGGGCAGTGCCAAACGAGGTGGCCTACGCTTCGTCAAAGGCGGCATTGCACCACCTCGTACGCTGCGCAGCGGCCGAATACGCTCAGGACAACGTGCGTATCAATGCCGTGGCGCCGGGCTTTGTCCGCACGCCTCGCCTGAACCAGCGCCTGGACGCAGCAACCTGGGCCGCCATCGGCGAAGCCATTCCAATCGGACGAGCGGCCACGCCGGCAGAGATTGCTGGCCACCTCTTATTTCTGGTCTCGGACCTAAGCGCCCATATGACGGGCGAAATCGTCGCTGTCGATGGTGGCACTCACGTCCTCGCCGCCATTCCTCACGTAAGCTTCGCCCCTTCGGCAACGCCGACACCGTGAGACCGGAATGCCTTCATCTCAAGAACGGATCCCCTCGTCACCGCGGACGATTTCTGTCGCTGAGTTACAATCGGTCGCGACTGTACGATCTTCCCAGGAAGCCGCAAAGATGAGCCCAGCCGCCACCAAGCAAGCCACGTCCGCCCGAAGCCGCAAGAAGACCGTATCGAACCGGGCCGAGGCTCGCCACGCCGAAGCTGCAGCGAAGACACCTACTCCGGGTAGCAGCCTCGTCGAATTCATCAACCTGCAATGGCAGCGCGAATACAGCAGTCTGGATCTGTCGAACTTCTTGCTGGCAATCTATTTTATGCGACTCGGTACGCTCGTCGAACTCGCGTTTGACAAGATGTGCCAGGAACTTTGGGGCATCAGCGGATCGGACATGCGCGTCCTGTTGGCGCTGCGTCGCAGCGGCCACCCGTATGCAAAGCGACCGACCGATCTGTATCGCTCTCTACTCGTTACTTCGGGCGCAATCACCAAAAAGATCGATCGGCTTGCTAGCCTTGGCATGGTCGAACGCCAGTCCGATCCCAGTCACGGCGGCGGCTCGATCGTTCTTCTGACGAGGAAGGGCCTCGACGTGGTCGAAAAGGCCATTGTGAAGCTTGCTGAAGAGTCTTCGATCGCACCTGCGATGACGCACTTTACGGAAGCCGAGCGGTCCAGTGGTACAGAGTTCTGTTTGCGTACCTTGGCCCTGATAGAAGAATTGAACGTCCCGGCAATCGAAGACACCGAAAGCATTGACTCGAAGCCTCGAGCCAAAGCGACGCGTCGGCCATCCCGCGACAGTCGTTAATCACATCACACTGCCGGCGGATCAAAGGTCCCGCAGCAAACACCTGGCGCCTGACTCAGCGACCTCGAACAGCAGGGCATATACCGATCGTTCGGTACCTTCTTCTCGTCCGTAAGGTAAAGGTCGCGGTGCTCACGCGTCCTCGCCACGACGCGCGTCACACACTTACCACTCCCCCTGTGCCCATGAGCGCGGAATTTCAATCCCGTGCTCATGAAGCATGTCGCTGTCCGCCCATCCCAGACGCTTTGCTGGGCCTGTCACGAACTCGATGAACCCTTCCGGTCCGCAACCGTAGGCAGGCGCCTCATCCGTCGGCACAGCCCAGGAATTCATTCGCCACGTTGGGACCGCCTTGATCGTTTTCAGGGTATTTCCTGGCCGCGGCAAACTGGTTGACACGCCGCTGCCGACATCCTAATATACAACTATGCTGTACGCATTCATTATTGTTGAATGCAGACGCAAGAGCCTGGCAGGAGACATCAAGGCTTTCAGGATCGCCATCATTTATTAAGGATTCCTTTCAATGAAAAGCATCTACTTTGAACGTCGTCAGAACGTAGGCCACATCGTATTGGCCAATCCTCCCGCGAATCTCATCGCGGCTGATTTCGCTGACAGCCTCGAGACGGCCGTCCGGGAAGCCAGCAGTGCCGATATCCGCTCGCTCCTGATCCGTGCGGAGGGCCCTAATTTCAGCCGCGGCGGCGACATCCTCGATTTCATCGACAAAGGTCTCGATGATTGGCGGACATTCATATCGCAGATGCACTACACCTATCGCTCAATCGAAGCCCTCCAGATCCCGACGATTACCGCGGTGCGCGGCGCGGCGTTCGGTGGCGCATTCGAGCTGGCACTCGCTTGCGACTTCATCGTCGCAGCGGAGAACGCCACCTTCCGGTGCATTGAAGCCTCCGTTGGCACGGCGCCCGTCGCGGGCGGCGTGCAGCGTCTCGCGGAAAAAGCAGGGCGTGCGTATGCAGCACGTTACGTGATGCTAAGCGAGCCCATGTCCGGCACGACCGCCGGCCAACTCGGTGTTGCCGCCTTCGTCGTCAGCGAAGACCAGGTCGAAAAGGTCGCTGAAGATCTCGCCATCAAGCTTGCCAGCGGCCCTACGCGCTCGTATGGCGCCATTCGCGCCCTCCTCAAGGCATGGTCGAGCGGAGGCGTGGCCGGCGCCGACGCGCTGATCCTCGACCTCACCATGGGGCTGCACACTACGGAAGACGCCAGGAAAGGTCGAACGGCCCGTGCAGAAGCCGTCATTCGCGGCGAGGAACCGGCTCCGGTCGTTTTTCTCGGCAAGTGAGCCCACAGGCAAGCCCATTGCACGGAAGATATTGATGAAGACGCTTTCCCATGAACGCGGAACACGTTCCCCAGAGCTGATCGACAAAACCATTGGCGATGCATTCGACGAAGTCGCCAGCAAAATGGGCGACCACGTCGCGGTAGTCAGCCGCCATGAAGGCGTCCGGCTAAGCTACAACGAACTTCGCGAAAAGTCGGACCGGCTCGCGGCTGCGTTGCTCGACTCAGGGCTCAAGCCGGGCGACCGGATCGGAATCTGGTCCCACACGAACATTGCCTGGCTGCTGTCGCAGTTAGCTACTGCAAAGGCCGGCTTGATACTCGTCAACATCAACCCGGCTTATCGGACCTCGGAGCTGGAGCATGCACTCAACCTGGTAGAGTGCAAGGCCATCGTGACAATGGTCCGATACAAGTCGAGCGAGTATCTGAACATGTTGCGGGAGCTGGGAAAGACCCGCCTGCCGACCCTCCAGGCGATCTGGTGGATAGATGAGGCCGACTGCCCGGACGAAGCTGGCGCGCAACGCTTCTCCGAGTTGCTGCGCTTTGGCGCTGCAGACAGTGCATCGCTTCAGGACGCACGCCGTACCGTGCGCCCTGACGACGCCGTCAACATCCAGTTCACCAGTGGGACGACCGGGCTTCCCAAGGCCGCTACGCTGAGTCATCGCAACATCCTCAACAACGGTTTCTTCGTGGGCGAGTGCATGAAGCTCACCCACGTGGATCGCGTATGCGTCCCGGTCCCGATGTACCACTGCTTCGGCATGGTGATGGGCAATCTGGCCTGCCTGACCCACGGTTCGACAATTGTCTACCCCGCGGAGCGCTTTGATGCCGAAGCCGTTCTGGAAACCGTACAGGCGGAAAAATGCACGGCGCTATACGGGGTGCCAACCATGTTCATCGCTGCACTCAATCACCCGCGCTTTGCGGAGTTCAATATGAGCAGCCTGCGCACCGGCATCATGGCCGGTTCGCCTTGCCCGATCGAGATCATGAAGCGGGTTGTCGGCGAAATGCATCTGTCCGAGATCACGATCGCTTACGGCATGACGGAAACGAGTCCGGTAAGCTGTCAAAGCGTGACGGACACCCCGGTCGAGAAGCGGGTATCCACGGTCGGTCAGGTGTTGCCTCACCTCGAGATCAAGATTGTCGACCCGCTGAGCGGCCAGACCGTAGAGCGTGGTCAGCCCGGTGAACTCTGTACCCGCGGCTACTCGGTCATGCTCGGCTACTGGAAACAGCCTGACCGGACGCGCGACGCAATCGACGCGGAAGGCTGGATGCACTCGGGCGATCTCGCCACGATGGGTTCGGACGGCTACATCAATATCGTCGGGCGCATCAAGGATATGGTCATTCGCGGCGGTGAAAACCTCTATCCGCGTGAGATCGAAGAGTTTCTGTACACCTGCCCGGGGGTTCTCGACGTACAGGTGGTCGGTGTGCCGGACAAGCATTTCGGCGAAGAACTTTGCGCATGGATCGTCGCCAGGGAGGGAACGGCTCTGGATGACGCTGCAGTCCGCGACTATTGCAAGGGCCGAATAGCCCATTACAAAGTCCCCAAATACATCCGCTTTGTCGACTCGTTTCCGACCACCGTGACGGGAAAAATCCAGAAGTACCTGATCCGCAAGATCATGAGCGACGAGCTTGGACTGAACGAACAACACACAGCGTGATACCTCGCGTTTAGGACCCCAAACCAATTGCATTGCCACAACTCAACGGAGTGCTGACATGGCAGAAGTTGACATACAGACCGTCTATTTCGTCGCGAAGGATATGGCCAGGTTGGAAGATTTCTATGCATCGGCGCTGGGGATGCCCGTCCAGTTCCGCGACGACAACAAGTGGACTCAATTCCGCCTGCAGCGTAGCGCATTTGCACTGAGCTCGGCAGAGGAAGCGGCACAAGGAGCCGTCGGGGCCGTCCCCGTCTTCCAGGTTGCCGGGGAAGCTCGGGACGAGGTCCGGCAGAAAATCGTGTCCGCAGGCGGCCAGCTCCTCGCGCAGCGAGACATGGGCACGCACGGCGTTGTCGCCACATACAAGGATCCGGAAAAGAACATCTTCCAGGTATTCAGCAAATCTTCGGCTCGCTAAGTCAGAAGCTCACTCATTTCGCACCTTACTGGAAAGTCGATGAAATTCGGTATATTTGACCAAAATGATCGCAATGGCCTGCCTATTCATAAGCAGTACGAAGATAGAATGCAGATCATCGAGCTTTACGACAGGCTCGGCTTCCATTGCTATCACATGTCGGAACACCATGCGACCACGCTGAGCGCTTGCCCGTCGCAAAGCGTGTTTCTTGCCGCTGCCGCGCAGCGCACCAAACAACTGCGCTTGTCGCCGCTGGTCTACATTCTCCCGATCCACCACCCCGTGCGTCTTGCTGAAGAAATCTGCATGCTCGACAATCTGAGCGGCGGCCGTCTGGAGTATGGCGTGGGCCGAGGCGCGTCGCCCCACGAAATCGAGGCGCTCGGTATCGATCCGTCCACGGCTCAGGCCAGATACGTCGAGTCGTATGAAATCATCAAGCGGTATTTGAGCTCGAAAACCCTCAACTATCAGGGGACGTTCTGGCAATTCAACGACATGCCGATCGAGCTCAAGCCGCTGCAGACGCCGCCTCCGACCTGGTACGCGCTGGCGTCGCCCGAGTCAACGGTATGGCCCGCGCAAGAGAAAATGAACATCGTGTGCGGCGGCCCGGTACAGCGAGTTAGAGCAATCACCGATCGATATCGCGAAGAATTCGCAAAACGGCATCCAGCCACCACTGAGCCGCTCATCGGCGTGAATCGCTATATCGTTGTTGCGGAAACGGACCAGGAGGCCATGGAAATTGCCTCGCGCGCATGGTCGGTCTTCTATCCGAACTTTTTCAAGCTCTGGAAGAAGCACGGAACGCAACCGGTCAACCAAAAGCTTCCGCCGACGATTGAGCCGCTCGTGGAATCGGGCCTCGCCGTAGTGGGCCGGCCGGAAACCGTTCGTGAGAAGCTGCTGCAGCAGGCGCACGATGGCGCTTTCAACTATCTCATCGGAACGTTCATGTTCGGGGACATGTCCGTCTCCGAGGCAAAGACGTCTATCGGCCTGTTTCACGAGTCCGTCATGCCGGCGTTCAGCGAGTCGCAAAAGGTTCTGTCATGAGCGGAAGTACTTCGTTAGACGAAGAACGTTCTGCAATCAGGACGTTCGACAAACGTCAGCTGAGAGATGTACTGGGGTCCTTCGTGACCGGTGTCACCGTGATCACCACGCTCGATGCCGAGGGAAAAATGCACGGCCTCACCGCCAATTCGTTTTCCTCAGTATCACTGGACCCGCCTCTCGTTTTATGGAGCCAGGCAACATCCGCGGGAAGCCATTCGGCGTTCAAGGATGCTGGGAGATTCACCATCAACATCCTGGCTGAGCACCAGCACGCCCTCGCCAACCACTTTGCGACCCGTTCGCCGGACAAATTCTCCGGCATCGACTATGACCTTGGTGTCGACGGCCTGCCGCTATTGCGCGATTGCAGCGCATGGCTGGAGTGCAAAGTGGTCTCCCGCTATCCAGGCGGAGACCATGTGATTTATGTCGGGTCGGTGGATTGCATTCGCCAGAACACACGACGTCCGTTGGTATTTGGTGGTGGACAGTATCTGGTCGCCGACCCGCACGACCTCGGCATTGCGCCAGTCGGAACGGAGGGTGCGATGAAATCGCAGCCCCATGCTGTCCGGCTGGCCAGCCGCGCGATGTTGCGGCTCGCACGCACACTGGACAAGACACTCGCGCTGGTGGCGTGGGGCAATCACGGTCCCACGGTGATCGCGTGGCAAGCCGCAACCACGCCCGTGGTCGCCGATCTGCCGCTGGGGCTTGTGCTACCGGTGACATCCTCCGCGTCAGGGTTGGCTCTCGCGGCGTTTCTTCCGCCCGAAGCCGTCGATCGATTCGTGACGGCGGAGCTGCGTGACAACGGCCGACAAGCGTCTGGCGAAGCGCCCCTCACCGCGAAATCACTCGCAAGCGTACTCGACTCCGTAAGGACTTCTCATGTCGCAACGAGGCGCCCCGGGCCGTTTTATGACGACCGGGTGCTCGCCAACGCCATCAGCGTGCCCATTCTTTCCCCCAGCGGACTGGCCGTGCTGGCCCTGACGGCCATCGGCCCTGCAGAGAATTTCGATGCCGCGCCGGACGGCCCTTGTGCGGAAGCCTTGAAGGCCGCCGCGCATGAAATCTCCGCTGCATTGAGAGAAGCGTGAATTGGCATTTAGCTACCTTAAAGCGACTGATATATCGGCCAAGGTCCAATCATGACTGAAACAGATAGCCAACTCCTTGAATCCTCGTTACCCGTGATCGAACACGTGCAATCGCGTCTCCCCACATTCGGAGACGAACGGGTCATCGCCTATCGGGCGTCCGGCGACAAACACGCGCCTGCCATCGTACTGTTGCATGGCATGGGTTCGAGCTCGGCGGGATATCGCGCGCAGCTCGCCGCACTGAGCAAGAACCATCGAGTGATTGCCTGGGACGCCCCCGGCTACGGGCAAAGCAGTCCCTTTGCCATCAACGCTCCGGCTGCCACGGATTATGCAGACGCGCTCGCGGACCTGATGTCTGCGCTCGGCATAGCGCGTGCAACCGTCGTAGGCAGTTCATGGGGTAGTGTCATCGCCACAACGTTTGCGGCACGGTACCCGCTGGCTACGCGCGCTCTCGTATTGAGCGCGCCCAATGTCGCACGAGGGCATCTATCCGGCGCGGAGCGCGACGCGGCGCGAGAAGCCCTGATGCGAAACGCAGCGGCGCAATCGCCTGAGGCGCGCGCCGCCGTGGTCAACGCTCTGCTCGCTCCGAGCGCTAGTGCCCAGGTTCGCACGCTCGTATCCCGGCTGAGAGACGCGGTGACCCCGACAGGCTGGGAACACGCCGTGGACATGCTCTTCTCCACGCACACGCCATCCGTCGTCGCTTCGATCCAGGTGCCGATCTCCGTCATTGTCGGCACCCTGGACCGGCTCGCTCCAGTTGAGGACCATGCTCGGCCCATTCACGAGGCTGCTCGCCATTCGACACTCAGCGTGCTCGAGGAAATCGGCCACATGCCGAAGCTTGAGGCGCCGGAGGCGTTCAATTCCATCGTGCTGGCAGCTGCCGCAGCCGGGACAGACTGACATCAGAGCCCGGTTTCTAGCCGATTTTGAGGGGGACCTTTCCGCCCAGTGCAACCGTAGCCCGAACCGCGCTATCGAGCAGCGCCTTGACCGCGTTACCTTCAATCTCCGTGTTCAGTGTTGCAGGCGATCCGATGAGACTGATCGCAAAGCGGAGATCTCCGTCTCTGTCCCAGATAGGGGCTGCGATAGACACGTAACCCATGTCCCCACGATGAACCGTTGTGAAGCCACAGTTGCGCAGTTCAGTGATCGCCTCTTCCCGCAAGGACGCCGGACTCCACTCCTCTCCCGCAGACAGTTCGCGGCTGATGAGAGCGTCAGTGCGCGCGGGTTGAAGGCAAGCAATGAACAGCTTTCCCGCAGCAGTGGTGACCAGCGGAATCAGGCCTGTTCTCAGCTCGAGAATACTGCGCGTCTGCCCCTCCTGCTTGAAGAGACTGACCGGTCCATCTTCGGTCCATGCGGTTACGGCTGCGCCACTCAGGGTTGCTTCCCGCAACGCGATCACCTCGCGACGAACGATATCGAACCCGTCCAGCTGGTTGATTGCGCTCATACCCAAAGCAAGCGACGCCGGCCCGAGCTTGTAGCACCCCGGCTTTTCGTCCGGAGACACAAGCCCGGTCCGCACCAGACTGATCATGTAGTTACTTGTCGCGCTCGGAGACAGTTCGGACAACGCAGCAATCTCCTTGAGAGGCAGTGCTCGCACGCTCGTCTGCAACGACGAAAGGATTCGGAATGCAATCTCAACAGACTGAATGCCACGCCTCGTAGTCACATCGTTCATTTTTGGGCCATATGGAAGTCACAAAAAATCGCCGCCGCGGGTTTCCACGGACGGTCCCCATGTTGACACCTCTAGGGGCGGCCCCTATAGTGTTCAACATACATTATGTCATTCATTATTGTTGAATGCAACACCAGCAAGCCTGGAGGAGATCGGGGACAAGCGAACAACCGGAACAAAAGTCTGAATCTCTAGCGTTCCATATCATTAGTACTACAAACATTTTTTGTCTTTCCTTTTACTCATAAAACTTCTTCGGAAGAGTCACAACCGGATTGGAGACAGGGCATGGCAATTTTTAGACGTACGGTGGCAAGCGCGATCGTGGCACTTTCCGTGACCAGTGCCGCCTACGCGCAATCCAGCGTCACCTTGTACGGCATTGCGGACACCGCAATACAGTACGTTAGCAATGTCGGAGGACACGCCCTATTCCAGGAGGGAAACACGCACGCACCTGACATCTTCGGCATCAAGGGCGTTGAGGATCTCGGTGGTGGGCTACGCACCGTCTTCGACCTTCAGAACGAATACTTGCTAAACAATGGTCAGGCACTTGTTCCGGGCACCCTATTCAACAGAAAGTCGTATGTCGGACTGCAGTCGGATACCTATGGCACGTTGACGCTTGGTCACCAACCCAGCTTCATGTACGACGTTCTGTCCAATTATCAAACGCCGTTCGTCCTCGGCAACATTCTCTCGCTTCACGAGGGCAACCTGGATGAGGTTGCGAACTTCTACCAGTTCAACAATGCGGTGAAATATGTCAGCCCGACCATTGGCGGCTTCTCCTCGGGGGCAGAATTTGCATTCGGAAATGTGGCCGGCAATTTCGGCGAAAGCAGAGATTACTCTTTCTTTGTCCAGTACAAGGGAGGACCTCTGAGTCTAGCCGCCACGTATGCGAACGAGAACAACCGTTTTCTGGAACTCTCCAGCTTTATTGGCCTTCCGTCGCTGTTCGGCACCGCACTTCCTCAGGCCGAAGGCGTTGTTGCCAATAAGCTCGTCAACTGGGGGCTCGGGGCATCGTATCAATTCAAAAATCTGCTTCTGCACACCACGTTTACGCAATCGCGCATCACACTGGCGACTGGCCAGGGCAACGCCAACACAGTTGACGCGGGTGCGAACTGGACCATCAAGCCCGATGATGTCCTCGCAATTGGCGGATGGGTGGAAAATCTCGACGGCGGAAACTGGAAGACCTTTACCTTCTCGAACTCTTACCTATTCTCGAAGAGAACTACTGTCTACCAGCAGGTGACTTACCAACACGCATCCGGCGCCCATAGTGTCGCGTCGCTCACGGGCGCAGGCGTGGCATCCGGCCGTTCTGTTACCGGCGTCTCGGTTGGCATCCAACATTACTTTTAAGAGTGCAACCTCGGCCGCGGCTAAAGGGACATGCTGTGACAAACACCGTCAGTCGCGTAGGCAGCGCCATGCCGAGCACAGTGCAGCAGGCTTCCGCCGGACTGTGCCCGGCACTTCTGGGCGCTGTATTTGCAGAGACGTTGCAGCATTCCGGACAATATATAAACGCGGCACTAGCCGGCCTCGTGGCGGAGTTTGGTTTAATGTCGCGCCTACCGCTCAGCGCGCTCGCCTATAGCACCAGGCATCGTCCACCGCCCGGGCCGACCAACCCGGCATTTCCGCTTTGCACTCCGTCTAGAAGAAGTGAATGACACCCGTAACGATCGAGCGCTGGTTGACGCCTGGGCTGGTTGGCGACGTGCTTGAGATGCCCAGCGTACCTTTCGCGTTATTTCTCGACAAACCCGCCTCGGTGTACACGTCCGTAGATTTCGAAAGCAGATAATGAACGCCAAGCTTGAAGAAGCAGCCATTGCGCTCGTTGTTCACTCTGTCGGAGAGATATGTGTAGTCCGAAACAAGCCTGAACGCCGGAGTAATGTCGTATCGTCCGCCTGCCGAATAGTAAAACTGATTGCTTCCGGTGGCGGGATCCTTGAAGTTCTGAAGATTCAGACTGGCCTTGAAGCGGTCGCCGGTATAGGCGAGAAAAACGGTGTACGCCCGTGCCACCGTACCATTGGTCACGCCGGTCGGATCATTACCGTCGATATAGCCCGCGTTCAGGGATACAGGTCCTAACGTGTAGTACAGCGCAGCAGATACCTCCCGCTCGTTCTGGAAATCACCCGCGGTTCCGCCAAAGCTATTCAGTACGCTGCCGCTAAGGCCGTAGACGGTTGGCGTCTGATATTTGACCGAGTTGTTGGCCCATGTGTATTGGAATCCATTAAAGCCGGTACGGGTCTGAAAAACCGTGTTTGCCACTGAGCCGAAATTCTCGAAACCACTGGCATCTGTGTGATACAGCACTTCGATAAACGGGGTGTAGTGTCGACCAAACGACAGTGTGCCGAGGTTGTCCTTCTTCAGTCCCGCCCACGCGCCACGATCGAACAAGTAGCTTCCCTGCGACGTGGGCGCGCCCGAGTTCGTCATTTTTCCACTACCGGACAGAAAACCTGACTCGAGTCTGAACAGCGCCTGTGCCCCTCCTCCCAGGTCCTCCACCCCCGAAAAGATCAGCCGGCTGACAATCAGATTCGCCTGACCGTAGGCCCACTGGTTCTTATCGGGTGCACCGACGCCGTTCGTGAAACTGAGTCCACCATCGATGATCCCGCTCAGCGTGACACTGGATTGCGCCTGAGCTTCGCTCATTGCGATGGAAATGGCTAAAACAGCGATGATTTTCTTGTACATCCCTAGTCTCCGTTTTTACTAAATCCCATAGATTCATTGGCATATAATTCGTCATGCTAATTATTTTATTTTCACCATGGATTGCATCACTCGCTCGCTCAGAGTAGCCCACAAAAGTACCCTGGAATGTAGACCGGCACTTCCGCGTGCCGGACCGCCAAAGCCGAGTTACCGCGCGTAGCGCATGAGGAAATCCCGCAGCGCCGGGTTGACAAGCTCAGCGTGCGTCATATTCGGTGTGTGGCCAGCCTTGTCGATGAGGACGAAGCCCTTGCAGTTCGGCAGGCCGGCCGCGAGCGATTCACCACACATCGGGCTAATGGCAATATCGTCACTACCGTGAAAGACAATCGATGCGTGAGTGATTTCCTGAAGCCGCGGCGTGATATCGTCCCTCGACGTCAGCGCATTGACAGCGTGGTCGAAATATTCGGTGGGAAGCTGCAGCCATTTTTCGATCCACGCCGGCGACCCTTCATACTGGGCGCCCAGCAGGAACGTCGACAAGTCCTGTGCCACATGAGTGGCACCATTTCGTGACCACTCGTTCTTGAGCGTTTCGAACGATTGCTGCACGGCCTCGGAGTCGAGATCGCTGCGCGTCGATACCAGTGCGAGCGCCCGCAAGCGGTCGGGCTCCAGCAGCGCCGCACGCATGGACAGGAAGCCACCTTGAGACATCCCGACCAGCGACGCCGATGCGATCTCCAGATGATCGAGTAGCGCGATAAGATCCCTCGCGGAGTCCCAGTAGCTAAACGCCTCGCTGGTCGGTCCAGTCGCGCCGAACCCCCGTTGGTCCCAAACGATGCAGCGGAACGCATGCCGAAGCTCGGCAATGTTCAGCTGGAACATTTCGCGGTCCATCAGAAAGCCGTGACTAAACACCACAACAGGTGCGCCGGCCGGCCCCGATTCCTCGTATGCGAAGCGGATTCCCTCGCGCTCAAAATACTGCATATGTCGTCTCCTTATGTGGCCGGGCGTCCGGTGACTCAATATACGGCTGATACCCATGGGACCTCTGACCGAACGGATCGCCCGCTTGCCGGATCGTCCGGAATTTCGTCATTTCAGCGTTGCCACATAAGCTGAAACCGCGGCAATCTCGTCATCGCTCAACAGTGGAACGATCAGGCTCATCAGTTTTCCCTTGCCGCCGCGCGAGCCGTTCTTCCATGCGTGGAGTTGGGTTTCGACGTACTCCTCGTGCTGGCCGGTGATACGCGGAAAGTCAGGCTCGATTCCGCCGCCCGCCGCCCGATGACACGAAATGCAGGCCGGCGCGCCATTCGCGCCGCCGTGCGTATACACAAGCTTGCCGGCATCGACGAGTGCCGCGTTTGAAGCCGCACCCGGCGCAGGCTGTTTCGCCGCATAGTAGGCCGCGAGCGCCTTCATCTCCTCGGGTGACAGGTCTTGCACCATCGCCTGCATGATCGCGCTGTGCCGCAACGGCGGCACACCCGGGCCGCCCTTGAATTGCGTGAGTTGCTTATACAGATACTCCGGATACTGCCCCGCCAGGCGCGGATAGGTACCCACCGTGCTGTTGCCGTCTACGCCGTGACAGGCCGCGCAACGCTGTGTCGTCAGTTCTACGACACGTTCCTGCAGGTCGGCGGCCGGTGCGCCAAAAGTGGCGCACAACAAGACTCCCGCAACCACCGCAGCGCGTGCTGCTGGCCGCGCCGCGGCCCTTTCTAGCGCGTTTCTACCCATTGACGTGTCTCCTCGCATTTGGTTAAGTTGAGCCTATCCAAATTCCCGGTTTGCATGCTTGTCACCGCATCTTTCTGCTTACCGATAAGTCTGTTTTTTTGTTGTACGAAGGATCTTCGGCAGTACATATGCCGCTGTTCCGCGAGGAGCCAAGTTGAGTATCACAACAGTGCCGCATGACGTAGATAAACCAGTCTGGATTCTGCAAGGCGACTTTGGTCGAGCAACGGTGAACTTCATTAGCCGTCCGCTCGTTGCACACGCGCATTCGCAATATCAGTTCCTGTTCAAGCTTGGCGGCAGCGACTGCCACTTCCGCATTGCAGGTGAAGACTGCATGCTCACGGCAGAGCGCGCCATCTGCCTGAATCCATGGCTCGAACATGCCAAGAGCGCCAGCGACGAAACCCCGTCGTTGATTCTTTCGCTCGTTATCGAAGCGTCCTGGTTGCGCACTCGATTGCACCTGGCGGACGGCAGTACCGCGAACATTTTTCCGCAGCACGCAGTCGTCGTCACACCAGACGTGCGTCACCATGTAGACCGGATCGCAGCCGCCATCACCAATCACCTGGTGGCGCAGGACGACGGCTGCCTGTCTATTCTCGAGGACCTGATCACCGCGCTCGGCCGCGACTTTGCCGATCCCACGCTGACCGCCGGCATGACGCCCTCCGGCAGGCCGGTCGATTTCCGCATTCGCAAAGCGCTTGATTTCATCAAGCACGCGCCGGTCGCCAATCCCTCGGTCGCGTTGGTGGCGACTCAGGTGGGGCTGTCGCGCTCGCGGTTCTTCGAGCAATTCCGGCGCTGCATGGGGGTGACGCCCCAGCACTACATCGACTGGGTGCGCATGTCACAAGCCATTCGGTTGCTGGGCGCAAGCGACAAACCACTTGCCGACATTGCCGCTGAACTCGGATTCGAAGAGCACAGCCATTTCACCCGGTTCTTCGCCCAGCACATGGGTGTACCGCCCAGTGAATTTCGCAGACACTCCGTCAACCTGAGTGCCCCGATCCAGTAACGCCTGGGCAATCCCCAATGTGGGCGTAACGCCGGACGGTTCGCTCCGGCGTTACCCGCCCGGCTACAACCACGTCGTGCTTCTACCGCGCTGGTGCTGCGTAGGATGTGTCGGCAGTCACCGGGTTGCGCAGCACGCCGAGCCCGTCGATCTCAACCTCGACGCAGTCGCCTGGGCGCATGTGAACGAGGCCCGGCGTCGGAAACGGTCCATATTGACGGCTCAGGTCCTGGCCTTCCTTATCGTCGGGCTGCGGTTTCAGCGCGCCGGGCGTACCCATCGCAATGAGATCGCCCGGTCGCAGACGGTAGCCCTGGCTGAGATAGCTGATGACTCTCGCCACATCCAGCAGCATGTCGTCCAGCGGTGCACGCTGACGCACGACACCATTGACGCGCGTCACTACCGTGTGAGTCGCCGGGTCGCCAAACTCGTCGCCAGTCATCAGCCACGGTCCATAGGATCCGGACGCTTCGAAATTCTTGCCCAGTCCGAACTGGCGATTGTGCATCTGATACTCGCGCACCGACCCTTCATTGAGGCACGTATAACCCGCCACGTGCTCCATGGCTTGCTCGACCGGGATGTAGCGGCCAGGCTTGCCGATGACGACGCCCAGTTCGCCTTCATAGTCGAAGGCACGGGCAATGGCCTCCGGTGGCGCAACAATGGGCTCTCCTCCGCCCACATAAGACGCTGCCGTGCGCATAAACAGATGCGGAAAGTCCAACGAGGTCTGCAAACCCGTCTCAGCAATATGACTCTTGAAGTTCAGCGCAAGTGCCCACATTGCATTCGGACGGTCGAGAAACGGCTTGAGCGTGACAGAGGCGAGCAAGCGATCCCCCTCGCGGCCGTGGGCCGCTTTCCGGAGTCGTGCAAGACCGTCTTCCTGCTCGAGAATCGCAATCAGGCTGGCGGGCAAATCTGGCGCAATGTCCGCAACGGCGACAAAATGCGTCGAGCTGGTCACAACCCCCAGCGCGGTATGGCCGGATTCGGCATAAGCAATGATTTTCATAATCGAGGTCTATCCGTGACGTAAATGCAAGGGAATGAAGCAGCAGATGGCTTAGTGCTCGGCCACCGCATGATTGTCGAAATGTTGTGCGGTTCTGCGGCCTGCCAGCGCGAGCGCGCCGAGCACGAGAATCGCAGCCGCTGCGGGCAGCACGGCGGTGACGACGATCTCGCGCGCGGGCCATCCCATTGACAGCAGCACACCGCCAATCGCTGGTCCGACGAACGAACCGACGCGCCCGACCGCATGCCCCCAGCCCACGCCGGTCGCGCGTATTTCGGCGGGGTAGAAAGAAACCGCGAGTGCGGTTTGACCCATAATGCCGTTGACGAGCCCGGCTCCGATCACCGCGATGAGCAGCAGCGCAAGGCTGGGTACGACCGCAACCTGGCTAAGCACGGCAATGCTCAGGATCACGAGCACGCCCCCGAACGCCAGTCCCGACTTCAATCTGAGCTTGCCGGCAAGTGTCATCATCGCGACGGCCAGCGTCATCAGGATGTTGCCGCTTAGTCCACCGACACTAAAGGCCGCCATACCCACGGATGCGTGATCCGGCGCAAAGCCGAAGCTGGGGAGGAGCGTAGGCAGCCAGAACAGCAGCGCATAGACATCCGTAAAGATCAGGAAGGAGAACGTCCACAGCAAGCACGTATAGACGCCGAGCCCGTCCTTGAACAGCACTTTGAACGGATTGGACGACTGCATCGCGACACCGCCCGGGGACCGCTTCCCCTCGGTTGGCAGAATTCTGAAGAATGACGGCACCAAGGCAAACGGCAGCACACCGCCCACGACAAAAATGGATTGCCAGCCGAACCCGCGCATGAGCGGGCCGCCTGTCACTCCGCCGATCACCGCGCCCACTGACATACCCGTCGTCACCAGCAGCGACGCCGCCACTTTGTGCTTCGCCCCAATGATGCTGGCCGACGCCGTAATCGCGATCGGCAGCGCGCCGCCAAGGCCAATGGCTGCGATCAGGCGCAGCGCCGACAGGCTGGCGACGTCGTTGGCGAACATCGTCGCCAACGTGCTGCCGCCGAACAGCACGACACTCAGGAGACCGATGATCCGATTGCCGACCCGCTGGGCAAGCGGGCCGCTGATCATGAAGCCGATCGCCGCACCGATGTTCGTCGCCACAAAAACCGGCGTGAAGCGGGCGGGCGCGAGACCCCACGCATCCGCCAGCTTCGGCACGACGAATGAAATCGACGTGGTATTGAATCCGTCAAGGACAATCACCAGAAAACATATCACCAGAGCCCACAACCATCCGGAACCTGGCCGTTGCACGGGTGCCTCTCCCGTCGCGGCTTGTTTCTCTTTGGCATCCATCAAATCATCTCCTTACTTCGCGTGCACAGCACGCGATGCGCACTGTGCCGCTGTTTTGACGTCTTACCCAACCACCTGCACTCCTAAGTTCTCGGAATCAGGTTCGCGTGAATGTCGAGAGACGCTGCTGCAGCGCCGCCGAGAAAATATTCTTCGGCAGCATGCAGTGAATGCCCTTGGGCGGAACGGTCGCGTACACCGTGCCAGTCTGGTTCGCGTATTGCGTGACGCGAAAGCTGCCCGCCACACTGAAGATGCCGTAGCAATCCTCGGGCGCAATGCCCGTCGCGGCGGAAAGCCAGCCAATCATCTGACGCAAACAGACCACCAACGAATTGTCGAGCGTGTCGGCAAAGCCGAAACCGATCCAATGGTCCGGCGTTTCCGCCATCGGAACGTTGAGCGCCGCGCGCTTGTGCAGCACATATTGAATGCGCATTTCCTCGAAAGCGGTCTCGATCGAAGTCTGATCGACGTTGCCTTCACCCGATGCGCCCATCGAACCGCCCGTCCAGACACGGCCGCCCGACACCTGGACCGGCAGGAAAATCGACGTCCCCACACCCAGCACAGCACAATCGAGGTTACCGCCGTAGTTGCCGGCGAGGTTCGCGCTGACCGGTTTGTCCCCTGGCGGCTGCGTGCCGATGTAGGCCTGAAATGGCTTCAACGGAATGTTCACACCGGGCACGTAGGCTGCGGCCGTGCGGTCCTTGTCGAACTTCAGGTAGCGCAGATATGGCTTGAAATCGTGCGGTAACGCCCCGACGCCCGGCGGCGCCGAATTCCAGCCCCAGTCGATCGGGCGCATGCTGACCATCCGGCACTCGATCAGGTCGCCCGCTTCGGCACCCTCCACTACGACTGGGCCGATCAGGGAAAACGCGCCGTTCGGATACTTCTTGCGGATCGGCTCGCGCTCCTTGAACGTCATACCGTACTTCGCCTCGTTGCCCCAGTTGGTCCATGTGCCGTCGTACCATACCGTGTCACCCGATCTGACGGCGGCGGCGACCGCGGTATCGGGCTCCATCTGGCCCACCCGCACAGTCTCTTCCGAAGGTACCAGCCTGACCAGCGCACCGTCCGGGGAGGCCAGCCCGGCGCCCTGACCCGGCACACCGGCGCTTTGCGCGTTGCCCCTGAGCGGAAAGCCAAATGCGCCTGCTGCCATTGCACCAAAACCGAGCTTGAGCATGGTCCGGCGACACAATGCGGTTGCGTCCACCGTGGTCGCGCTCCGCGGCTCCGTCGCATCCTCCGTGATGAGCGGATGACGATTCTGTTGTGCCTCATTATTCATGTGTATTCCTCATTTATTCCTGGTGTACCGACACAAGTCAACGCGTAGTCGACGCGCCGATCGCTTCGATTGCGCCCTTGACCGCCTGTTCGTCGATTTCCGAAGGCGCTCCGCTCGCGCCCATTGCGCCGAGCAGGTGGCCGCCGGAGAAAATCGGCTGCACGCCCCGCGCCGGCAGGAAGGGTGCGTAATAACCTGCGCCGGATACATTGCTGTACTCGGACGGATCGTCCTTGAAGCGCTGTTCGAGCGTCGCGCCTGACTGTCCGCCGAGTGCAACGGAGGCGAAGGCCTTGCCGCGCGCGAAGTCGAGGCTCGCAAAGGGCGCCCCGTCCATGCGTACGGCGGCGATCAGATGGCCACCTGGATCAACTATCGCGAAGCTCAACGCAAGATGGTGTGCACGAGCCGTGGCGCTGGCGGCTTCGATGAGCTTCATCGCCTGGGCCAGACTCACCGAAGATGTCTCCAGCGGCGCGAGCGCGTCCTGCGTGGCTGCCGGCTCGGCTGCGGCGGCGCCGCGTGCGCCTAAAAGACACAGCGAGCAGAGCGATGCGATCGCTGCCGTCCTCGTCAACCGAAGCGGGATATGGAATTTCACACTTGTCTCCTCTTTGTTACTGCACAACTCGTCTCAAACCGAAGCGTACGCGCGCGTCACGCGATCGCTATGACCGGAAAGCCCGCACGTTTACCGCTGAGTCCAATTCTTTCTCGAGCCGCCTATCCAACGCGGCGAAGGAAACGGTGAATTCTGATTTTGCCCCACACGCCGATTGCAAAGAGTGGGTCGTTACGATTGAAGGCCTCCACTTCGTCGCGTGTCTGCGCTTCCACCAGAAAGAAGCTGCCGATCTTCGTCTCGCCCGCATCGTCCATCAACGGGCCGGAGGTGACGAGCTCGATCGGCCGGGTTTCCAGATACGCACGATGCTTCGGAGTGTTCGACTTGCGAAGTGCCAACGTGCCGGGCTTATCGATGCAGTAAACGATCCAATGCATGAGTTTCAACTCCCCATCAAAGTCAAATTGGCTTGATGCGCGCTTGATTTGCAGCGCAAGCATCGTCGCCAGATTGAACAGTTTCACTGCCCTGAAGCGGGCATGCTGTTATCCGGCTTGGCGGCCGCCTTGTGCTCTGCGCTTTGCAGGTTCTGCGGATAACTGGTCAGGTCGCCACCCGGTTGATAGCCATTCTTCTCAAGCGTTTTGAGCTCTGCATTCTTCTTTGCCCGCGCTGCCTTGCGTTGCGCCTTGCGAATCTGCTTCGGCGTAGACGCCGCAGACGGGGCCGCGCCGATTGCGTCGGACGTCTGGGCAAAAACGGAAGTCACATCGATCAGAGCAAACGCTAAGCCGAGCGTTGCAAGGGCCTTAAGGGAAGTAAGGCGGAGTTGAAGCATGAAAGAGTCTCCGGAATAGGCTGGATACAGGAATGACCTCATGGGCCATGAAGTCTGACCCAGTATCGGTCCATCGCCGCGCAATCGAATGCGCTGCGTGTCCTGTGGTTTACCGGATGCTCCGATTTTTTGGAATCTTGCTCGAACCCTGCCGGAAGGCAATGAATTCGGTACCTCCGCGGTCGCATCGAGATATCGAAGCCGCGTAACAAATAACATGCGTCTGAGGATGGTCGAACAGGATTGCGCGATGGCCGAATATAAACCGAGCGGATGCGGTCAACCGGACAACGAGTTTCGATTTTCGGTCAACCGTGCTGATTCGTGGTCCGATGAATTGAACGGACGTAAGCGTGCGCGGGTTAGTCCCGCGCACGCTTGTCCGAACCGGACGCAACAAAACGGCTAGTCCTTACTGAGCCACGGATAGCGGCTTGTATCGCGCCCCGCGTAGTCCGGATCGAGGTAGATGTAGACGCGCTGAATCTTCCAGTCGCGAATCTCGAACACATCGCACCAGTTCCCCGCGCCCCATGCCGGCACGCCGGCGCGCCAGGGACCGTCGTAGTGCTCGCCGTGACTTGTGCCTTCGCATACCAGCACATCGCTGCCGGAGAAAATCCAGTTGAAATGTGCGTAGTGGTGAGTAATGGACTTCAGTGTGCCGCCGACATCACCGAACAGCTTGCCGATCTGATCCTTGCCGCTCGCAAGACCCCACTTCGGGAAGAACACCTGCGCGTCGTCAGCGAACAGATCGAGGATACTGCCGCCTGTCGAAGTTACACCGCCGTTGTCGAATGCTTTTAGATACTCAATAGCGACCGATTTTCTCTGCTCGTCGGTCATCGTTTGGGTGGTAAGCGCCATGATCGTCTCCTCTTGGCGGGTTGCATGGATAAGGGCCGCTTTCGGTGTGATCCGTCAGCGGCAAGTCATCGCATCTTCAGCGCGGAAGCTCTTTGTGCGCGCTGCGCGCCGCGAGATAAGCGAACGCCAGAATCGGACCCAGCGTGGCCCCGCCCGCCCAATAGGCACGTGCCGACGCCGATGCGACGCAATTGCCGACGCCATACAGGCCTGCAATCGCATTGCCCATATGATCGAGCACCTGTCCGGTGGGATTGGTTACCGGACCGCCTTTGGTATCCAGGTTGCCGCCCGTCAGCAAGGCTGCGTAGTAGGGCCCGCTGCCGGCAAGCGGATACATTGTCGGATTCGGCGCCGATGGTTCGGGGGCGGTCGGACCGTTGAAAAGAAGTTCGACGGGCCGCTCGCCGCGCTGGAAATCGAGATCCTTGCCGCTCTTCGCAAACTCGTTGAAGCGCTCGACCGTTGCCGGCAGATTGGCTTCGAAGTCCTCGCCGAAGTTCAGGTTGCCGATTTGCGGAGCCAGTTGCGCGACCCGCTCACGGATCTTTTGCGCCAGCTCGGCTAGCGTATCGCCTTTGATGACATGTGCATCGTTGACGCCTTCGGGCACGATGAAACGCCCGTACTCGGTGCTCGCCGAATACCGCTGACTGCGTGCATCCCAGATCGCTGCAAGAGCGAGATTCGGATATTGCGAGGTTGCCGGATCCCAGGAGAAGAACGCCTGCGCCGATTCGTTGTAGGCGAGCTTTTCATTGGTGACCCGTTTGCCGTACTGATTCACGTAGATCATCGAATCGCCCGATGGCGAGAACGTCCCGACCAGGCTCGGGTCGTCGTTCAAAGCCTTCTCGAGGACAATCGGACACATCCACGCATAGTTCATGTTGCGCAGCTCCGCTCCCACCGCAGTGCCGATCGGGACGAAATCCCCCTCGTTGCTGCGTGCCGCACAGCCGCCGAAAACCGGCGCGCTGAGGAAGTTCTTGCGCATCGTCTTGTTGTGCGTGAAGCCGCCTGTGCCGAAGATCACCGCCTTGCGCGCCTTGAACGTCATTGCACCAAGCTCTGCGACATCGGTCTCGACACCCGTCACGGCGCCACTGTCGTCGACAATGAGCCGCTGAACGCGGCAGTTCGTGCGGATTTCCACGCCCGCCCGGCGCGCCGCTTCGGACATCGAACGGACCGCCACCGCGCCGCCGTCGGACATCGAATCGCAAGCCCCTTTAGGCAACAGGACCCGCCCTTTGGGCGCCTTGTCTTCGGGCAGTTCGGCCCAGTAATCGGTCACCTCGGGACAATGACGGTATTCAAGCGCGCCCTTCTCGGCGAGCAGCTCGGCGGCGGGCGACGCATTATCGTAAATCGCCGCGCACATGTCGAACTCCCACTGTGTCATGCCGAAGCGCGGCAAATCCGGACTATAGGTCTCCGGCCGCGACAGCCGCGCCATGTAGCGTATGCAATCCTCTCTGCTGTCTTCGATACCGAGTTCGCGCATGGGCCGATTATTGGGCACCCAGTACCAGAACGCCGCCTTCTTCGCCGTGCCGCCCAGGTCAGCCGCTTTCTCCAGCAGCAAGACCTTGTTGTCCTGCCACGCGGCAAACAGCGCGCAAGCGAGACCTGCGGCACCCGCGCCCACTATCACCATGTCGAATACGCCATCGAATCGCTCCGCTTTCACGGGCGTTGCGGATTTGCGTGGAATGTCACTCATGAGATGTCTCCTGATTTCTCTGCGTCAATGAATACCTGCCCGCGCTCGATGCGAATGACGACCGGCCTAAGCGCCGCGCCCTCGCATGGGCCGTCCATGCATGCACCGTCTTCGAAGCGAAACATCGCGCTGTGGTGTGCGCACATCACCCACTCGGCGTCGTAAGTCCAGAAGGTATTGGGTTCGTAGTTCAGTGGAATCGAAAAGTGTGGGCAGACATTGCGATAGGCCCAGGCCTCATCACCGCGACGCAATACGACGATGCCCGGCGCACCGGCACACTCGGGCGGTAATTCAAGGCCACCGCCGTCGGGTACGTCCTCGAGTGCGCATAGACCGGCATGCAACGGCACGTGATTCGTTAAGCTCATCATTCCCCCCTCACGCGCGATGGGCCGCCGACGACGCGTTGAGCGCCTTCGTCACGTCATCCGTAGCCGGTCGTGCAGAAGTCCCATCGTCGCGGAATACGACCCGCCGGCCCACCGGAAAGAGTTGCAAACCAAAACGGCGCGACACGAAGCCCCACAAGCCCTGCGGAAAGAACATCGTCACCACAATGGCGAGTGCGCCGAGTCCGATCAGATACCAGGTACCGTAGTCGGACAGAAACTTGTTCAGGACGAAAAAGATCAGCGCACCCAGAATGGGGCCCTCGAGCGTCCCCAGCCCGCCAATCAGCACGATAAAGATGCCGAATGCTGTCCAGTTCACCGAGAATGCGGCGTCAGGCGAAATGCGCAGGTTGCCGAGAAAATACAAACCTCCGGCGAGCGCCGTTCCGCATGCCGACACCAGATAAACGAACAGCCGCGCACGCTTCACATCGACGCCTTGACTGCTCGCCGCAACCGCGTTGTCGCGCATCGCCGTCAAGGCAAGTCCTGCTTTCGAGCGCAAAAATACGTAGAGCAGACCGATCGCAGCCGCGACGATGATAAGCGCGAGCCATAACGTGAGCGACTCGCGCAGCGCACGCGGCACATCCTGCAGCGCGGTCAGGCTGGTGCCCGAACCGCCGCCGAGCACCGAGACGTTGGCGACCGTGAGGCGAAAAACCTCCGCGATCACCCAGGTGCCGATCGCGAAGTAGCCGCCTTCGAGGCGAAACGCCACCAGCGAGACCGGAATCGCCACCACAGTAGCAACCACAGCGGCAATCGGTACCGCGACAAACGGCGAGACACCGCAATAGTTCGCGAGGATCAGCATGCCGTAGCCGCCAACGCCGAAAAACGCCTGCTGCCCGATCGACACCATGCCGCCGTATCCCGCCAGCAGATTCCACATCATCGCAAAGACCAGGTACGAGGCCAGCTGCACAAAGTCGTGCAACGCATCGCGTCCGGCCCACCACGGCGCGCTTGCTACCGCGAGCGCAATTACCAGCAGGACGAGCACAGCGACCCGGCTCGCCCGCGTGGCGCGCCGCACTTCAAAACTCGCTGAAACTGCAGGACGGTTCAATAGCGTGTTCATGTCGAAGCCTCTATGCGGTTTTGGGTAGCAAGCCCTGCGGCCGTACCACCAGCACGGCGAGGAACACGATGTGACCCAGCCAGATGCCCCAACCTGGATCGAAGTAAAAGCCCGCCTGCTGTGCGATCCCCAGTGCCATGCCGCCCAGAAACGTGCCCCAAAACGAACCCATGCCACCGATGATCACCGCCTCGAACGCATACAGCAGCAAAGCGGGACCGTCCGTGGGCGAAACGGCCGTGCGCATCGAATACAGCGCCGCCGCGACCGCGATCAGCACAAACGCAATGCCCATCGCCAACGCATAAGTGCGGCGGTACGACACGCCCATCAACTGCACGATCTCGCGATCATCGGAGGTCGCGCGGAACGCGTGGCCTAGTGGCGTGCGGCCGAACAACCACTGCATCGCGAATGCCAGCACCACGGTGGCGGCCAACGTTACGAGCGGCAAGTAACCGAGCGTGATGCCGGGTGCGACCGTGATGCTTTGCGATTCGAAACTGCCCGTCGCCACCGAGCGCGGATCGGCGGAAAAGACCTGCTGCAGCACGTTCTGGATCACGATCGAAAGTCCGAAGGTGACGATCAGCGAAGGCAGCGGATCGCGGCTGCTGACGCGGTTGAGGATGGCGTACTGCACCGCATAACCCGCACCGAACGCGATGACGAGCAGCAGAATGAGCGCGACGGCGAGCGGCAGATGCGCGAAGCCCGTCAGCGCGAACAGCACGAACACCAGCAGCACGATGAAATCGCCGTGCGCCGTGTTGGTCAAACGCATCACACCGAACACCAGTGACTGTCCCATCGCAAACAGCCCATACAGCGCGCCGAGCAGCACACCTTGCACGATGATGTTGATCAACGTATTCATGTGACCGCTCCAAAGTAAGCTTGAGTAATCGCTTCGTCGGACACTTGCGCCGAGAGGCCCGATAGCGAGACACGTCCTTCCTGAAAGCAATAGAAGCGGGACGAGACACGGCGCGCGAGCTGCACGTCCTGCTCGACCACGATGGCGCTCATGCCATCCGCGACGATGGCGGGCAATGCCGCATAGATCTCGCGCACGATGACCGGTGCAAGGCCGAGGGAAAGTTCGTCGCACATCAGCAGATCAGGATTGCTCATCAACGCCCGGCCAATCGCCACCATCTGCTGCTGGCCGCCGGACAATGCAGTGGCGGCGTGATGGCGGCGCTCCAGCAAGGCCGGGAAAAGCGCATAGATGCTTTGCAGATTCCAGCGTCCAGGCCGCTTGCAATACGCACCGAGCAGCAGGTTCTCCTCGACTGTGAGGCTGGCGAACAACCGCCGCCCCTCCGGCACCAGCGCAATCCCCTTGCCGACGATGCTCGCCGCAGCCGCACCACCGACGGGTTCACCCCGGTACACAATCTGCTCGGCACGGGTGCGCAGCAAGCCAGCCACCGACTTGAGGAACGTCGACTTGCCCGCGCCGTTCGAGCCAATCAACGCGATGACCTCGCCTTGCGCAACGGTGACATCGATACCGAACAGCGCCTGGAAGTCGCCGTAAAACGCGGTCAGGCCGCGTGTCTCCAGCAGAGCAGACATGATCACGCCTCCAGTCCAAGATAGACACGCCGCACTTCGGGGTCTTCCATCACCGCACCAGGAAGGCCTTCAGCGAGCTTCTTGCCGAAGTTGATGACGAGCAGCCGGTCCGCCACCGCGAGCAGGGCGTGCACCACGTGTTCGATCCACACGATCGTCACGCCGTGCTCCTTGACGCGACGAATTTCGTCGACGAGTTCGTGCGTTTCGGGTTCGGTCAAGCCGCCTGCGATCTCGTCCAGCAACAGCAATTGAGGTTGCGTGGCAAGGGCACGCGCCAGTTCGAGACGCTTGCGGTCGAGCAGCGCGAGTGTCCCGGCAAGCTGGTTGGCGCGCGCCTTGAGACCCGTGCGTTCGAGTACATCGACGCAGACGTCATAGGCCGCGTGCTCGGTCAACCCGCCGCCGAAGGTCGCTCCGACCAGCAGGTTTTCGAATACGGTCATGCCGCCGAACGGTCGCGGCACCTGATACGAGCGGCCAATCCCCGCCACGCACCGACGATGCGGCGGTAGTTGACCGACGTCGGCGCCGTCGAATTCGACGCTGCCCTGATCGGGACGCACGTCGCCACTGACCAGATTGAACAGCGTGGTCTTGCCGGCGCCATTCGGACCAAGGATGCCGTAGGTCTCGCCGCGCTCGACCGCGAAGCTCATGTTGTCGGTCACCTGCAGCGCGCCATAGCGTTTCGACACGCCGGTAAGTCTCAGGACACAGTTCATCGCCACGCTCCTTCGCCGTCAGGTCACGCGATCAGCTTGAGCGGGCCGGAAATCGGCACGGTCGGCGCGAGCTGGTTGTTGACGATTGCCAGATCGAAAGGGTGCTTCTGCCCTTTCACCCATTGGCCGCCGACCAGCGGCGTTTTGGCGACATTCTTGACCGGGCCGCTGCCCCAGGCGACATGACCCACCAGCGTGTCCAGTTTGGTCGACGCCACGGCATCGCGAATCGCTTCGTTCGAATCGACATCCTTGGCACGCTTGAGCGAATCCACGGCGATTTCAAACAATGCGTGGGCGAAACCGATCGGCTGGGTCCATTGCTTCGATGTCACACGCTCATAGTCGGCTGCCACCTGCTGGGCGCTTTGCCCCGTGAGCGACGACTTGAATGGATGCGACGGCGACCACCACACCTCGGTGGAAAGACCGTCACCAAGATCGCCTAGCGCTTCGATAGACGTCGGGAATAGCAATGCCTTGCCGATCGAAATCACCTTGGGCTTCAGACCTTGCTGGCGCGCCTGCACCAGAAAATTCTTGGCGTCGGGCGGAATCACCACGCCGGTTACGATCTGCGCATTCGCCTGCTTGAACGTGGAAATCTGCGCGGAGAAATCCTGCGTCATGCTTTGGAAGCGGCCCGGATCCTTCAGCGTGAAGCCCTTTTGAGCGAGCACCGGTGGAAAGCCCAGTTTCGCATCGCCCCACGCGTTGCCGTCACCATCGTTCGGGAACAGGCCGCCTACGCTGCGATTGGTCTGCACCGATTGCCACATGCCGGTGTAGACAGCAATCACGTCCTCGAGGCCCCAGAAGAAGTGATAGGTGAACCGGAAACCCTTTTTCGGGTCGCCCTTTCTACCGAAGAACCACGGCTGCCACGGCACCACGGTCGACACACACGGTGTTTCATTGATCTCGCAAACGTCGCTGACCGGGTTCGCGGTTTCGGGCGTGCCAGACACGAGCATGATGTCGACCTTGTCCTTGAGAATCAGGTCGTTTGCGACTTCGCCCGCTCGATTCGGATTCGATTGGCTGTCCTTGACGAGGATCGACACGGGATACGGCTTGCCACCTATCACAATGCCGTTTTTCAGCACCGTTCGCATCTGCTGGATCGTGAAGCGGTCTGCCTCTCCGAAGGGCGCGAGTGGGCCGGTTTGCGGCGATACGTAGCCGATCTTCAGCGTGCGTGGATTGGCGGCGAAAACGCGCGGTGTCAGCACAAGTGTCGCGGCAGCGAGCGCGCCGCCTGCAGCCAGCTTGATGAAGCGGCGCCGTCCGGCTTCGAAATTGAACTCTTCCATGGTTGTCTCCAATCCTTTATGTATGGTTCTGTGCGTCTGCGCTTTGTGCGCCGTTGGCCGCTACTTCGCTACATTGGCCTTCGCCCTTCAAACGCCGCCTCAAGCAGCGCGCGCAACGGCGCCCGCTCGACCGGACGCGGGTTCCAGTACGGATTCTTGAGTGCAAGATCGAGCGCGACATCGAGGTTCTCGGCCGTGACACCGATCTCCTTCAATGAGGTCGGCGCGCCATACTCACGAGCAAGATCGAACACGCCTTGCGCGGCATCGTCGGCGTGCAGCGCGCGCGCGATGCGCCGCATCGCTGCAGGCGCCGCGTCCCGGTTGTAGGCCAGCACATGCGGCAGCACAATGGTGTGGGTTTCCGCGTGCGGCAGATTGAACGTCCCGCCAAGCGTGTGACATAGCTTGTGATGCAGGGACATGCCAACGCTGCCAAGCACCGCGCCACACAGCCACGCTCCGTACAGACAGTTCGCGCGTGCCTCAAGATCGTCGGGCTTACGCATGACTTGTGGCAAGCCCTGCCCGAGCGCGCGAATGCCCTCCTCCGCCATCAGGCTTACCACCGGATTAGCGTCCTGTGCGTACAAGCCTTCGGCCGCATGCGCGATCGCATTGATCCCGCTCGTCAACGAAAGTGCAGGCGGCAGCGAAGTCGTGAGCGCCGGATCGTAGATCACCGTCTTCGGCAGGACACTCAGATCGCGCCCGGTTCGCTTCAGACCGCCTTCGGTGAGCCCGTAGATCGGCGTCATCTCCGAGCCTGCGTAGGTGGTGGGTATCGCAAGGATCGGCAGCGCGGTTTCCAGCGCAATGGCCTTGCCGAGGCCCGTGGTCGATCCGCCACCAATCGCTATCGCACAATCGGCGCCCACCGCTGCCGCATAGTCGCGCGCCCGGCGCGCCGTTTCCACCGGCACATGCATTACCGCTTCGGCGAACACACCCGCCGCTCGCGACCCCAGTTGCGCCGCAAGCGCTTCGGCCTGGTCACGCTGCTGCGGGGTCGACAGTACAAGGGCGCGGCTTGCCCCGAGCAGCCCGATCTCTCGGCTCAAATGTTCGAGGCTGCCCACACCGAAGATCACGCGCGCCGGCAGGCCGTTGTACACGAACGGATCCATGGCGGTTCAACGCGGGTAATAAGGGGGAATCTGCGCATCCACGTTGACCCAGACCGACTTGGGTTGCGTGTACTCGCGCATCGCTTCGAAGCCCATTTCACGGCCATAGCCGCTCGCGCCGACTCCGCCAAACGGCGAACCGGGACTCACGCGCTTGTAGCTGTTGATCCACACCATGCCAGCGCGCAGTTCACGGGCTATCAGATGCGCACGCTGCAGATCGCGCGTCCACAAACCCGCGCCGAGACCATATTCTGTGCCGTTGGCAATCGCGAGCGCTTCCTCGTCGGTACGGAAAGTGGTGACCGCCATGAACGGCCCGAACACTTCTTCCTGCGACACGCGATCTGAGGGCTTCGCCTCGACGATGGTCGGCTCGACATAGCAGCCGTTCGCGAGAGCCGCTGCATCCGGCGCCTTGCCGCCTGCCAGCACCCGGCCGCCCTGCTCGCGGGCAATGTCCACATACGACAGCACGCGGTCGCGATGCTGACGCGAGGTGAGCGGTCCCATCTCGGTGGCCGGATCGAGCGGATCGCCAATGCGAATCGTCCTGCTCAACGCGATCAGTTTCTCGAGCACTTCATCGGCGACAGATTCATGCACGATCATGCGCGACGCCGCGATGCAGGCCTGCCCCTGGTTATGGAAAATGCCAAACGCGGAGCCCTGCACGACCGCTTCGATATTCGCGTCGCCAAACACGATGTTCGCGCCTTTGCCGCCGAGTTCGAGTTGCACCTTCTTCAGGTTGCCACTCGACGCCTGGACGATCTTGCGTCCCACCGCGGTCGAACCCGTGAAGGCGACCTTGCTGATCTCCGGATGTTCGGCGATGTACTGGCCGGCTACGTGACCCAGCCCAGGCAGCACATTGACGACGCCCTCAGGAAAGCCCACTTCGGCCATCAGCTCGGCAATCGCGAGACT
The DNA here is from genome assembly GCF_050436665.1 of Paraburkholderia sp. EB58. Lineage (NCBI taxonomy): Bacteria > Pseudomonadati > Pseudomonadota > Betaproteobacteria > Burkholderiales > Burkholderiaceae > Paraburkholderia > Paraburkholderia sp. EB58. Next base: position 98,149 of record NZ_JBNDMQ010000013.1, on the reverse strand, counting down.
CGACAACGGGGTAAGTTCAGCCGGCTTCATCACCACGCAGTTGCCTGCCGCGAGCGCCGGCGCCATCTTCCAGCTCGTGAACATCAGCGGGAAATTCCACGGCACCACCTGGCCCACAATGCCCACGGGCTCACGCATCAGATAGTTCAGAAAGCCCTGCTCGACCGGAATTACCGAGCCTTCGAATTTATCGGCCATCCCGCCGAAGTAGCGGAACGTCGCGGCGGTGCGCGGCACGTCGAGATTGCGCGTGTCGCGAATCGGATGGCCGGTATCGAGCGATTCGAGCCGGGCGAGCTCATCCGCGTTCGCCTCGATTGCGTCGGCGAGCTTGAGCAGCAACCGTCCACGCTCCATTGCGGCGAGCTTGCTCCACTTCGGAAAGGCCGCTTTTGCAGCGGCCACCGCGCGGTCGATGTCGGCATGGCCGGCCATCGCCACCTCGGCTATAACCGAGTTGTCGTGGGGGTTCAGGGTGGCGAGCGTTTCGCCGTTTGCAGCCGGCACGAAGCGGCCGCCAATGAAGAGTTGCGTTTGCATGTCAGTCCCGCGCAAGTAAAACTGGACGTGACATCTCCCGCGGCGCCAGCAGTCTGGCGCCGTTCGTCTCGAACCGGGAGATGTCGAAAGGCTTAGAGCTGAATCGGATACGGCGGCAGTTCGCCGCTCTCGTAACGCTTCGGCAGATCAGGCGTGGCGTTCTCCCAGACCAGCAGCATCGAGCGCTTCTGCGAGTAGCCTTTGTGGCGGATATCGGCCGGCATAGCGGCAATATCGCCCGCGTTCATCGTGATGCGCGCCCGCGGCTCGCCGCTATCCTTGTCCGCGACGTCCCAGATGATCTGATCGGACAGTTGCAGGAACCACTCCACCCGGTCGTTGCCGTGAAAAACCGGCAGGACGAATTCTTCGGTGGTCGGACAAAACAGGCTTTGCTGGCACACCGAAGTAACCGACGGATTCCACGTCACATCCGAACGCGACAGGTACTTGAAGAGACTGAACGCGTGCAGCACGCCTTCGAAACCCGGTTCAGCGTGGATCTCGGGTTCGTCCTGAGCGACGTCAGCGAACTGGCGGTTCACCGGCAGATCGTCGCGCAGCGGCGAATCGCCTTCGAGACCAGGCATGCGTTTGGTCGCAATGCGTGTGCGTTCGATCGCCGCGATGTTGTCGCCGTGTTTGGTGCCGAACGCCGAACCCGTTTCTTCGGGCGCCGCGAACGGATCGAAGCCTTCGTTGACCCAGTCCTTCAGGATCGCCTTGAAGGTGGCCATGATGATCGGCGTATCGAACTGCTGCATATGGTCGACGCCCGCTTCCTTGAAGTTCGCGTTGTAGGCTCCCGCGTACATATCAACCTTGCCGTAATGATTGCGAGTGCCGATCACTTCGTCGAAATTGACCCAGCCGTAAAAGAAGCCCCACGCGACGTCGCGCATCATCGCGCGCAGGAAGTCGTCGGCATGCATCTGGTGCGAGCGGATCTGGCCTTTCGCCGGCCACTTGATCGTGGCGAAGTAGGCGTCGCGGCTAAATTCGAAGTCGCCGAGACGGAAGATGCGGTAGCCCGTGACCGGATCGGGCTCGCTCGCGGTAACGTTTTGCAGTCCGGTTAGTTTGTTGTCCATGATTGACTCCAGGAAGATCGAAGGTGAGCGATGGTGTGAAAGAGTGACTGGATGCGGGTCACTCATTGGATGCAGATATCGGCCCACTTCTCGACCGAATTGCGTCCAAGAATCGTCTGCACGAGCACGACGCCCTTCGTCACCGCTTCGAACCGGTAGGCTGCGCCCGCGGGCAGCAGCGCCTGATGGCCGCGCCGCAGGCGCACATAGCCCATCACCTGCCCCGAGGGTTGGCCGTCGAGACGTACCGTGCCTTCGGTCTGCGCATCGACAAGCGGTCCGTCCGACGGCTTGATGAAATGCACGTCGATTTCGCCATCCAGCACCACGGCGAACTCATCGTGCGCTGCAGCGAACCACGGCGACGACCCTTCGGCGCGCAGCGCTTCGATCACGTACTTGAGATTTTTGCCGACGACGACTTTCTCATAGGGCGCTGCGCGGCTCGCGACTTCGAACACGTTCGACATCGCGTAATGCTCCGGTTTGCCCTTGATGATTTCGATGGAGCCCTTACGATAATTGTCCAGGCTGCCGAACCAGGTCTGTTGCATGTCTGCCTCCATGTGTCTGTGAATGCGTTGCTTGCATCCAAGATTAAGTGGCGACCGGCGTAACAGCAATGATCTGAGGTTCGGGAATCACGAACCATGAGTGCAGCAAAAACCTGCTAGGGAAACTACCTGGGGGCTACCCCGGAGAGGGGCGGCGCGGCTCGTCACTCCTCGGCCAGCTCTTCGCCGACGCTCCTGGTGTCGTCGTCCGGCGGCGTAATGCCGAGCGCCCGGTCCCACGGCGGCTCCTGCAGGTAGCGGGCGCGCAGGAAGTCGACGAACGCCTTGACCTTGGTGGTCGAGCGGTGCGAGGCCGGATAGACGGCGGAGAGCCACAGCGGCGGCGCCGCGTAGTCCGGCAGGACACGATCGAGACGCCGTTCGAGCAGATCGGCGGCGGCAACCATCGTCGGCAGGTAGACGACGCCTGCACCAGCCCGGGCGAACTCGAGCAGCAGATGAACGCTATTACTTTTAAGCACCGGATTAAGTGCGATTTCGAAGGTATCGTTGCCCTTCATCAGCGGCCACTTGTCGCCCCACGGGTAGTACGAATAGCAGGCGAAGTCGTGACGCAGCAGGTCGAGCGGCGTCTCGATGACCGGTTCTTCCTTCAGGTAGCCGGGAGCGCCGCACAATACGCCGCGCACGGGGAACAGGCGCCGCTCGACCAGCAGGTTCGACGCGGGCGGATAGATTTGCAGCGCGAGATCGAAACCCTCCTGGACCGGATCGATGACGCGGTCGTTGACGGTCACGACGAACTCGACACGCGGGTAGGTTTCGCGGAATTCAATCAAGGCCTGCGAGAAGTGACCGAGCGCGAAGCCGGGCAGCACGTGGATGTTGAGCGTGCCGGACAGCGAATGTGGCTCTCCGCGCGAGCGTCCGGACAGTTCGTGAGCGCGGTTGACCAGTTCGACGCATTCACGATAGTAGGTCTCGCCAAGTTCGGACAGCCGGACCGCGCGCGTCGAACGGTGAAAGAGCGGTACGCCGAAATGGTCCTCCAGTTGCTTGACGCGCGACGTCACGACTGACTTCGCCACGCCCAACTGGCGTGCTGCATTGGCGAAGCTCTGCGCCTCTGCGGCTCGCACAAAGGCCTCCATCGACATGAACAGGTCCATCTTATCTCCCGTAGCCGCTTTTCACGCGGTCTGATCCGATGGACTGAAGTTTAGCTCACCGTGCGCGATGCATTGCATGAGACTTACCGCCCTGTCCGGAACCCAAAACATAGCGATTCTTGCCATGCCGCTTGGCCTCGTAAAGACCTCGATCAGCCACCTTGAAGATTTCCGCGAGAGTCATTGTCTCGCTGAATCGCGATATGCCGATGCTGACCGTCACGACATGCGTTGAAATGCGTAGTTTCGCAACACTCTCACACAGCTGCTCCGCCAACGCGCACGCTGCACTCTCTTCCCCCGCGAACACCACGCCAAATTCCTCGCCACCGAGGCGGCCGTGGGCATGTGTCTGCGCGTGCCGCTCGATGAGAGCGGCCACGGCCACCAATACCTCGTCTCCGACGTCATGGCCCGACGTATCGTTGATGAGTTTGAAGTTGTCGATATCGATCAGCAGCAGATAGAAATCATGAGTGGCGGAGCGCGCGTGATAATCCGGCATGGCCTCCATCAAACTTCGCCGATTGTCGATTCCCGTCAGCGCATCTTTGAACGCAAGCTTGATCAGCTCTCTTTGAACGAGGAAGGTCCTTTTTCTTTCCCGCACGAAAAGGCAGTTGAGCAGCAAGCCCAGCGCACTCCCCGAGACGATAAAAAGAATGATCCAGCCCGAGTCCGGCGAATCGGTGATGAATCCAAGCCTGCCGTACGAAATGATGAACCAGACCGCAATGGCGCTCGCAAGATAGCTGTAGTAATCGGCGAACACCGGCGCCATGCCTACGGTCATCAGAATGCCCATGGGCAGGACCCAAAAGTCGGGATCCAGTGTTCCGCTAGCGTTGTTGTGGAAGCCGAATGCGACTGCCGCGGCACACACAAAGCAGCCAATCGAAACGAGCCACGCGTGACGCGCGAAATACGTCGTGGCGGCGCCGCTGAGCATCCCGATCAGTGCGATGGCCGTATACGTTCGGTCAAACGTAGCACCGGGGTTCGCGAAAACGCGGGATAGCATCCAGCCGGCGATGCCGAAAACCTGCACCCAAACGGCGAGATGGCGCAGGCCGATGGCTGAGCTGCGCCAGAACAGCCGCTCCTCGGAAACATCCTGGAAGACGGTTTCCCGTTCAAGGGACCTGATTTTATGAACGAACCGCATGGCTTGATCCTGGTGTCCGTGCGGAGCGGAAGGAGAAAAAGTCTGAAGATAAAGCGGGCATCTGATTGATCATTCGGCTGCTATGACGACACTATATCAAGTCAATACTCGTTCCCGGCAGCCGGGGCGCAGTCCAATACGACGTCAATCTTCAACGATTGTCAGAGCCGATATACCCGCTCCGCATTGTCGTGAAACAGCGCGGCCCGTTCGTCGGCAGAAAAATCCCGCGTGATTGTCTTGAACGCGTCGAACACCGCGTCATAGCTGCTGAACAGCTTGTCGACCGGGAAGTTGCTCGCGAACATGCAGCGATTCACGCCAAACGCTTCAATCGCACGGAGTACGAACGGGCGGATGCTATCCACCGTCCATTTCCAGTCGCCCATCCCCAGGCCGGATATCTTGCAGTACACGTTGTGCGCCGAAGCCAGCGATTTCATGCCCTGTTTCCAGTCCTCGATCTCTTCCGGCGTCCGGTCAACCGGCATGCCGGTATGGTTGAGGACCATCGGCGTATCGGGAAAGGCCCGCGCAAGCGCCAGCGCTTCTTCCATCTGCGTGTAGTAAAGCTGCAGGTCGAACGACAAGTTGTGACGCTTCAGCAGCGCATAACCGCGACGCCATTGCGGATCATCCATCAGGTGCGGGTTGTCGATAAACGTCTTCACTGGATCGCGGTGGAAGTTCAGGCATTGGCGAATGCCCCGCACATTCGCGTACTGACAGTGTTCCTCGATCACCGCCTGCGCATTTGGCGCAGCAAGGTCAGCGAACGCGACGATACCGTGCGGATAGCCATGCACGTCGGCAACTTTCTGGAGCCAGCGCGTTTCGGACACCGGATCGTTGTGATCGTATTCGACCTGAAGATGGACCGTTTTCACGACATTCTGATTCTTGATATCAGCGAGGAAATCGTCGATCAGATAGTCCTTGCGGATCGCGGAGTAGTCACCGAATACGCGCTCGAGCATCGGCCCCTGCAACCAGGGGTAGACGCCGGTCTTGAGATCGTAAAGATGATGATGCGGATCGATGATTGGCAGATTGTCCATGGTGTCTCCCGTATGAGGTCAGTCGGCGTTGAGGCGTGGACCGCTCGCGAGATGCGAGCGGCACCGCCTGCCGGCTCCGGTTGAAACATCAGTATTGACCCGCTGACGGCGGATAGACCCGTTTGACGGTTGCCTGGGCCTCCGGCTGGTCGATCGTCTCCTTCGTCACGAGCGGCTCCTTGAGCGCCAGTTCCTGCGTGGTGGGCTTGTGATTCAGCGCATTGAAGACCTGCGTGGTCGCGTCGATGCCCTGGCCTACCGCTTCCTGCAAGAAGATGCCCTGGATCTGGCCATCGCGCAGCAGCTTGATCGTCGTCGGGCTGCCGTCCGCTGTGACCACCGCCACCTTGCCGATACTGCCGCGCGTCTGCAGTGCCTTTGCAGCGCCGGTAGCGGCTTCGTCATACATGCCATAGATGCCCTTTACGTCGGGGTGAGCGGTCAGCACATCGTTTGCCTGCTGAACCGCTTCGTTGACAGTCAGCCCATGCGTCTCGAGCACCTGCACAAGTTCGCAGCCGTCGGCCTTGAACGACTCCTGCGCGCCCTTCATGTACTTCTGCGCATTCTCGCGGTCTTGCGGCAAGGACAGCATCGCCACCTTGTTGCTGCCACGATCTTTCGCGAGCTTGCAGACGTACGCGCCCTCGGCCTTGCCCGTGTCGTAGTTATTCGCAGTCACTGCCGACGTATAGTCCGTCTGACCGGCCTGCGGCCCGATGCCTGCGAATGCGACCGGCACCGACTTCTCCTTCAGGAGACGCAGCACAGGTGGCGTGCTCGTCGAACTGACCGGCCCCATCACAATCGCAGTGACGCCGCGTGTCAGTGCCGTGCGCACGTTGTCCATCTGCTTGGCGGGCGAGTTCTCCGACGTGAACTCTACATAGTCCATTCCAAGTTCTTTCGCCCTTTGCTTGACGCCGTAGGCAACCCACTGCCAGTACGAAATATCCAGTGACGGTGCGATATACGCAACCGTCTGCTTGTCCCCCGCGACGGACGCCTGCGATGCGAATGCCGTTGCAAACGCCAGTACCGATGCTGCGATAACCTGTGCAACCGGCCGGCCCGAGAACCTGCTTCCTGCTGTTGATGCGCGCTTTTCCATGATTGTCTCCTTCATGCTAGCTTGAGCAAACCCGTGCTTAACGCCGGGCTTTGGTAACACGGTCCACGAGGACCGCGATGAGAATGACGACACCGGTAACGGTGCCTTGCCAGAAACTGTTGACGCCAATGAGGTTTGCTCCGTTCTGGATAATGGTGATCATCAGCGCCCCGAGCAGCGCGCCAATCGCCGAGCCCGTGCCGCCAAAGAGACTTGCGCCGCCAATCACCACTGCCGCGATTGCCTGCAGCATCAGGCTCGAGCCGGCTGTCGCTTCCGCATTGCTGATGTATGAGACGCTGACGATGCTCGCGAATGAAGCGAACAGCCCAGAAAGCAGGTAAGCGCCGAGCCGGACACGATTGACCGGAATACCAATCACCCGCGCCGAAGAACTGCTACTGCCGATCGCATACAGCCACCGCCCGGCGACGACCTTGCGCAGACTGAACTCGATGGCGACGAGGAACAGCACACACCACAGTGCGTAATTCGGCAGGCCGGGAATCAGCGTTCCCGAATTCAGCAGCCAGTAGTCGGGGTTGGAGATAGGCAGAGAATGGCCGTCGGTGACGATGAAAGAGAGGCTGCCCGCAATCGCATACGTGCTGAGTGTCACCACGAACGGCGCAAGTCCGACGAAGGTCACGAGCGCACCGTTGATGGCGCCAATCAGGATGCCTACGGAAAGTCCGGCGCAGCTGCTGATAATCGCGCCGTAGCCGTGCGCCATCGCAAGACCGGTGACCATGCCCGTCAGCGAGAAAACCGAGCCGACGGACAGATCGATGCCGCCCGTGATGATCACGAGCAGCACGCCGAACGCCATGATGACTAGCGGTGCGGCCGCCTGCGTGACGTTGGAGATGTTGCCACCGGACAGCGCGGCCGGCACGATCATGCCAACCGCGAGTTCGATCACGATGATGGCGAGCGCAATCGCAATCTCGGTGCGATACGCCGACAGCAGACGGCGACCCGCGCCGCTGCGCCGCACGTGCCCCTCCGGGATCGAGTGAGTGACTGATTTCATGACTGTCTCCAAGTAAATATCGTTCTTTCGCGGGCCGGATCTAGGCGGCCATGCCTGTTGCGGCGGCGAGTTGCGTTTCGTTGACATCGGCGTGCCGCAAGACTTCGGTTGGCTTGCCGTCCAGGTCGAACGCAAGCACCGTGTCGCACAGTTCGACCAGCTCGATGTATTCCGTCGACCACCAGACGATCGTCGTGCCCTGCTGCGCCATCTTGCGAATCAGCGCGTAGATTTCGCGCTTCGTGCGGATGTCGACGCCGCGGGTTGGCTCTTCGAGCACCAGCAGTCTTGGCCGAAGCAACAGCCAACGAGCTATCAGTAGTTTTTGCTGGGTGCCGCCGCTCAAGGTCGCCGGCAGATCCCACAGCGAACCCGCGCGGATCTTCAGCGCTTCGAGCAACTGCGTGCTTTGTTCGATCTCCGCGCGTCCGACGACATTGCGCCGGTTGACGACACGTGCGGCCGCGACGAGGTTGTCGACGATCGGCAAGGTGGCGAGGATGCCTTTGTTCGAGCGGTCTCCCGAAACGAAGCCGACGCCATCGCGCGCTCCCGCGCAGGGATGTGAATAGCTGACCCTGGCGCCGTCGCGCGTGATGGCCCATACGCCAGCAGGTGCGATGCCGGTCAACGCGTCGATCAGCGACGACGGGCCAACGGGCGCACCCGCCAGGCCGACAATGACGCCTGCGGGAACCTCGATCACTACGCCATCGCGCTCGATGCGAAGTGCACCGCGATGGGTAACGGGCATTGCCTGTAGGCTGTCGTCGCCGCCTTGCTCCGTGGCAAGGTTTGAACGTCCCAATTCCGCCGACTCGGCGACGCTCGCCGCCGCCTCGTCGACCACGACGCTTTGCCCCATGCATTCGACAATTTCACGGTCCGTGATCGCATCCAGCGCGGCGCGGTCGACTGCGGTCTTGCCGTCGCGGATGATCGTGCAGACATCCGCGATCTGGCGAATTTCACGCATCCGGTGCGAGACGAACAGCACCGCGAGTCCCGTGTCGGCGATCAACCGGCGTATCACCGCAAAGAGCCGCGTCGTTTCTGCTGCGGTCAGATTGGCGGTCGGCTCGTCGAGCAAGAGCAGCTTTGCACCGGATCCCAGCGCGCGTGCAATCTCCACCAGTTGCCGCTCGTGTAACGTTAAAACGCTCACCAGCCGTCCCGCCGATTCGCGTGCGAAGTGAGGGTCGATTAGCGACAGCGCTTCGATTGCGATGTCCATCGAGGCGCGCTCGCTGTATCTGGCGGCTCCACGCCGCAGCCGTGGCATCGCAATGTTCTCTGCGACGGACAGATGCGGGAGCAGAGCCAGTTCCTGATTGACGACCGCGATCGTGCCCGCCGCAACGTGCCCACCCACGGAGGCGCCCAGCGCTTGCCCGTCGAATTCGAGTGTGCCGCCGTCGCGCTCGTACTGGCCGGAGATGATCTTGATCAGCGTCGATTTGCCCGCGCCATTACCACCTAGAAATGCGTGGACCTCACCGGCCGCGATCGACAGGTCGAAGCCCTTCAGCACGCTGGTGGGTCCGAAGCTTTTGACGATCGAACGGGCTGTCAGCAGGTAATGTTGCTCAGCCATGGCGCCGTACCGCGCAGGCAGGGTTTAGGCGAACGTCGGTTGATCGCTCTTTCACGCGGAAAGTCGGATAATTCATTACTGTCTCCTACGCAGTTGTTGCACTGCGCAATTCATGTTTGTGATTTGCCGCCTTGCTGCCCCTAAGATGGCCTCTCCGGCAGTGGGAACTTCGTGCTTCCCTGGTTGTGCGGCTTGTTGACAGAATGGCAGTGCAGATGGCATGCGAACAAGGCGGTTTCACTCAACTGCATCTGAAAAAAATTCACTATGCGCATCCCACCGGTTAAGGCCATCGTCGCTTTTGAGAGCGTGGCGAGAACGAAGAGCGTCAACCGTGCGTCTGAAGAATTGGGGCTGACGGCGTCGGCAGTGAGTCATCAGATCAGCAATCTCGAAGCGATCATCGGCCAGTCCCTTTTCTACCGGTCAGGCCGTGGACTCGTGCTGACGCCGACAGGCGAGCGCTATCTGTCCGATGTGACCGGCTCCCTTGCGGACCTGAGCCGCGCCACGGAGCGGGCGTCGAGCCGTGCGGACGTCGAAATCCTGCGTGTGCATTCCAGCCCCAGCTTCGGGCTGATGTGGCTGCTGCCACGACTCGCGTCGTTTCAGGAAGCCAACGGCGACATCCAGCTGAATCTGGCCTGCTCATATGAAGACGTATCGTTTACCAGCGGCTATTACGATGTCGACTTGCGCCACGGCTATGCCAACTGGCGCGATCTGGAGGTGCGCACCTTGCGCAACGAATTCATCGCGCCCCTTGCGTCACCGCGATATCTGGAAAGCCACCCGGTCAACACTCCGGAAGACCTGCTGGCCCATCGTCTGATCTATTCGGAGACACCGCTCGTGCAGTGGAAGCAGTGGTTCGGGCGTACTGGGGTTTCCGGCAAGCACAAGACCTTCGACTTTTCGTTCGACCGTTCATACATGTCGCTGGAAACGGCTGCGCTGGGTCTCGGCATCGCGCTCGAAAGCCTGATGCTCGCCTCCGTACGCATCAAGGAAGGCGCGCTCGTGCCGGTCTTCGACAGCACGCACTCCGTCGAAGTGGGCGCGCATCACCTGGTCTATCCCCCGCAAAATGCGGAATTGCCGCGTGTGACGCGGTTCATTGCGTGGATTGAGCGGGAGATTGGCCGCATGGATCGCCCGGCGTAGCAATCCGCACCCCGAAGCACGTCACCTGAAAATTTCTCAAGCATAGTTGAGCGGTACCTCGTTGATGCGACGGGCGGTGCAGTAGACACTGGGGCCATCACATCAACACTCAGGAGACAACGATGCTGCTCGAGAACAAGGTCGTAATCGTCACAGGTGCGGCCTCGCCGCGTGGAATCGGCAAAGCGACCGCCAAGGCGCTGGCCGCTCAGGGGGCACGCATCGTGATCCTCGATCTGCGCGAAGAAGACGCGAAAAGCGCCGCCGCCGATCTCGGTGACGGCCATCTGGGCCTCGCCTGCGACGTCACCGACAAGTCCGCGTGCCTCGCGGCCGCGAAGGCGACGATCGATCGTTATGGCCGCATCGATGGTCTCATCAACAACGCCGGCATCACGCAGCCGGTGCGCACGCTAGACATCAGCGCCGAAGGCTTCGACGCCATCATCGACGTCAATCTGCGCGGCACGCTCTATATGTCGCAAGCGGTTCTGCCGGTTATGAAAGAGCAGAAAGGCGGCAGCATCGTCTGCATGTCGTCGGTATCGGCGCAACGCGGCGGCGGCATTTTCGGTGGTCCTCACTACAGCGCGGCAAAAGCCGGTGTACTGGGTCTCTCGCGCGCCATGGCTCGCGAGTTCGGTCCCGACAGCATTCGCATCAACTCGATCACGCCGGGTCTGATTCAAACCGACATCACCGGCGGCAAGCTCACCGACGACATGCGCGTCGACATCATCAAGGGGATTCCCCTTGGCCGGCTCGGCGACGCTGCCGACGTCGCCAACGCCTGCCTCTTCCTGGTCAGCGACCTATCGACCTACCTCACGGGCATCACGCTCGACGTGAACGGCGGCATGCTCATACATTGACGACAGCGCCCGCCGCCAGCGGGCGTTGCATCCCAGGCACCCGGGCAAACCCGAGGCCATGGGCGCAACAAGTTGCATGGGATGGGAGTAAGCGTTAAGGCGCTAACTCCCATCAATAGGAGACAGAAATGAAAACAAAGTACCCCGCCTCGGCTAGCGTCGGCGATATCTTGCCGCAGACGGACTCGAGAACCTTCGAATCCAGAACCTACGCGAAAGTCAGCCGGCGTCTCATCCCATTCCTGATGCTGTGCTACCTCGGCGCCTATCTCGACCGGGTCAACGTCGGCTTCGCGAAACTGCAGATGCTGAACGACCTGCGGTTTAGCGAGACTATCTACGGCATGGGCGCGGGCATTTTCTTTCTCGGCTATTTTCTGTTCGAAGTGCCAAGCAATCTGGTCCTGCATCGCGTCGGCGCCCGCAAATGGCTTGCGCGAATCATGCTGACGTGGGCGGTGATCTCCGCCAGCTTCGTGTTCGTCAAATCGCCCACGGCCTTTTACGTGCTGCGTTTTATGCTCGGCGTCGCGGAGGCTGGCTTTGCTCCTGGCGTGATTCTCTATCTGACGTACTGGTTTCCGGCTGCGCGCCGCGCCAAAGCGTTGTCACTGTTCTTTATGGCAATTCCGTTGGCCGGCATGATCGGCGGCCCGCTGTCGGGCTGGATCATGCACTCGCTTCAAGGCACGCTAAGTCTCTCCGGCTGGAAGTGGCTCTTCGTGCTCGAAGCGCTGCCGTCGCTCGTGCTGGGTGTCGCGATCCTGCTGTACCTCGACGACAGCATCGTTAAGGCAAAGTGGCTGACGGAATCCGAAAAGACGCTGCTGGCACGCAATGTCGACGGCGATAACGCGCATAAGATCGCGCATATCTCGGTCAAATCGTTTATCGGCGACCGCCGCTTGTGGCTGATGGCCGGGATCTACTTCTGCGTCGTGCTCGGTCAGTATGGCCTGACCTTCTGGCTGCCGACGATCATCCGCAAGGCCGGTGTCGCCGATCCGCTCTGGGTCGGCGCGTTCACCGCTATTCCATATCTGTGCGCCATCATCGCGCTGCCGCTGATCGGCATGAGTGCGGACCGTCATCGCGAACGCAGGCTGCATCTGGCCATTCCCATGCTGATTGCTGCGGCGGCGTTCGGAGTACTGCCGACGCTCGGCAGCGTCCCGGCATCCATCGTCTGTCTGAGCGTTGCCGCAGCGGGCATCCTCGCCTCCTCTTCACAGTTCTGGTCTTTGCCGACGGCCTTGCTCGGCGGCATGTCCGCCGCAGCCGGAATCGCGGCCGTGAACTGCGTGGCCAACCTCGCAGGCTTCTTTTCCCCGGCGATCGTGGGCTGGCTGAACGATCTCACCGGCAAATCGACCGCCGGACTGATCTTCATCTCAGTCGCCGTCACGCTCGGCGCCGCTCTCGTCTTTCTGGTGCCCGCGAAGTCAGTGAACCGCTGAACCCTTTCAATCATTCCGACTGATCACAGGAGACAACATGAACGGTCCATCCATCGCGTCGACGGCAATGCTTGCCGAACACGCTTACCGTATCCGCAGAAACGCACTATTAATGGGCGAAGTCCAGGGACAAGGCTATATCGGGCAGGCGCTCGACATTGCCGACGTACTGGCCGTCGCCTACTTCGGCGCGATGCGCTATCGCCCGGAAGACCCCGAATGGGAAGGCCGTGACCGCTTCCTTTTGTCCAACGGTCACTATGCGATTGCGCTGTATGCGGCCCTGCTCGAAGCGGGCATTCTGCCAGCCGAAGAGCTCGAAACCTATGGAAGCGACGATAGCCGGCTGCCGATGTCAGGCATGGCCAGTTACACGCCGGGCATGGAGATGTCCGGAGGATCGCTCGGCCAGGGCTTGACCATTGCCGTGGGCCGCTGCCTCGGACTCAAGCGCAAAGGATCGGACGCCTTCGTATACACGCTGTTTTCCGATGGCGAACTCGACGAAGGCGCGATCTGGGAAGGGCTCATGTCCGCGAGTCACTGGAAACTCGACAACCTGATCGCCGTCGTCGACGTGAACAATCAGCAGGCCGATGGACCATCCTCGCAGATCATGGCGTTCGAGCCGCTGGTCGAAAAACTGCAGGCGTTCGGCTGGTTCACACAACGGGTCGACGGCAACGATATCGCCGCCGTGGCGGCTGCGTTCGACGCGGCGCGCAAGCATCCCGTCGCACAACCGCGCATGATCATTGCCGACACGCACATGGGCCGCGGCGTGCCGTTCCTCGAACAACGCGAGAAAAATCACTTTATCCGCGTCGACGCGCATGAATGGCAACTCGCGCTCGAAGCGCTGGAAGCAGGGAGACAAGCATGAGCAGCACAACGATTAACAAACCGCGCCTGAAGACCTCGGCGATGATCGCTTCAATTGCCGGTGAAGGACAGATCACGCGCTCCGCGCCATTCGGTCACGCCCTGGTGGAACTGGCAAAACAAAAGCAAAGCGTCATAGGCATGACCGCTGACCTCAGCAAATATACGGACCTGCACATTTTCGCCAAGGCGTTTCCGGAACGCTTCTATCAGATGGGGATGGCCGAGCAATTGCTAATGGGCGCAGCCTCCGGATTTGCGCATGAAGGCGCGCAGCCCTTCGTCACCACATACGCGGTTTTTGCCACCCGCCGCGCGTATGACTTTATCCATCAGACAATCGCCGAAGACAATCTGGATGTGAAGATCGTCTGCGCGCTACCGGGCCTGACCACCGGTTACGGTCCGAGCCACCAGGCCGCCGAAGATCTCGCGTTGATGCGGGCGATGCCGAACATGACGGTGATCGATCCGTGCGACGCACTCGACATCGAGCAGATGGTGCCCGCCATCGCGGCGCACAAGGGACCGGTCTATGCACGCCTCTTGCGCGGCAACGTGCCCGCGGTGCTCGACGAATACGACTACACGTTCGAACTCGGCAAGGCGAAGATGTTGCGCGATGGCGCGGAGGTGCTGATCATTTCGTCCGGCCTGATGACAATGCGTGCGCTCGAAGTGGCGAAGGCACTTGAAAGCGACAAGATCGGCGTGGGTGTGCTCCACGTGCCGACCATCAAGCCGCTCGACACGCAGACTATCGTGCGCGAAGCGAAGCGCTCGGGACGGCTGGTGGTCGTGGCGGAGAATCACACGGTGATTGGTGGTTTGGGCGAAGCGGTGGCAGCGGAGTTGATGCGCGCGGGCGTGTCATGCCCCTTCCGCCAGGTGGGACTGCCCGACGCGTTTCTCGCCGCCGGTGCGCTTCCGACGCTTCACGACCGCTATGGAATTTCGGCCTCGACCATGGGCGAATCGATCAAGGCGTGGTTGGGCTGAGGCGCAGCGCCTTGACTACCAGGCGCCATATAACGCCCCGTGGATGCAACCGGCGAGCCGGACTCCCGCTCGCCGGTTGCATCCCAGCGATACAGACTACAGGCCCCCGCGCCGTGCTTCTCTACGTAGCGCTAATCTTCATCTGGCGCTGGTTCCTCGCCGCGCCGGAACACCAGGCTCACGCCGCGAACGGGTCGTTTGCGCTCGAGAGCAAGCGGCGTGCTCTAAAAACTTCGGACACCTTTTCCAATTTGGAAAAGGTAATTTGAATTATTGCCACTGCCTCACTCAACCCTGTGGGCTGGTTGACAGCGCCGGCGGCCTGATCTCGACAACGCGCCTATAGTGGTATAAATCAGCCCTCGTTATCGAAGGGTCGGCAGCAATCATGAACCTCCTGCGCGAAGCAAACGACGGCACCAGCACCCAGCCGATCCCGCTACCACGGCGGCGCGGGTTGATCTTCCCCGCGTTCGCGTGGTCCGGCTTCTCATCCGCGTTCGCCTCGATTGTCGTCGGCAGTTATCTGCAGGCGTCGCTAGGCACGCTTGACGCGCTGTTTGCCGCCATTCTCGGCAACTGGATCCTTTTCATCTATTCGGCGGCGATCGGTTTCGCAGCCGGCCGCTGGGGCTTGAGTTCGCAACTCGTGCTCGAAGCCGTCTTCGGCCGCTGGGGCGCCGTCATCCCCGGCGCGTTGCTCGGCTCGCTCGTCACGGGCTGGTTCGCTTTCCATGTCGCGCTTACCGCCTCGATCCTGGCCGGGATACTGCGTCTGCCAGGCGACTCGACACTCGCGATCTGCGTGATTGGCGTTCTTTTCGCGCTGCCGGCCATTGTCCGCATCAGCCGCGGCTTCAACATGACAGCGATCGCGATCCCCGCGATGGTGCTATTCGCCACCATCGTCATCGCGCATCACCTTGCACCCAGATGGGCTGGTCTGCTGGACGGCCCGATCGGCGGAACCTTGCCGTTTGGCACAGGCGTGTGTATCGCGTTCGGCACCTTCGTCGTGAGCGGCACGATGACCGGTGACATCGTGCGTTACTGCCGTACGGGAAACGAAGCGGTGCAGGCGACCGCATTCGGCTTCCTCCTGTCGAATCTCCCGTTCCTGATTTTGGGCGTGCTGATCGCCGCGGCCGGTATCGGCGTAAACAATCTCTTCACCGCGGGCAACGCCCTATCGTGGCTGCTGTTGGTGCTGGTTATCGTGTCCAACTGGACCACCTGCGATGCGTGTCTGACCAACGCCGGAGCGACGTTCAAAAGCGCTTTTCCCACCCTCCCGTGGACAGCGATCACGGTTGCTGCGACATTGTTGGGCCTTGTACTGGCCGTCACCAACACCGTCGCTGACGTGTCCGGCTGGACGTTACTGCTCACGGCCGTTGTGTCGCCGATTGGCGGTGTGATCGTCGCGGACTATTACGTCCTGCGTGTACGCGTAGGGTTCTCGCGCACGAGGGCGGCGCCCGTCAATCTGGCCGCGCTGTTTGCGATGGGAGCGGGCTTGACGGTGGCATTCATCTGTCACCGGATGTTCCCCGACGTGATCACCCCTTTGATTAGCGCGCCTGCGGCCGGCTGCCTGTATCTCGTTCTGTCCGGTGTGGCGTCGCATCGTCTCGGCACGGATCTCGGTGCGTCTACCGTTGGCGCGGAAGCACTTGACTGATGTCCATGTTCGGCAACCGAACCAGAGCACTCTCCCCGCGTCCTCCAGCCGAGGCGAGAACCGCCATTGTGGTGATCGTTCTGATTTCGTCGCTCGCGTTCCTGCTTTTTCAGGCCCGCAAAGATGCGCTCGACAACCTTCTCCTGCATCAGGCACGTCTCGCGATCCAGTTTGCTTCTGCCGAAGCCCATGCCGATACGCCGGGCGCAGTAACGCTCATCGATGAAGATGTACACCATTCAAACGGCGTGCTCGCAGGCATCGCCGCATGGCCGGGACAGAAGACGATCGCGATTCCGCTCGCATCGGGCTGCGCACATTCTCCCGTCTGCCAAGGTCTATCCGATTCGCAGAACGAAGATACCCAAGGCAAGTTCATCATCCGCAACGGCGCGCTGTTTGCGGCGCTACGTGGCAGCAAGGTCGCCGTTTTGACGTCGGCGCCGCTTTCCGCGCTGGCCGCTGGCCTGTTCGGCCGCATCACGATGGACATTGCCGGCGTATTCTTCCTTGGATGCCTGTTGCTGCTGGTGCGCGAGAGCCGCCTGAGCGACTACTCGGTGCACCGCTTACTGGACGCGTCGCCGATTCCGCTTCTGCTGATTGATGCGCAAGGGCAGATTGAATTCGCCAACCGCCAGGCGCTCGATCTCTTTCTGGACAATCCGTTGCGCTCGCTTGGCAAACTGCAGGAAGGGCTGCGGCGGGAGCCGCATCTGTTCACCTGGCTGATCTCTGAACAGGATCCGAGCGGCGCGACCGAAACGAGCGAGTTTGAAACCGATAGCGGCAGTGCCGTCCGACACCTGCTGGTTTCGCGGCAGTCGTTGCTAGTGCGCTCGAAGCGGATGATCATTGCGAGCGTGGCGGACATCACGGTGAGGCACGACGCCGAAACCGCGCTCGTCAAAGCGAAGAACGCGGCCGAGGCGCTCGAGCGGATGAAGTCCGAATCGCTTGCGATGATAAGCCATGAGCTGCGAACGCCTGTCAACGGGGTGCTCGGACTCGCGCAACTGCTCGTCCAATATGACCTTCCCGAAGGCGCTGCGCAGATTGTGCGCCGGATGATTCAGGCCGGTAAGACGCTGGCAGCGATCATCAACGACATTGTCGATCTCGCCTTGCTCGAAGTTAGGCGCGTCCGGCTCGATCGTCGTCGCTTCGATTTGCGCGAAGTGATCACGGGCGCCGCCACCCTGGCGAGCGCCGCCGCGGTGGAGAAGGGGCTGCTGGTCCGCGTGAGCGCGCTGACGCCGCTGCCCTCAGCCGTCTATGGCGACCCTGCGCGCTTGCAGCAGATCATCATCAACCTGGTCAGCAACAGCATCAAGTTCACCGAGTCAGGGCATATCGAGGTCAAGACGGACGTCGCCGCGCGCCGTGACGACAGTATCGAGATCGTCGTCGAAGTGACCGACACGGGGATCGGGATTCCCCACGACGTCATCCCGCAGCTGTTCCGCCCGTTTTCGCAGGCGGAAACCGGGCATGAGAAACGCTTCGAGGGAACGGGGCTGGGTCTTGCGATCAGCAAAGGCCTCGCTGAAGCGATGGGCGGCTCGATTTCGGTACGCAGCGAAATCGGGCACGGGTCGACCTTCGCGGTGCGTTTGCCGTTCGCGCTAGCGGAGCGTGAGGAGAGCGTGCCGCAGGTCGCGCTGAGCTCGCGCGTGCTGGTGGTCGACGACGTGGTGCTCAATCGCGACGTCGTAAGCGAATTGCTGCGCGCCGAAGGCTGCGATGTGACGTCCGCCGGTTCGGGGCAGGAAGCACTGGATATCCTGAAGACTCAGCAGTTCGACCTGGTGTTGATGGATATCCGCATGCCCGTGATGGACGGGCTAGCCACGACTGCCGCGATCCGCGCGAGCCGCGACCCGCACCGGCATACGGGCCCGATACTCGGGCTAACCGCGAATCCTCTGCCGACTGACAAGCCACTTTATTTGCTGCGCGGCATCGACGGGATCATCGAAAAGCCGGTCGAGGTGGAAACGCTGCGCTCGGCGTTGAGGCAGGCGACGCCGCCGACGCAAAAGGTCGTGACCGAAGAACCAGAGCGCATCGAGCGGCTGCGCCAAACGCTGGGACCGAATCGAACCCTGCGGATCGTCACGGCGTTCGCGCAGACCGCCAGTGACGCCGTTGAAGGCATTGTGAACGATTGCGCCCGCACGAGCCTCGAGAAGGTCGCAGAGAACGCACATCGCCTCGCGGGCGCGGCGTCGAATGTCGGGTTTCAGCAGTTGGCGAACGCCGCCGCGGATCTGGAGCAGATTGCCCGGACGGGTAGCGCGATACAGGTCGCGGACTCGGCGTTGGCCCTCGTCATCCTCTACCGGGATGTGGAGCCCTACGTGCGCACCTTTTTGCCGTCTGCGCCGGTCGGGGCCGAGAACAGATAGCCCGTGCCATGAACAGTTTTGATCAGTTGCGGATTGTCAGGATCGGCCTCGATCTTGCGACGCAAGCGGCGCACAAGTGTGTCGATCGTTCTGTCCATTGACTCAAAGCGCCGCCGTTTGATGGCCAGGATCAGCCGCTCCCGGGACATCACCTGGCCCGTGTTCCGGACGAATACCGACAGTAGATCAAATTCCGCGGTCGTGAGGGGCACGCTTTTGCCCATCGGGTCGGTCAGACCGCGCCCGCGCGTATCGAGCTGAAACTGACCGAAGGACATCACGGAAGGCGCGCTGAAGCTACGGCTGTGCTCAACGCGCCGCAGGAGGTTGCGCACGCGCGGCAGCAATTCACGTTCATCGACCGGTTTCGCGATGTAGTCGTCCGCGCCATACTCGAGGCCGAGAATACGATCGACCTTGTCGTTTCGGCCGGTGATCAAAATGATGCCCATCTCGGACTTTTCGCGCAGATCGCGCGTCAGCGAGAGGCCATCGCGCCCCGGCAGCCGGATATCGAGCAGGACGAGGTCCACCGGACGGATGCGCATGATCCGGTCGAGTTCGTCGGCGTCAGCAGCGCAGCAGATCTCGTAGCCTTCCGCTTCCAGAAAGCCCTCAAGCGTTTCGCGTATAGACGGGTCGTCATCGACCACGGCAATTCGCTGATCAGTCCGTCCGATAGCACACCCCCATATCCTGTCCACAAATTTTAACAAACCGACACAGCCTGTTCAATTGATAGGGGAGACTCGTTCACAAGATCGACCGATAGTTACCACACCACCAGGTAACCGAATCAGGAGATCAGCATGGACGTCAAACAACAGATCTGCGGCATGGACGCAGTCGCCCTCGCGAAGGCCATTCGCACCAAGGAGCTTTCTCCTGTTGAAGTGGTCGAGGCGCACCTCGCACGAATGGAAGTGCTCGAGCTGTCGATTCACGCGTTCTGCACTATCACGTCGCAAGCGGCGCGCGAGCAGGCGCGCCAGGTGGAAGCACGCATTTTGCGGGGCGACGAGGTGGGCGTACTGGCAGGCGTGCCGGTCGGCATCAAGGACCTCGTCAGCACGGCGGGCATCAGGACCGTGTCCGGCTCGCCTGCGTACAAGGATTTTGTACCCGACGAAGACGACGTGGTCGTCGAGCGCCTTAAAAAGGCCGACGCAATCATCGTAGGAAAGACCAACGTTCCGGAATTCGGTTACAGCGGTGTTGGCCACAACCCGGTGTTCGAAACCACCCGCAATCCGTGGAATCTTGCCATGACGCCGGGCGGCTCCAGCGCGGGTTCCGGCGCGGCGGTAGCGAGCGGCGAAGTGCCTTTTGCCATTGGCAGCGATGGCGGCGGATCGATCCGCATTCCGGCAGCACATTCGGGAATTTACGGCATCAAGGCGTCGATGGGACGCGTGCCGCTCTATCCCGGTTGCCGTGATGAACGCTACCCGGGCGTCTCGAGTTGGGAGAGCCTCGAACATATTGGTCCAATGAGCCGCACGGTTGCGGACAGCGCATTGATGCTGTCGGTGATCGCCGGACCTGATTCGCGTGACCGTCACTCACTGCCGTCCGCCGGTTTCGACTGGCAGAAAGCGCTCGACGGCGACCTGAAAGGGCTGCGCGTCGCCTACAGCCCGGACTGGGGCTATGCGGCAGTCGACCCGCAAGTGCGTCGCGTAGTCGACGACGCGGTACGCGTCTTCGAGCGCGATCTGGGCTGCAGTGTCGAGATTGCCCATCCGGGCTGGAGCGATCCCTTCGACGCGTTCTGGGCCATCGTCGCGATGGACACTGACCTCGCGGGCATGCGCGAGATGGCGGCGAAGTGGGGCAAGGAGATGTCACCGCATCTGGTCGCGTTTCTGAACCACCCGTGGACTGCGGAGGACTTCACCAACGCAATGGTCACCCGCAAGAGCGTGGTGAACAAGATGTGGCGCTTCATGGCGAACTACGACCTGCTGCTGACGCCCACGTTGACGGTTCCACCTTTCCCCGTTCATTGCCAGGGACCGGAGAAAACCGACGGCCGCATGGTCGCACCGACGCAGTGGCTCTCGTTCACCTATCCGATCAACCTGACCGGGCAGCCAGCGGCGTCGGTGCCGGCAGGTTTCACAAGTGACGGACTGCCAATCGGTCTGCAGATCGTCGGCCGTCATCTCGACGATCCGCTAGTGCTACGGGCGTCGGCGGCATTCGAGCGGGCGCGTCCGTGGGGCAATACGGTGCCGCCACTGCTCAAGGAACTCGGCCTCGTCCAGTAAACAGCCATCCAGCGTGGAAACCCAGGGGAACATCATGACCAGTTCGACCGAACAGCACGGCCTCGACGAAGAGTTCGAGCACAAGCCTGTCCCACTCTCGCATCGTCACCGGTTGTCTTCGGTCGCGGCCGTCTGGTTCGGCTTTCCAATGATCATCACGAATGCGGTATTCGCCGGCATCATTGCCTACAACCTCGGATTTTCGTAAGCACTGCTTGCGATCCTGATAGGCAACGCGATTCTGCTTGCGTACGTGGGCACGTTGAGCTTCATCGCCGGTAATACCGGCCGCAGTTTCGCGCTGCAGGCCGAGCGGACCTTCGGCAAGAAGGGCTATGCGATCACCTCCGGCTTTCTCGCGACTGTGGTTGTCGGATGGTTTGCGTTTCAGACCGGCCTCACCGGGACTACCGTGCACGCGTCGTTCGGATGGAACGAAACGGCGACCATCGTAGCAGCCACGCTGCTCTATACCGCGGTGACGTTTATCGGCATTCGCGCGCTTTCGATTGTCGGCATGATCGCCGCGCCGCTCTATTTGATCCTGGGAATTGCGGCTCTGTATCTGATCGGCTCGGAGCATTCGCTCTCAGGTGTGCTTCTTTACGGCGGCGCCGGCGCGAATGGCTTCATGTCCTTTGGGGGCGCCGTCACGCTGGTGGTGGCGACGTTTGCCGATTCCGGCACGATGACCGCGGATTTCACCCGCTGGTCGAAGGACGGCAAGAGTGCGGTCTATGCGACTCTCACCGCATTTCCACTTGCCAACATGGTCGCGCAGGTGTTCGGCATCGTGATCGTATGCGCGGGAGCCGCCGCAGCGCCGGCGACAGAAGGCGGCAACTTCATGGCGGTGCTGACCAGTCATGGCGGTCTGCTGTCCACCATTGCGCTGATTTTCGTCTTTGTGAACCTCGGGTCGGTGTGCACGCATTGCCTGTATAACGGTGCGGTGGGCTGGGGACGCATCGCGAACAGAAAGATGAGAACGATGACTGTCCTTCTCGGCTTGCTTGGCGGATTGCTGGCCGTGGCAGGTGTGTGGAGTCTGTTCCTGAACTGGCTGAACTTGCTCGGCGTGCTTGTGCCACCGATCGGCGCGGTGATCATCGTAGATCAGATCCTCGTGCGACATTACTCGTACGAGGACAGCGTGCCGAACTTCCGCAGCAGCGCGTTCGCCGCGTGGGCATTTGGCGCGCTCGTCGCCATGCTCGTGCACGCGACGGCGCCGTGGTTCTCCGATGCGGTCGCCGGGATGCTGGTGGGTGGGGTGGCGTATTATGCGCTGTCCATTGGGGCGAGGCGCACGGTGCGTCAGCGCAACGGTTTGCTTTAAGGGCGAGTGAGCCCAGCGTCTCTCGTTGACGCTGTGGGCTCCCATCCTTGAAACCATTTGAAACGCTCTTCAATACCGGTTCAGCGGCGGCAGAGGCGGTTCTGCCTGCCGCTCTTTCCTTGCGCGCTTCATAGCACGACGAAGCGAAGTCTCTGCTTCAGTCCAGTGAAGCGCCGCACTTGCCTGGTTGGAGTAATGACTGTTCACCGCATGCACCAACGGTGCGATTGCGTGGCTGCTTTCGCCGTCCGGGCGCTTCTGCAGGTCCAGCCGTGCAGGCTGTCCAAACTCGTGGCTTCGATCCATCCAGCGATAGAGCGCCGGAATGATGTGCTGCGGAGAACCTTCACGTGTGGCACGCCGCAAAGTTCGCCACGCGGGAGCGGCTCCCTCGGCATAACGACGTCTGGCGGCAATCGCAAGTTGCCGCACACGCCCGTAGAACGTCAATAACCTCGGATAGGCCCAGACCAGTGCGAACACTCCAATAAGAAGCAGGCCTAACAGAACCACTTGCCTACGATCGATCACCACGATCCGATGAGCCGCATCTTTGGTAAATGCGTCGACGGGTATCGCAAAGAGCGGTTTCTCTGTCGCGGCCACCGCTGAAAGGGTGACGGACGGCAGGACGATTGTTTCCTTTCTCTGTGTATTCGTATTCCACCATTCGATCGTGAGCGCGGGCAATGTGAATTTGCCGCCGTGGTCGACGACATACGTCACCGCGTCGGTGCGTTCGCCTGCCACTAACCCGGCACGGTCCTCCACGATATCTTTGGTCGTCGCAGCCTTCGGATAGCGCTTGAGGCCAGCCACGTCGGAGAAATTGACTGGCGGAATAAGCATGGACTGCGTTCCCGCTGCCCTTTGCGTGATGGTTCGAGTGACCTGATCACCCACTTTCACACGTTCCTGCGACGGCTCGACTGCCTGCGTGGCAACCAGCTTCTGCGCAGGAAAAAACGTGCTCATCCCTTCTGCGCCGGCTGGCACGGTGGCGGCGAACGTCAGCAGCGGGGTCATCAGCTTCACAGGCCCGCTCGCCTGCCCCGGTTGCACAGTGATCGCAAACGACGGGATCGCGAACGGTCCACCGGTTTGCGGCACGATGCGATAAGCGCGGCTCACGCCAAACCAGTCCACGCCGTTGATCACCTCGTGGAGGTTTTCGGCCTGCTCGTCGGGCAAGCTGACGATCGCCCCGGGAACCGTAAAGAGCGGCCAGTCCGGCGCCTCGGTAAACCAGGTCGTGGTCAGGCAGTCCACCACGAGCTTGATCTGGCTGCCCGCCACGACCGGGCCGGAAGGTTCGAGGTGGGCTCGGATCATCAGTTGCGGCGCAGTGTCGGCACCCGAGGCCCGCGCCGCAGCGCACGCGAAAAACGTCAGTAAGAACAGCAAGCGGATCAATCGAAACATTCTCATGGCGCACTCGCACTAGCGCCGCCCGACTCCTGCTCGAAGCGTTGACGCAGGAACACCGCCGGCGACATGTTCAGGCTGCGCATCCACACATCCTCTGAGGGTACCGGGATCAGCGTACTTTGCTGGATGCCGCCTTTCTTCTTCTGCATTTTGACGTCGTCCGACTCTTCGTCCTCCTCATCCTGTTGCGGATCCTGCTTCGGTTTGATCAATAGTTGCCGCATCAGTTGGCGATTCGCTGCGGCCTGGCGCAACCCCGGTTCGAGCGCCAGTGCATTGTCAAAGGCCTTGATTGCACCGGTGTAGTCCTCGAGATGCGCGAGCGTGTTGCCCTGGTAGAAATACGCTTGCGCTGTTTTCAGGCGTGAGAAGGTTTCCAGCGCGCCCGCATAGTCACCCGCAAGATACTGCGCGCGACCCTTCCACATCGGATCGTCGAAGCGTTGCGCGGCCGTCCTGAAGTCACCATGCTCGAAGCTCCATCGGCCCTGCTGGTCGTGTGTCGCGAACAGGTCCTGCCAATGCCAAGAAGCCGCGTGGGCGATATGAGGGGTGGCGCCGCTCGCCAGCGCAACGAGAATGACCGGCAGCCATTTAACGGTCCACCCTTTGCGAAAGCCCCACAGTCCGAGCAAGAGTAACGGCACGACCAGCCAGTAGCCCGCCTCCTTCCAGCGCGGTACGCGCTTCGATTCATCCGCCTGCGCCAGCCACGCGCGCGCCCGATGCTGCACCCATACAACGTCGTCGTTGTCCACGCGCATACTCGCAAGCGGAATGTCTGCCTCGTCGGCCACCTTCTTGATGCCCGCCGCGTCGAAGGTGCCCATCAGCGGATGGCCTTCGGGATCCATCGCGATCATCCCATCTGCGCCGCGGATCGGACCGCCGTTCTCCGTCCCCACCGCAAGCCAGAGAAGCTGCTGACGCGATTGTTTGGCCTTTTGTACGAACGCGTCCGTCTGATTCTCATCGAAACCGTCGGTCATGAAAACGATCGTGCCGGCCACCGGGTCATTCGCCAGCAATCGTTCGGCGATCTCGAGCCCAGCTGTCACGTTCTTGCCGTCAGCCGGCATCAATGATGGAGACAGCGCGGGAACGTACAGTTCGAGCATGGCGGGATCCGCAGTCGGAGGCACAACCAGATGCCCTGTGGACGAGAACACCACCAGCCCGGTTCGCGCCCCCTTACGCGCGGCGGCCAGATCGAGCAGCTTCTGTTTGGCACGTTCCAGACGCGTGGGCGCGACATCGGTCGCATCCATCGAATGAGCCAGTTCGAGCACCACCACGAGCGGTGCCTGATCCTGATTGAATGGCGGACGTTCCTGTTCCCACGTGGGGCCGGCGACCGCAATCGCGCCGATAGCGATCAGCAACGCCAGGGTGTGAATCGGTTGAACCCGACGCCGCGCGCTATATCCGACAATCAGATGCTCCAGTAACTCAGGCGCAATGATGTTGCGCCAACGGGTCCGCACATTGTTACGGCGAAACCAGCAGACCGGCAGCAGGATGGCGGGAATCAGCAGCAATAGCCATAGGGGGCGCAAGAAATGAAACGCGGTGAGATCAATTTCCATGACTCACCTCAGCGATCGTCGCCCGCTCGGGAGCCGGTTCGCGGCGTGGCGAACGAAGCATCGCAATCAGTAATGCCAGGCAGTGGTACAGCGCGAAAACCAGCAGCGCAATGGCGAGCGGAATCCAGAAAAAATCACGCTGCGGCCGGTAGATTTCACGTTTCACCTTGTCGGGCGTGATCCTGTCGAGCGTCTTGTAGACGTCAACCAGGTCCTCCTCTTTGCCTAATGCCCGAAACGCGCGGCCGCCGGTGATATCGGAGATGTGCTGCAGCGCTTCGAGATCCACTTTATCCTCGCCGGTCGCCTCCGGATCGCCAATGCCGATGGTATGAATGACGAGCTTGCGCCCCTTGGCAATTTCGGCCGCCTGCTCGGGTGGAATGGCGCTTGCCGTATCGTTACCGTCGGTTAAAAGGATCAGGACTTTCTCGGACGCGGGAGAGTTATCCATCAGCTTCACGGTCAGACCGATGGCATCGCCGATTGCCGTGCGCGGACCGGCCATGCCGATCTGCATCTGGTTCAGCAGCACCAGCACGCTATCGTGGTCCAGCGTCAACGGCGCCTGTGGATAAGCCGCCTGACCAAACACCACGAGGCCGATCCTGTCATCCTTGCGCTTCGCAACGAAGTCCGCCACCACGCGCTTGACCGCGGTCAGCCGGTCCATGCGCTCACCCGTCGCGGCATTCACGAAATCGCGGGTGCTCATTGATTGGGACAGATCGATGGCCAACATCAGATCACGCGCCGGCTCCTCGTGCGTGACGGGCGCCTCAACGTAGACGGGTTTGGCGGCGGCGATCACAAGCAGCACCCACAGGAACGGCATCATCAGGCGCTGCAACCAGTTGCTGCGCAAACGCACGCCGCCGGGCGCGGGCTTCTCGCCGACCGCGTCGGCGATCTCGTGAAAGAACGGCATGCGCACTGCGGATGCGGTGGTCCGATAGGCCGGCACCAGCCACCACACCAGGATCGGCAGGGGGAGTAGCAGAAACGCCCACGGGAAATCAAATTTCCACATGATGGTGTGCGATCCAGTCACGTGTGACGCTCACCAGCATCTGCGCATCGTGCTCAGACACGGCGGCGATCTGTTCCGCAGGCGCGTAGCTAACCAGCGAAAGCAGCGCGCCGCTACGCTGATCGAAGTGGCCGCGCGTACGCTCGAGATACGATAGCCACTCCTCGCCGCCAAGCGCTGCCACGCGCTCGCGGGGCGCGACCGCAAGTGAGGTGCGCTTGATGAGTGGCGGGATGGCGGCCAACGCCGACACCCGTTCCTCCGGATTCTTTAGCGCCGCTTCGATACGCTCCAGATGCGCCAGCGCGACACGTCGATAGCGCTGTTTGCGATGATGCCGCCACGCAGCCCATGCACACCACGCCAGCGCCGCGAACAACACGAACCCAACCACCCACCATCCCACAGTTTGCGGCGCCCACGAGGCCGGCGCGGGCAACGGTAGTTCCTGCAAAGGCTGCAGCACACCAGGCGTGTCAGCCGGCACGAGCATGGCAGGAGCATCCGCTTTCATAGGCCACTACCCAGCGTGGCTCGTGCTCGCTCGCCGAACAGTCGCCGGACCTGATCGACAGTGGGCTCGTCAGTCGACAACGCCATCAGCGGCACGCCGCTCGAGCGCAACAACTCGGCCACTTCGGCCGCGCGCCCTTTGAACAGGCTGGCTAACGGTGCCCTGACGCGTTCGTTCTCGGTGCGCAACTCGACCTGCAGATACCCTTCGCTCACAACCAGCGCGCGATGTTCCGGCATCCGTTGCGAAAGCGGATCGAACACCATCGCTGCGATCACGTCGTTGTGCCGCGACAGTTGCCGCAGCAGTTGCCGCGTTCGCTCACCTGCGCCGGCGAAGTCGCTCAGGATACAGATCAGATAGTCATGCCCGGCCAGATGCAGCACGCCTTCCAGCGCGCTATCCAGTTGCCCGTAATGGGTCCGATGTTGACTGTCGGCGTGCAAGGCATTGTTCATTCTGGCCAGCGTGCCGAACAGCGTTTTGATGCGGCTGCGGCTGCGCAAGGGCCGCACGCGCACGACGGAGCTGTCATCGAAGATCACGCCGCCCACCCGGTCGCCTGCAGCAAAGCCCATCCACACGGCGAGCGCGGCGGCCTCAGCGGCAACTACGGATTTGAATGCGCGGCTCGAGCCGAAGAACATGCTCATGCGCTGGTCGACCACCACCAGCAGCGGGCGATCACGCTCTTCCGTATAGGCGCGCACCTGTGGCTTACCGAGGCGCAGCGACACTTTCCAGTCGATATGCCGGATGTCATCCCCAGGAAGATAGCCGCGAATCTCTTCGAAATTGAGGCCGCGCCCGCGCAAGCGCGACGCGTGGTTGCCGGACAGAATGCTCGACACTGGTGCAGGCGCAACGAAGCTCAAGCCGCGTGCGCGAAACTCGAGCTTTGCCAGATGCGCCGCGTCGACATAGACACTACCGATTGCTGATCCGGATCCCGCCACCATCACTCCCCTCTGGTGCTGCTTCGATCAAAAAACCCACTTCTTTAAGCCGGCACTGCGACTTTCTCGATCAGCCGGTCGATCACCCTGTCTGCGTTGATGTTGTCCGCATTGGCATCGTACGAGAGGATCAGGCGGTGCCTGAGCACCGGATGAATCACCGCCCGTACATCGTCAGGCGTTACGAAGCTGCGATCTTGCAGCCAGGCCTGCACCCGACTCGCCCGATCGAGGCCAATCGCGCCGCGCGGGCTTGCCCCGATCTCGATCCACTTGCCGATCTGCGGGTCCAGCTCGCTCGCGTGCCGCGTAGCGTTGACCAGCGAAACAATGTATTCGTCGATGGCCGGCGCCACCGCCACCCTTCTGATGGCCTGACGCACCGCAAAAATCACGTCCTGCGAAAGCGCGCTGACCGGCGTGGGCGTGTGGTTGCTTTCGCGTCTGAGAAGACGCAGCATTTCGCGCTCGCTCTCTGGCGACGGATAAGTAATCAGCACCTTTAGCAGGAAGCGGTCCATCTGTGCTTCCGGCAACGGATAGGTGCCCTCCTGCTCGATCGGGTTCTGGGTGGCCATCACAAGGAACAGCTCGGGCATCGGATGGGTTTTGCCGGCCACCGACACCTGCCGCTCTTCCATGGCTTCGAGCAACGCGGACTGTACTTTCGCCGGAGCGCGGTTGATTTCGTCGGCGAGAATCAGATTGCCGAAGATCGGCCCCGGCTGAAATGTCAGGGTGCGCTCCGTGCCGGACTGCAGCAGCGTCTCGCCGCCGGTGATGTCGGACGGCAACAGATCCGGGGTGAACTGGATGCGCCGCATGGTCGCCGCGAGCCGTTCGGCGATCGCCTTGACCGTGCGCGTCTTGGCCAGTCCCGGTAGGCTTTCCAACAGCACATGTCCGTCTGCCAGCAGCGCGATGAGGATCTGCCGCACCACCGCCGCCTGCCCCACGACCGCTTCACCGACGCTGGCCTCGAACCGCAGAATAGTTTCTCGCATTGTTCTCAATCCGGTTGACCATTTCATTTTTTGAAGCCGAAACACTGCGACTGGTATTTTTTACGGTAACGCACCCAACACACTTCGTCAAAGCGTTAGCAATCCTTTTTAAAAAAACGTGAAATGTCCCAAAAAAATTGCTAGTCTGCAGTACACGATTCGTAAGAATCCAGTGGATTGTTGATGAACAGTTCACGCAAATGCTCTGTGCATCACCGCGCAGCGAGTTCGCACGCCCGGTGTGACCAGTCAGGGTCCCGGATCGCCAGTTGCAAGCCCCGCGAAGCCATTCCCGGTCCCGGCCAACGCTCAGGAAGCTTAAAAAATTCGATATGGATTTGTCCTTTATTTCATAAAAACGTCGCATCCCACCCGGTTTACTGTTATCTGTAGTCAGGAACCGGTTTTCGAATGAAGTTTTTTAACCGATTGCGTAAAACCTGTATCTGATGGTGGAGTGCACACTCGTCTGGTTCCTCGCGTGATTAGTTATGCTTACCGTATAGAAGAGCAACCATGACCAAACGAAAACAGGCAGTTGTCACAGCGTACCAGGCCGGCGCGTCCCCCGCCGGCAGCACGCCGCGCTCCTCCCGGCGAGCGGCAAGCCCCTGGCGCCGATGGCTGTTCTGGACGGTGGCCTTCGTGATTCTGCCCGCCTTTATTGGCGGCGCTGTGACTTGGGCCGTCGGCACCCTCAACCGCCCCGCCCCGATTCGCGTCGTCTACGGCGACGGCAAAAATGGACCGCTGGGTATGGCGTGGGTACCGGGCGGCGAATTCCTGATGGGCAGCGACTACAAAATGGCGCAACCCAATGAACGTCCGGCCCACAAGGTGCGCGTGCACGGCTTCTGGATGGACCAGCATCACGTCACCAATGCCGAATTCCGCAAGTTCGTCGAAGCCACCGGCTACGTGACGACCGCCGAGAAAAAGCCCGACTGGGAAACGCTGAAGGTACAACTGCCACCCGGCACGCCCCAGCCGCCCGATAGCGCCATGGTGCCCGGCGCGATGGTGTTCGTCGGCACAGACCAGCCTGTGTCGCTTGAAGACTATTCGCGCTGGTGGCGCTATGTGCCCGGCGCGAACTGGCGTCATCCGGAAGGGCCGGACAGCAACATCATTGGCAAAGACGATCATCCGGTGGTGCAGGTCTCGTATGAGGACGCACAGGCGTATGCGAAGTGGGCGGGCGGCCGCTTGCCGACCGAGGCCGAGTGGGAGTTCGCTGCGCGCGGCGGCCTGGAACAGGCCACCTACACCTGGGGCGACAAGTTTGCGCCAGGCGGCAAGCAGATGGCTAACGTCTGGCAAGGGCAGCAGGCGCAACCCTTCCCGGTGGTCAGCGCGAAGGCCGGCGGTGCACTCGGGACGAGCCCAGTGGGCAGCTTTCCGGCCAACGGCTATGGCTTGTCCGATATGACCGGCAACGCGTGGCAATGGACGGCCGACTGGTACCGTGCCGACCAGTTCAGACGCGAGGCGGCGAATGACACGAGCGTGATCGACAACCCGAGCGGCCCCACCGCGTCCTGGGACCCGGCCGATCCGGGCGTGCCTGTCGATGCGCCCAAACGGGTGACACGCGGCGGTTCGTTCCTGTGCAACGAGGCGTACTGCCTCAGCTACCGGCCGAGCGCGCGGCGCGGCACCGATCCGTACAACAGCATGTCGCATCTCGGCTTCAGGCTGGTGATGGACGAGGACACCTGGAAGAACCATCCGGAGGCGCAGCAAGCGGCCAATCGGGCGGCCTCTGCGGGTGGGTAAACGGGAGCATGCATCGTCTTGGCGAGTCCTGATCCACACGCTTCTCCCGTTCCCGGGCCATCGCAGCGCGCCACACAAAAGGACACATCAGATGCAGCAAACCTATAGCCGTCGTCGCTGGTTACGCCGCTCATTGGACTGCGTCGGCGCAGCGCTTGTCGCACTGACGCTATGCGGCTGCGCGAGCCATGGCGGCGACGCATCGACTATGCAGCCTGGCAGTGCCGCCACGGCCACGGCACTCCCCTCTTGGCGTGACGGCGCGGCTCGCCAGGCAATCCTTAAGTTTGTCGCCGATGTCACCCACGAGGGCACGCCAACTTTTGTGCCTCCCGCAGACCGCATTGCGGTCTTCGACAACGACGGCACCTTGTGGAGCGAGCAACCGCTGTACTTCCAGTTCATTTTCATGCTCGATCAGGTGAAGGCCGCGGCGCCGAATCATCCTGAATGGAAGAACAATCCGGCCTTCAAGGCACTGATGGCGCACGACTATGCGGCGCTCGCCAGTCAGCAAAAGCCATTGCTGCAATTGGTGGCGGCGGCCAATAGCGGCATGACCGTCGACGCCTACGATCAGACCATCCGCGACTGGCTCGCCAAAGCACGGCATCCGAAATTCAACCGCCCCTATACCGATCTGGTGTATCAGCCACAACTCGAATTGCTGGCCTATCTGCGCGCCAACGGCTTCAAGACCTTCATCGTCTCCGGCGGCACGATCGAATTCATGAGGCCGTGGGCCGAGAAGGCCTATGGCATTCCCCCCGAGCAGGTAATCGGCTCGAGTCAGGAAGTCAAATATGAACTGCGCGACGGCCAGCCGGTGCTGGTGCGCCTGCCGAAGGTTGATTTTGTCGATGACGGTCCGGGCAAACCGGTCGGCATCTATCGCAACATCGGGCGCCGTCCAATTCTCGCCTTCGGCAATTCCGACGGCGATTTGCAAATGCTGCAGTACACAGCGGGCGGCAGTGGCGAATATCTCGCGCTTCTCGTCCACCACGACGACGCCACACGCGAGTTCGCCTACGACCGCCAATCGAAGATCGGCAAGCTCGACAAGGCGTGGGACGAGGCGGTCACGCGGCACTGGGTCGTGGTGAGTATGAAAGACGACTGGAAAACTATCTATCCCGAAGCGAAGCAGTAAGGAGTGCATGGGAAAGCCCGAGCAACGAAGAACCAGCGGCGCGGCTCGTTGCGCCCGCCGCGATACAGCCCGCAACGCCTGAGGGAGGCGACGGGCAGATTGGAAGCCACTCCATTGGAGCGAAACGATGAGACTGTTCCTGCGAAAAAGGTGCTACGCCGCTGGCGTGTCGCTATTAGCGATCACGGCGGTCTGTGTGTTAGTCCTGACCCCGCCCACCGAAGCGTCCGCACAGACCCAGCCGGCCAAGCCCGTGGCGCCTCCTGCGTCCCAGCCTGCCGCGAAGAATTCGGCCAAGCCGAACATCCTGGTGATCTTCGGCGACGACATCGGGCAGTCAAACATCAGCGCGTACACGCATGGCCTGATGGGTTACACGACGCCCAACATCGACCGCATCGCCAGCGAAGGCATGATGTTCACCGACTACTATGCAGAGAACAGTTGCACTGCCGGGCGCTCGTCGTTTATTACGGGCCAGTCGCCGCTGCGCACGGGGCTCTCGAAGGTCGGGGCGCCTGGCGCGCCCGTTGGGTTGCAAAAGGGAGACATGACAATCGCGCAGGCGCTCAAGTCGCTCGGCTACGCCACCGGTCAGTTCGGCAAGAACCACCTGGGCGACAAGAACGAGTATCTGCCGACGAACCACGGCTTCGACGAGTTCTACGGCAACCTCTACCACCTGAATGCCGAAGAAGAACCCGAACGCCCTTACTGGCCTAAGGACAAGAACGACCCGTACGTGAAGAACTTTTCTCCACGTGGCGTGATCCATAGCACTGCCGACGGCAAGGTCGAGGACACCGGGCCGCTCACGACCAAACGCATGGAGACGATCGACGATGAAACCGGCGAGCACGCCGCCGACTTCATCACCAGGCAGGCCAAGGCCGGCACGCCGTTCTTCGTGTGGATGAACTACACGCGCATGCACGTGTTCACCCACGTGCGGCCGGAGTTCAGGGGCAAGAGCGGCATGCCCGGCAACGAATATGCCGACGGCATGTGGGAGCACGACCAGGATGTCGGCAAACTACTGAAGCTCCTCGACGATCTGAAGATCGCCAACAACACCATCGTCGTCTACACGACGGACAACGGGCCCAACATGTTTAGCTGGCCCGATGCCGCAATGACGCCGTTCCGCAGCGAGAAGGATTCCAACTGGGAAGGCGCGTTCCGCGTCCCGGCGATGGTGCGCTGGCCGGGCCACATCAAGCCAGGCTCGATCTCTAACCAGATGATGTCCGGACTCGACTGGTTCCCGACGCTAGTCGACGCCGCTGGCGACACCGGCGTGAAGGACAGGTTGCTCAAGGGCTGGGCGCCCAAAACAGGCGGCACCAGCTTCAAGGTGCACCTCGACGGCTACGACCAGTTGCCTTTCCTGACCGGCAAAACGACCAAGGACCCGCGCACCGAGTTCTATTACTTCGATGACGATGGGGATCTGGTCGCGATGCGCTGGGATCAGGACGGCATGGCGTGGAAAGCCGTGTTCTGCGAGCAGCGTGCGCAAGGGAATCTCAACATCTGGCAGGACCCGCTGGTGTGCTTAAGACTGCCGAAGATTTTCAACCTGCGCATGGACCCTTACGAGCGAGCGGATATTACCTCTGACCAGTACAACGACTGGCTAACGAAAAACGCCTACCTGACCGGCATCGCGACGATGAAAGCGACGGTCTTCCTGCAGACGTTCGTCGCGTATCCGCCGAGCCAGCGACCGGCGAGCTTCAGCGTCGACGGGGTGCGCAAACAGGTCGACAGGAAGATCGACGAGTCGTTCAAGAAGCGCGGGCTCGAATAGGCCGCCCCGCTTCCCTGCACTGCGCCCGCCGGGTATCTGCCGGCGGGCGCCGCTTCAACCCGCTTTAACTTCGATCAATATCCATGACCGACACCCTCGCGCCTCATGCCAAGACCTCGCGCCGTGAGCGGCGCGAACAGGAACGCACGCTGCGCCGTGCTGCGCCGCGCGAGTATGCCCAACTCGAGGACACCCCCGCGGCGCTCGCCATCGCCTGGCCAGCACTGCTGCTGTTTGCATCGGGCGCGGCTGCGCTTATCTATCAGGTGCTATGGATCAAGCAGCTCTCACTCGTGGTGGGCGTGGAAGTGCAAGCGGTGGCGATCGGCGTCAGCGCATTTTTTGCCGGCCTTGCCGTGGGCGGCTGGCTATTTGGCAGACTGGCCGACCGTAGCACGCATCCGTTGCGCCTATATGCCTGCCTGGAAGC
Source organism: Paraburkholderia sp. EB58 (assembly GCF_050436665.1). NCBI lineage: Bacteria > Pseudomonadati > Pseudomonadota > Betaproteobacteria > Burkholderiales > Burkholderiaceae > Paraburkholderia > Paraburkholderia sp. EB58. The sequence goes on along the minus strand of NZ_JBNDMQ010000013.1, from coordinate 64,114 downwards.
CGCCACCTTGGTATTAGCGCTAATCGGCACCTTGGGGCTGTCCCGTGCGGCCGCGCCGTTCGCCGCACTGCAGGACCAGGTCGGCCCGTTCGCATGGGCGCTGCCTTTCGCGCTGGTCGGCTTGCCCGGGATCCTGATGGGCGGCACGCTGCCGGTGCTGATGCGAGCCCTCTCACCTCAGGCGAACCATGTCGGTCGTGCGGGCGCACGACTGTATGCTGCCAATACGGCTGGCGCGATTGTAGGCACGCTGGCTACCTCCTTCCTCCTGATCCCCACGCTCGGCATACAAGGCAGCGCGTATGCCGCCGCCACGTTGAATGCGATAGCCGCGCTGCTGGCATTTATCCTCACTCGCGCCGGGCACGCTCGCGCCGGGCACGCTCGCGCAGCCGTCCCCGCACCTTCGGTCGACATCGCCGCTGGCCCAGCCGCGACGCCAGCGCGCCGCACCCGGCTGGCGCTCGTGATCTACGCCATCGCCGGCGGTATTGCGTTGGGCTACGAGGTGGTCTGGTCGCAGACGATCGTGCAATTCATCAGCACCCGCAGCTTCGCCTTCTCCGTCGTGCTGGCCACCTATTTGCTCGGGCTGGCGCTCGGTAGCGCGCTGGTGTCCCGACGGGTCGAGCGAGTGCGCGATCCTTGGGGCGCGTTTGCGCTACTGATCGCTGCCGCGGGGCTCGTGGCGCTGCTGGAGATTGCCGGTCTCGGGCACTGGCTGCCTCAATGGCAGTCCCAGGCATCACATTCGATTCTGGATGCGACCGGCAGCCTGCTTGCCGCCATGTGTGCCCGCTTCGCGGTGGCGAGCCTGTGCATCGTCTTCGCGCCGACGCTGTTGCTAGGCGCAGCGTTTCCGTTCGCACTGCGTCTGAGCGTGAACAGAGAACATCTGGGACGCGATGTTGGAGCAGTAGTCGCGTTGAATACGGCGGGCGGCATTGCCGGAACGCTGCTTGCCGGATTCGCGCTGGTGCCTGCACTCGGTCTCGTTCATACACTCGCCGCGCTCGCGATTGCCGCAAGCGCGCTCGGCCTGCTGGCTGTGCTACGCGGGCAGTCAGTGCAGCGACTCGCCCGCTGGGGCGTGCCCGTTCTCGCTGGGCTCTCCGTCGCCGCCGCAATCCTCACGCCGTCCGACCGGCTCGCGACACTGCTGGCCCAGGCACATAGTGGCAACCTTGGTTTTTACGAGGAAAGCACGGGAGGCACCGTTGCGGTCGTCGAGCAGAGCTCGGGTGAAAACCACTTCAAGCGCCTGTATATCCAGGGCGTGTCGAATTCCGGCGACGCCATGACCTCGCTGCGCTACATGCGTCTGCAGACGCTGCTGCCACTGCTCATTCACCGCGACCCACCGCGTTCGGCGCTCGTGATTGGCCTGGGCACCGGCATCACCAGCGGCGCGTTGTTGACCTGGCCCGGACTTGAGCGACGCGTCGTCGCCGAATTGCTGCCCGCTGTCGTGCGCGCCTCGCCGCAGTTCAACGGCAACTACGGCGTGAGCACCGATCCACGCGTGCAGATCCGTGTACGCGACGGACGTCACGAACTGCTACGTAGTACAGACCGCTACGATCTGATCACGCTAGAACCGCCACCTCCGTCGGCTGCCGGCATAGTCAATCTGTACTCGTCCGATTTCTACCGACTTGCGGCTTCGCGGCTGGAATCCGGCGGACTGGTGGCCCAGTGGTTGCCGCTCGCAACACAAAACGAAGAGGACACGCGCTCGTTGATCAAGAGTTTCGTGCAGGCCTTCCCGTATGCGACGCTGTGGACCACCGAGTTGCACGAGATGATGCTCGTGGGTTCGATGCAACCTATCGAACTCGATGTGCCACGCATCCGCGCGCGCTTTGAACAGCCGGACGTCGCCAAGGCGTTACGCGAGGTCGGCATCGCATCGCCCGCCGCGCTGCTCGCCACGTGGGTCACCGACCGCGCCGGTCTGGAGTATTACGCTGCGGATGCCAAGCCTGTGACCGATGACCACCCTCGTATCGAATACGCGAACTGGGTGCGCGACGACGAGTTCCCCGGGGTACTGAGCCGATTGCTGGCGCTGCGCAGTGAGCCGCCCTTGACCGGCGCAGACAAGGATTTCGTCGCTGCCATGAAAACCGAGCACCTTACACTCCAGACGTTCTACAGCGCCGCGCTCGATGCCTACCGAGGCGACCGCGACGCATGGCAGGACGATATCGGCAACGTCATGCGAGTCGATGCAGACAACCCGTACTACAGGTGGTTTGTCGGAACGGCAGGCTAGAGGAATGACATGCTCAAGCGAACCTTCAGCACTTACGCGTTCTTCCTGACGTTAGGATTGCCGATCGTCGCGCACGGCACCGAGGGTGCTCTCGGTCGTCCAATCTCCGGCACCGGTATAACCACTGACATAGGGATCGTTCCGCCTGAACCGGACTGGATTGTGAATCTCGCCGAGATCTACTACGACGGTTCGATCAGCGCGAGCCGTCCTGTGCCAATTGGTGGCAAGACAACATTTGGCCTCGACGCCCAAGTGTCCTTCACGCTGGCGACACTGCTTAAGGTTTGGAACACCGGACCCGGTCCATGGAACTTTGCGTCGAGTTTCACGCTGCCGTATGCGTGGACCCGTGCGAGCGCCGCACTGGGCATTGGCAGCCGCACCGGAGGCATTACGCAGGACGCGTCAGGTCTGTTCGATGTTTCCTTCACACCGATCATCGCCGGGTACCACTTTTCCCCAACCGATCACGTGGCCCTCAGCGTCAATATCTGGGCGCCTAGCGGCAAATATGATCCGAACAACATCGCCAACGTTAGTCTGAACACCTGGACTTTTATCCCGACCGTCGCGTACACCAAGCTCGCTCCAGCCCTCGGTATGGAATTCGACGCGACTGCAGGTGTTGAGTTCTATACCCGCAACTCCGCCACCGATTATCAGAACGCCCCCGTGTTCACGCTCGACGTCATGGCGCTCAAACGTTTCGGTAACGGCGTTGGAGTTGGCGTTATCGCGGGTACGGTTCAGCAGATTGGTGACGACAGCGGTCCGACCGCAGACAAACTCAACGGCTTTCGCGGCTACGACGTGGGACTTGGACCGATTGTGACTTATGACACGAAGCTCGGCGGCAAGAACCCCGTTAGCGCATCACTGCGTTGGGTCCCGACTGTGGCCAGCAAGAACAGGCTGTCGAGCACGAACACCTTCATGACTACCGCGACGATCGGTTTCTGACTCCAGGATGCCGGAGTCGTCAGGGCCCGCTCACTTCGCCGACAGTACCTTCGCGTGCATTTCCAGAGTCAGCGCTTCGATCCTCGCGCTCAGTTGCCGCGTGATCTCCGTGAGTTCGGTGTTCTGCTGCAACAGCGCGGCCATCTGCGCGGTGTGCTCGGCCATTTGCAACTGTCGCTGTTCGGCGGACTTCGCGATCTCCTCGCGATGACGCGCGTCTGCGTCGGCGAGTGCTTTGTCACGATCGGCCTGGCGCGTCTGCGCCAGCAGGATCAACGGCGCCGCATAAGCGGCCTGCAAACTGAAGGCGAGATTCAACAGAATGAAGGGATAGACGTCGAATTTCGTCAGGCCCGCCACGTTGACGAGGATCCAGACCGCGACGATTACCGTCTGCGCGACGAGAAACGTAGGCGTGCCGAAGAAGCGCGCGAATGCTTCGGCTTTGAGCGCGAACCAGCCGTCTCCGAAGGTCGACGTCGTGTGATTGTAAGGAAGATGGAACCGCAGATGAGGCCAGCGCTCGTGACTGGACGGCGAATTGTCACCTCTGGCTTGATCGAATGGTGTCATGGCAGTGGACTCGTTCCGGAATGGGTAACGTGTCAATGTACACGAGCGATATTGCATTCGCATACGTGCGTCCCATTCCTTTTGGCATGATCCGCTCGCGCGTTCTTTCCAACTCCTTACAAAATATCAACCTGACCGTCAGAGGCCAGGTAACCCGTTACTGCTTGCCCGAAGCGAGCTGCTGGTTGCGATCAGCGAGAAACTGGATCAGACCGTCCACACCGCTTTGCTGGATCTTGTCGCTGAACTGCTGCCGATATGTCTGGATCAGCCAGACACCGAGCACGTTCAGGTCGTACAGGCGCCAGCCCTTGGGGGTGCTGTACAACCGGTAGTCGATCTCCGCTGGCTCGCCGTTGTTGTTTGCAATCGTGCGCACCACCACGTCCGTATCGGTTGGAGCGATGTGTATCGGCGGGTAGTCGATCTGTTGATCTGGATGGAGCTGACCGATAGCACCCGAATAGGTGTAGATCAGGAGCCTCTTGAACTGTTCGACTAGTTGCTGCTGCTGCTCGGGCGTAGCCGTGCGCCAGTAGCGACCCATCGCGAGCGATGTCGTGCGGCGAAAATCGGTGTACGGAAGAATGTCCCGGTTGACGATATCCATGATGCGGGGAATATCGTTTGGCTCGATCGCACGTGTGCGCACCTCACCGAGCACTTGCTGCGTCGCGCTCTTGATCAGAAGCTGCGGCTGCGATTGATCGATTTCCGCGTACGCCGCACTGCCAAACGAGAACAATGCAGCAGAAAGAGTCACTAGAGAGAGAGCCTTCATATGAAGAATCCTGGCTGAGTGCGTTGGTGTGTTATTTCGCCAAGTATCCTCCATCTGGCCGGAACACGCCGCGGCGGCGCTCGTCACGCACCGCCGCGCCCACATCGCGAAGTTCACCCAACCACAAGCGTCGATTTCAGAGGGACGGCGTTCGCCAGATTGTAGACATTGGGAGAAGTGGCCATTACCGCGTCATGGATCTCAGCGAATTGCTGCTTTGTACCGCTGCCCTTGATACGGACGGTGTAACGCAGGCTCTCGTAGCCGTTTGCCACTTTGGGGTCGAGCCCAAGAAAACCCCTCAGGTCGATTTCACCCTCGGTCTCGATCTGCAGGGATTCGAGCGTAATCCCGCGGACAGCGCATTGCGCCACGTACCCCACCGTGATGCAGGCATTCAGCGCGGCGATCAGATGCTCCTGAGGATTGGCAAACTTGTTCGAGCCACCAAGTTCGCAGGGCTCATCGATATCGATCGTGAACCGGCGCGACACATCCTGCCCTCCGATCGAAAACCCCTCTACCTCGGCGCGCGTTCGAGTCTGGCCCTGCCAGCTCGTCGCTACACGCCAGCTGGTGGTGGCTTTCGAGACATCGCCCTTGACACCCTCAATCAGGGCGAACAAATCGTCGACGTTAAGGCCGTTAACGATGTTAGGTTCGTTGGTCTGTGCATTGGCATTCATATTCCATCTCCGTCAACATACGTGGATTGTTCAGCTTCGGTAAATCTCACTGCAGTGTGGCGAGCGCAGCCTGGATGCGCCTGCCCTGGTCTTCGGAGATGAGGCTATTCAGCACCTCCCCGAAATGGGGATGACGTACACCCGAGTGGATGTATTGCCACCGGTAAGCCTCGAGGAAATTTGCTTCGACCGACTGGCTTTCCGCCTCGTCGATTGCGCGGCCGCAGTTCGCCTCGAAATAACGCGCGTCGGCTGCTGCCTGCGCCTGCAGAATGCCGTCGATCGCAGCTATCAGCTCGATGAGTTCGTCAACAGCCTTGTCGCGATCACGGTCCGTCATAGTGGCGTCGTGACGGACCCATTCGAGCTCGTCGAGGATGGCGTGCTGGCTCTCCTCCTTCCAGTGGTAGAGGAACACGTTCTTGAATAGCTCCGACAGCTGAGCATCTGGAGCGATACTCTGGCGGTAGTGGAGCTGGCTAAACAGTTCGATATCCAGCGTCAGCGCCAATACGGCCCACGTGCTTTTCCCGAGCACTGCAGAGGCGACGACATCCGGGTCGACGTCGAAGCGATACCCGGGGGGAAGGGTTTCACCGATCATCTCGTCGATACGACGAAATAGCGCCTGATGCTTGAGTTCCTCTTCGCTGAACCGGACCAGCGCCTCGAGCGCCACCTGGTCGCCGAGCCAATAGTCACGGCTGACTTCCAACACCTTGGCGTTGATGAAGCGCTCTACCAGTCCGAATACCTTGGCATACGTGCGTCCCTGAATCTGGCTGACGAAACGCTTTTCGCTTTCGGAGAGCGTGAAGAAATTCGGAGCCAGTGAAAGCCCGTCGGGAAGAAATTTCTCGGACGTGTCAAAGGTGCGGCCTCCAATCACGTCACGCTCGATGTCCCAACTGACCATCTTTGAGGCGCGAATGCAACGGGCGTAACGATCGCGGTCGGAGAGTCGCGATACTGCGTTCATAGAATTTCTCCCAATGTGGACCTACCTGCGGTCGAGCTGTGAATGTTCATCTACCGGCCAGAACCATAGGGTTGATCTGGCATCCGGTACGCTCGAATGTACGATTGGGAGACGCGAGGTTCTATGATCGGGCCACCGGGAGATATGGCCGAAACGCCTGGTCAGCTTTGAGGTGTGCGAATGAACGTTGCGTCCGGTATGGCAGTAGGCGTCACTGATCCGCTGGTGACGTGATGCCACTCGCAGCGGGTGTGGCCTGCGCAGATTCGGCAGCGCCGTTCATCTTTCCTTTGCTCTTGCGCCAGCCTGCCGGCGGCATTCCAAATTCGCGCCTGAAGGCCCGACTGAAAGCCGCCTCCGACTCATAACCAATCTGCTCGGCTACAGCGGCGAGGGACTTTCTGCCGGTTAGAAGTTCTTGCGCGGCGATCTGCATGCGCCATCGCGCCAGATACTGCATTGGCGGTTGTCCCAGGAGATCGGTGAAGCGTTGCGCCAACGCGGAGCGCGATAACCCCACCTTGCGCGCGAGTTCATCGACGGTCCATGGATGGACCGCTTGCGCATGGAGCAACGAAAGCGCGCGTCCCACGTAGCGATCGCGCACGCCGGCCAGCCATCCTGTCTGGTGGGCAGGAAGCGCTTCAATACAACTACGGACCGCCTCGACAAACAGAAGTTCGGACAGTCTGGCGAGGACGATCGTACCGCCCGCCCGCGAATTCGCAGCTTCGATGGCTGCGAACTTGAGAGAGGACTCAAGCCATGCTGCTCGCGGATCGTGGCGCATATCAATCTTGAAGAGTCGCGGCAACGATGAGAGCAGTGGGTTACTCAGCGTATCGTCGCAGGCCAGAAAGCCGCATACGATGCGAGTCGTATGCCCCCCACCTCCGTAAGACAACGCCATCACCTCACCGGGTGCTGCCGCCATCGGACCAGCCAATAGCAACTCCGTTGGCGTGGGTGCAAGATCCACGGCACTGCCCATCAGATGCGTTTCGCCTTGCGGCACCACCACCAGTTCGCCGGCATTGAGATGAATAGCCGAAGCGGGGTCGTCTGCCAGTTGGGCCCAGCAACTCCCTTCTATGATCAGATGATATGAGACGACGCGCTCGGATCGCGGCAGGTAGGCCGCGCAAAGTGCAGCATCTGTGCGACCTATCACGCACCACGGTGCCGTGAAGGTCGCATTCAGATACACCGCGCCGCTTAGACGCACAGCGCGCAGGACGTCAGAAACTGCATCCATGAAGAGCTCGCGTGATATGCGATTTCCCGGGCAAGGACCGGGAGGCCGGTCATTCTTCAACCCGACCGAGGGTACATGTTATACCCGCGGCGGCCGTATATGACAAACACCTTACCGCATATTTCAATGCGCTTGATGCATTGCCGTGCGATGCGTGTGGATGAACCGCATGCAACAAATCGCGCCCTTCTGCAGTAGGACCGGACAATCTTTCTGGACGCGCTGCAATGGCCAGGCGAGCCATCGGCAAGACCCGGACGATCGGGCAAAAAACGTCGACGCACGGGCAGGACGGAAACCGATGGCGAGAGGCAAAGTTCATCACACGACGGGACGTGACGGATCAGCGTCATCCGTACTTCGCAGCCAAACCTTCCACGCATTCCGGAATGCCTGGCGCGCCTCCAGACTTGCGCAGATCGGTTCACGCATAGCGACTTACCGGTTCGGGCAAACGAAATAGCGTGAGATGCCATGAAACGCCAGATAAGCCGCGCGATGTACCACCCGCTCATCGCAATGTCCATGTTCTATTTGATCGACCTGATGCACAACGTTGATTACAGTCCAACCGGCGCTCTGCTCGTTCTGGCAGCGAAATCGATGTCCCGTGTCGTGAGCCTGTTCAACAAGGGGTAGTTCCGTACGTCTTCAGGCGCCGAAAAGGTCTGATCATTGCGCTTGTGGCCCGTGCGCGCACGTTGCGGCGACGGGCAGTAGAATCGCGGGAGCCGCCCGCGTTGCCATTGCCAGTACGCAACTCGCGGCAGTCGACCCCGTACCATGGATTCCAGAAAGAAAGCCCGGCGCACCCGTCTGCGACGGATGCGCCCTTTCTGCCGCAAGGAGATCTCATGAAGGTGCTCGCCGTACACCCCAGTGGCTTGATGTACACCCGCGTGTTCCTGCGACTCGAACCGCTCGGCCTGGAGACGGTCGCGGCCGTACTCCGTGCGGCTGCGCACGATGTCAGGCTGCTCGACCTGCAAGTCGAATCGCATCGCGATCTGGAACGGCTGATCCGCAAATGGCGTCCTGATGTCGTCTGTTTCTCCGGCAACTACCTCGCCAATATTCCCGAAATCATCGATCTGTCGAAAGCGATCAAGGCGCAATGGCCCACCTGCTTCGTGTTCGTGGGCGGACACAGCGCGTCGTTCACGGCAGCCGACATACTCAATCACGCCGACGGCGCGATCGACTGCGTGCTGAAAGGCGAAGGTGAGGCAAAGGTCGTCGAACTCCTCGACGCTGTCGCGCGCCACGCCGATCTACTGTCGATACCGGGCGTCGTGACCCGCAGCGGCGAAGGACCGCTGCCAGGCTTCGCCGAAAACCTCGATCAGGTTCGACCCGCGCGCGATCTGCTGCGACATCGGCGCAAATACTTCATCGGCGTACTGGACCCCTGTGCGTCGATCGAATTCGCGCGCGGCTGCCCGTGGGATTGCACGTTCTGCAGTGCCTGGACATTCTACGGACGCAGCTATCGCTCACGCAGCCCCGAAGTGATCGCCGATGAACTTGCGTCGATTCGCGAGCCAGGCGTCTTTATTGTCGACGATGTCGCCTTCGTGCATGCGGATCACGGCATGGCGATTGGCCACGAAATCGAGCGCCGCGGCATACATAAAAAGTACTACCTCGAGACACGCGGCGATGTGCTCTTGCGCAACAAGGAGGTCTTCGAGTACTGGCGCAAGCTGGGCCTGCAATACATGTTTATCGGCATGGAAGCGATCGATGCGGAAGGGCTCAAGGCGTTTCGCAAGCGCGTCAATCTCGACAAAAACTTCGAGGCGCTCGCGTTCGCGCGCTCGCTTGGCATCACAGTCGCGATCAATCTGATCGCCGACCCCGACTGGGACCACGCACGCTTCGAAGCGATCAGGCAATGGTGTCTGGAGATTCCCGAGATCGTCAACATCAGTGTGAATACGCCTTATCCGGGGACGGAAATCTGGCTGCGCGAGCATCGCAAGTTGACAAGCCTCGACTACCGGCTCTATGACATTCAGCATGCCGTATTGCCGACGAAGCTGCCTTTGCCCGAGTTCTACCGCGAACTGGTGCGCACGCAGCAGGTACTCAACCGCAAGCACCTTGGCTGGAGCGCGCTGCGCGGCGCGGCGAGCCAAGCCGCACATCTGGTGATGCGCGGACAAACGAACTTTGTGCGGATGCTGTGGCGCTTCAACTCTGTGTTCAATCCGAACCTGCAACTGAATGACCACGCCCGCGAAGTCCGGTATTCAATGACACCGCCCGCTGCATCGGCTGAGCACGCCAATGTCAAGGTGCTGTACGTGCACGGTCCGACGGGGCGCAAGGGACGCAAGCTCGACGACGCAACGGAGAGCTTCGTCGACGAAACCCGCATGGGTACGAGCTGATTTTTGGCTCTTGCGTCGCCTTGCTATATAGAACGGTGATGAACGCCAGGCAGAAACCAATCACGCCCATACGCAGCTACTTAGGGCTGACACATGGTTGAGTGAACGGAACAACTGAGTTACCCGGGACCACGATGATTTCGCGTCGAAATTCGTCCAGAATAGAATAAAACCCCGACCCCAACCGGAACGTCCGGGGCGCAGGTGGTTGATGTACCGCGCTTTCTGGCGTCGGGTGCTCTCTAACCGGGCAAGCGGCCCGACAAGCATTTGCAAATTCCGCTGCGCCGTATACCACTGTTGCCTTCGTTTCGATCGCAATGGCGGTTTGTGATTTTGGATTCCTGATTATTCTGGATATTCACTTGCGCGTCCGATTCGTAACTGAATTCGAGATCGCAGCATGGCGCTGCAAATGCTGAATAGATTGAAAAAGGCGAATGCCGTGCGAGGTCATCCTACTACACACGCTAGTCCACCTACGCACCCGCTAGCGTCGCGCGGCAAGATCGTCATGATGGCGGTCATCGCCGGCGCGGTGATCACCAACATCTATTGCACCCAGCCGATCCTGCCGTTGATCAAAGCGAGTCTGGGTGTCGACCTGGCGATGGTCGATCTCGTCGCCGCCGCCGCGCTGCTCGGCTTCTCCACCGGGCTCGCGTTGCTGTTGCCGCTTGGCGACCGCTTCGACCGGCGCAAACTCGTACTCGCCCAGATCGCATTTGCCTTCGTTTTTGCCATCGCGGCGTCAGTCTCGCCCGGTATCTGGGCGTTGATCGCGGCTTCCTTTGGCCTTGGCATCGTCAGCTGCGTGCCACAGCAACTCGTGCCCTTCGCAGCCGTCATGTCGCCGCCGCACCAGCGAGGGCGTAACGTCGGCACGGTCGTCAGCGGCATCATGGTCGGCATCCTGCTTGGCCGCACGATCGCCGGCGTGGTCGGCGCGACTTACGGCTGGCGCGCGGTCTACGGGATGGAAGCGGCGTTCATGGTGCCGGTCTGGATCGCCGCCGCTTCGCTCCTGCCGCGGGGTATGCCCTCCACGGATCTTCCCTACGGCCGGCTGCTCGCTTCGCTCTGGCCACTGGCGCGGGACCATCGTCCGGTTCGTGAATCGATGATTATCCAGGCGCTGTTGTGGGCCTGCTTCAACGCCTTCTGGGTCAATCTGGCGGCGCTGCTTGCCAGCGGCCCCTGGCACCTCGGCAGTGCGTGGGCGGGCGGCTTCGGCATCATCGGCGCAGCCGGCGCATTTGCGGCTTCACTCGGCGGGCATATCTCCGACCGGCGCGGGGCCCGCCATGTAGTTGGGCTCAGTATCGGCATCGTGACGCTTGCCTACCTGCTTCTCGCCGGAGCGAACTCGTCGCTGGCGTTGCTGGTAATCGGCGTGATTGTGCTCGATATCGGTGTGCAGGCCGGCCTGGTATCCAACCAGACGCGCGCCTTCGCAGTCGATCACAAAGCACAGGGCCGCATCAACAGCCTCTATATGACGGCCACCTTCTTCGGCGGCGCCGTCGGAGCGACGATCAGCGGCTGGTTGATGAGCCGCTTGGGCTGGCCCGGCATCGTCGCCTTTGGTATCGCGCTCGGGCTCGTCGCTGCTGCCATCCACTGGGTCGCCTCCCCTCACAGCAGCGAGGGCTCGCATACTCCGCATCCCGACGCGCCGATCAAGGCGAGCGGTATCTCATCGAACCCAGATTGAGGTAAGCCACAGAGAATCTGATAGCCGGAGGGCGACGTGGGTTGGTTTGCCGCCGGCTTTGAAAAAGCGAGATTTCTATGATTGGCATCGTGCGCATTGCGCTAAACAGGCCTTATACATTTGTTGTCCTGGCCATCTTTATTCTTATCGTCGGCCCGTTGTCTGCGCTTCGTACACCTACGGATATCTTTCCCGCGATCGATATTCCGGTTGTCAGCGTGGTGTGGCAGTACACGGGACTTTCGCCCGACCAGATGGAGGGGCGCATCATGGCGCCGTTCCAGCGGGTGTTGACCACGACGGTCAACGGCGTCGAACACATCGAAGGCACCTCTCTTAACGGCTACGGCGTCATCAAGATTTTCTTCCAGCCGGGCACCAACATCGCGACGGCGAATGCACAGGTCACCTCGATCTCGCAGGAAATCCTGAAACAGTTGCCGCCTGGCGAGACGCCGCCATTTGTCCTCAATTACAACGCCTCGACGGTTCCTGTGATCCAGCTCGCCCTTTCCGGGAAGGGCCTCTCCGAGCAAAACCTGGCCGATCTCGGCCTGAATCAGCTACGACCCATGTTGACCTCGGTCGCCGGCGCCGCCATCCCGTTTCCATTCGGCGGTAAAACCCGCCAGGTTCAGATCAACATCAAGCCGTCTGAACTAGAGGCGCGGGGGCTGTCTGCCCAGGACGTACAAAGCGCCTTGAGCGCACAGAACCTCATCACTCCCGTAGGCACCGAAAAGATCGGCAAGACCGAGTACACACTGCTGTTGAACGACGCGCCGTCGACGATCGCCGCGATTGGCGACATGCCCGTCAAATCGGCCAACGGAACCACTGTTTATATGCGCGACGTCGCCGATGTGACCGACGGCGCTCCGCCACAGCCGAACATTGTTCACGTGGAAGGCAAGCGTTCGGTGCTACTCACCGTATTCAAGAACGGATCGGCATCGACGTTGGCCATCATCGCCGGGATCAGGCAAAAAGCGCTCGATGCAAAAGCCTCTTTGCCGGACAACCTGCAGATCGATCCGATTGGCGACCAGTCACTATTCGTTCGCTCAGCCATTACGGGCGTCGCCCGCGAGGGCGCGATTGCCGCCCTGCTCACGAGCGTCATGATCTTGCTGTTTCTGGGTAGCTGGCGCTCGACCGTCATCATCGCGACCTCCATTCCGCTCGCCATTCTTGGGTCGATTTCAATACTGTCCGCCCTCGGAGAGACGCTGAACATCATGACGCTCGGCGGGCTCGCGCTCGCGGTGGGGATTCTCGTCGACGATGCTACGGTGACCATCGAAAACATCAACTGGCATCTGGAGCAAGGCAAAGCCGTCGAGCCTGCCATTCTCGATGGCGCCGCACAGATCGTCACGCCGGCGTTTGTTTCTTTGCTTTGCATCTGCATCGTCTTTGTGCCGATGTTTTTCCTCGGTGGCGTGGCGGGATTCCTGTTCGTACCGATGGCCGAAGCGGTGATCTTCGCGATGATCTCGTCGTTCATCCTGTCGCGCACGCTCGTTCCCACGATGGCCAAATTCCTGCTGAAGCCCCATGTGCAGGAGCACGAACCGGGCGACGTGCAGGATCCCGAGCAGGCGCCGCGCGTTTCTTCCAACCCACTGGTGCGGTTTCAGCGCGGCTTCGAGCGGGGTTTCGAGCGGATTCGTTCGAACTACAGCGGCATCCTCGAGTTATTGTTGACCCATCGTCGCATCTTTGTCTTGGGGTTCTTCGGATTCGTTGTGCTGTCGTTCGCGCTGGTGCCGTTTCTTGGGCGTAACTTTTTCCCGGATGTCGACGCCGGCCAGATTCTGTTACACGTGCGTGCGCCGGTCGGTACGCGGATCGAGACTACGGCTGAGATCTTTGCGGACGTGGAAAACGTCGTGCGGGCAACGATCCCGAAGGCCGAGCTCGGCACGGTCGTCGACAACATGGGACTGTCAACCAGTTCCATCAATACCGCCTACAACAACACGGGAACGATTGGCCCGCAAGACGGGGACGTTCAGATCTCGCTGAAGGAAGGCCATCGGCCCACTGCCGGATACGTTCGCAAGTTGCGCGAAGAGTTGCCGCGCGAGTTTCCAGGCGTCACGTTCTCATTCCCTCCTGCGGATATCGTTGGTCAGATTCTCAACTTCGGCTCGCCTGCACCGATCGACCTGCAGATTCGCGGCAGGAATCTGCCGGCCGACTTTGCCTACGCGAACCTGATGCTGCGTCAGATCCGGCATATTCCCGGCATTGTCGACGCTCGCATCGAGCAATCGCAGGCCAATCCCCAGTTCAATATCGACGTCGACCGTGTCCATGCGCAGCTTCAGGGCATCACCGAACGCGATGTCACCAACAGCCTCGTCGTGCACCTGGCGGGATCCGGTCAAATCGCCCCGACGTACTGGCTCAACCCGGCCAATGGCGTGGAATATCCGATTGTCGTGCAGACGCCGCAATACGGTCTTGATTCGCTGCCGTCCCTGATGAATCTGCCCGTCACCGGTGGCTCAGCGGCAAACGATGGACAGATCCTCGCCGGCGTGGCCAGTGTCCATCGCACCGCCAGCAACGAAGTCGTCAGCGACTACAACGTCCAGCCCATGGTGGAAATCTTTGCAACGACCCAGGGGCGCGATCTCGGTGCGGTCTCCGAAGGCATCCGCGACATTGTTGCCGCCAATGCCAAGGGTGTGCCGAAGGGCGCGAAGGTTGTCCTGCTCGGTCAGGTCCAGACCATGAACAGCGCCTTCGGCGACCTGCTCTTCGGGCTACTCGGCGCGGTCGTGCTGATTTACCTGCTCATTGTGATCAATTTCCAGTCGTGGACCGATCCGCTGGTGATTGTCACGGCGTTGCCCGGCGCGCTGGCCGGCATCGTGTGGATGCTGTTCGCGACGGGCACCACGTTATCGGTTCCCGCGCTGACGGGCGCAATTATGTGCATGGGCGTTGCAACCGCCAATTCCATTCTGGTGGTGAGTTTTTGTCGCGAACGTCTGGCCGAACACGGCGGCGCTTTCAAGGCAGCGCTCGAGGCCGGCGGCACGCGGTTTCGTCCCGTCCTGATGACAGCGTTGTCGATGATCATAGGCATGTCGCCGATGGCGCTCGCCCTCGGCGAGGGCGGCGAGCAGAACGCGCCGCTGGGCCGCGCGGTGATTGGCGGACTGCTGTTCGCGACCGCCGCCACGCTGTTCCTCGTGCCGGCCGTCTTCTGCCTGTTCCATTCGCATCGGGGCCGCACTTCACCCGCGCCGACTTCCGGAGACTCGACTCATGTCGTATGAACCCACCCCGCGGGCGGCGCTGCCGCAACGCCAGCTTTCGTATGTCGCGATTGTCGGTGGTGTGCTCGCCGTCATCATCGTCGTTGTCGGTATCGCACTTCGCGTGAAAGACGAGCATCAGCTCAAAGACTGGACGGAGACTCAGGCGATACCGTCCGTGAATGTGGTTGTACCCGCCAAGGAAGCACCGGGCGGCTTGCTGGCCCTGCCCGGCCGGCTAGAGGCCTTCGAGAGCGCGCCCATCTACGCACGTGTCAACGGGTACCTGAAATCCTGGCGTGTGGATATCGGCAGCCAGGTGAAGGCCGGCGAAGAGCTCGCCGTAATTGATACGCCCGAACTCGACCAGCAGTTGAATCAGGCGAAGGCCGACCTGGCAAGCTCAAAAGCCGATGCTGCTCTCGCCAAGACCACGGCCGATCGCTGGCAAGGACTGCTCGACTCCGATTCCGTGTCGCGTCAGGAAGTCGATGACCGCACACAGGACTATGTGTCGAAGCAGGCCCGCGTGGCGGCGGCTCAGGCAAACGTCGACAGGCTGGTCGCGACGAAGAGTTTCGCGAGAATCGTCGCGCCGTTTGACGGTGTGATCACCTCGCGCGACACCGACGTGGGCGCATTGATTAATGCGGGCGGTGGTACCGGGCCGCAACTCTTTTCGGTATCGAGCGTGGATAAACTGCGTCTGTACGTGCGCGTGCCGCAGGAAGATGCACCGATGATCAAACCCGGCGGGACAGCCACCTTCACCGTCCCGGAGTATCCGGGCAAGAGCTTTACGGCCAAGGTGGTGGGTCTGGCCAGCTCCGTCAACGCGGCATCAGGAACGACGCTGGTCCAGTTGCTGGTCGACAACCCCGGTCATCTCCTGCTCCCGGGCAGCTTCGTGAATCTGCACTTCGCGCTGCCCGCACGTGCCGGCGCGTTGCGCGTGCCCGCCAGCGCGCTGATATTCGACAACCGCGGGCTCCGGCTCGCGACCGTCGATGCTCAGGACACCGTCCGATTCAGATCCGTTGCGATCCTGCAAGACCTGGGGAACGCGGTCGATATCGGCTCGGGACTGGCCGACAATGACCGGGTGATCGACACGCCCCCCGATGGTCTTGTCGAGGGTGACCATGTTGAGGTCATCAAGCCGGGGGCTAAGGGTGCAAGCCATGGCTAAGCATCGGACATTGGCCTCACTCGTGAGCGCTATGACGCTTGCCGGGTGCTCACTCGCGCCGCACTACGACGTTCCGGATGTGCCGGTCGCGGCACAGTACCAGTCTCAGGGACCTTGGACCGCGGCCAGCCCGGCTGACCAGCTTGACCGCGCCGGATGGTGGAAACTCTATCAGGAGCCCGAACTCGATGACCTCGAGCAACGCCTGATCGCGAATAACCCCGACCTGCGCGCCGCGCTATTTCACTATGAGCAAGCTGAGGCGTACATCAAGCAGGTCAGCTCGCAGCTCTATCCTCAGGTATCCACTGCGGGCAATCTCCAGCGTGAGCGCGAGTCGGACACGAGACCCCTGCGTAACCCCACCGCGCCAGCCGACTACAACTCGATCACGCTCGGTGTCGAAGTTGACTACGAAGTCGACCTTTGGGGACGCGTGCGCGATTCGGTTGCGGCAAGCAAGGACGAGGGCTTGGCGTCGAACGCCGATCTGGCGTCGACGCAGTTGAGCCTCGAAATCGAGCTGGCGCGAAGCTACATCGACCTGCGTGGCCTCGATCAGCAGATCCAGCTGATCGAGGGGACTGACGAGGCGTATCAGAAGGCGCTCGATCTGACTCGCAGGCGGCATGGCGGTGGAGTCGTGTCAGGGCTCGATGTGGCGCGTGCAACCAACCAGCTGTCGGCGGCCGAATCCGAGCTCACGCAGGTCAGGGCCAGGCGCGCGCTACTGGAGCACGCCATTGCCGTTCTGGTCGGCGCGTCGCCATCGGACTTTCGGATCGAACCGAGTACCCGTCCAATCCAGTTGCCCGTCGTCCCGGTTGGAGTGCCGTCGGCGTTGTTGCAAAGGCGGCCGGATGTCGCCGCGGCCGAACGGCGCACAGCGGAGGCCAATGCGCGGATTGGCATTGCACGTGCCGCGTACTTCCCGACACTGACGCTCAGCGCACAAGGCGGCTTGCAGAGCTCGGTGTACGCCGATCTGCTCAGCGCCCCCAGTTCCTTTTGGGCAATCGGACCGACGCTTGCGGTGTACCTCTTTGACGGTGGCAGGCGCAAGGCCCAGGTGGAGTCCGCGAAAGCGGCCACAGCAGAGGCCGGCGCCCGCTACCGAAGCGTAGTGCTGGCCTCATTCAGGCAGGTTGAAGACGACCTCACGTTGCTCGACAATCTGGGCACCGCAACGGATCAGCAGCAAGCGGCCGCAAGCGCGGCTGACACATCAGTCAACCTCTCGCTCGCACTTTATCGGCGCGGTGCGGTCAGCTACCTGGACGTGGTCGAGTCGCAATCCGCTGCGCTTGAATCGGAACGCAGCGTCATCCAGCTTCGAACGCAGCAGTTGGACGCGAATGTAGACCTCATTCGCGCGCTCGGCGGTGGCTGGACCAAGGATGACCTGGCAGGCGGTTGAAACGCTGTTTTTTCGACATCTTGTCTCAACCGGGCAGCCCGCGTTCATCCGCCATTCTTCGATGTGAGCTGAATCACCGCCTCGCGCCCTCGCTCAGGCGTTCTTTGGCAATCCAAACTGCATGAGCGCCGTCACCCCATCGTCGAAACCGAGTTCCTCGACGAGGAATCCATCCTGCAGACGCAGCACCGTGGTCCCGGTGAAGTGCTGCGGAGATATTCTGTCGATCCGCTTCACGTTTTTTGTTTAGACGCATCAGTCGAATATGAGAGCAAGAAACGGGGCGGAAGATCGACTTCGGAAGGCTATCGTTACGGTCAGGGTAGCGGTCGAGGCTCGCCGCTTCAACGAATGAGGAGTGAATCATGCAACTGTTTCTAAGCCATCTGGAGTCGCCGCTGGGCGATCTCCTGCTTGTCAGCGACGCGCAGCAGAATATTCGTGCGCTCGAGTTTGCCGATCACAAGGCGCGCCTGCATCGGCTCTTGCGCGAGCACTACGGCAGCACCGAATTGGTCGACGCGCCCGCGCCTGACGAGATTGCACAACCATTAGCCCGTTACTTTTCGGGTGAGCTAGATGTGATCAAGAGCCTGCCAACCGCGACCGCCGGTACCGACCTGCAGCGTCGGGTCTGGGCAGCACTGCGCCTCATTCCGGTTGGTGCCAGCACGACTTACGGCAAACTCGCAAAGGAGTTGGGCTTCGACGACCCACGCGCAGCCATCGACATCGGCGCGGCCAATGGCGCCAATCCGATCGCCATAGTGGTGCCCTGCCATCGAGTAATCGCCAGCAATGGCGACCTCAAGGGATATGCGTGGGGTTTGCACCGAAAGCGCTGGCTGCTCGAACATGAGAAGGCTACGCCTGCTTCGCCGGGCGGTCCGCAGACCGCAACGCTGCCCGGATTTTGAAGGACCCGTGTCGGGCGAAACGCCGGCAGTTTGCGCCGGCTCACTGCTCCCCGGTCAGTCTGAATTGCCTGCCGCGGGGATGCTTCAAAGAATAGGAGTCCGTTCTTTCAATTGCTCACCTTTAATTATTACATTTACGATACATCGTCGTGGATGTATGAAATGGTGCACATCACGGGCGCGCTTCAAGCACAAGATTGAAGGGCGTCTCATGCGCCCGACGAAAACGTGTAAAGCCACCCGTCGTCACCACCTGTCTCAACCGAGCTTCACCCGCTTGAGCCCCCAGTCCCATCTTCCCTTCCTGAGCAAGCGAAGCGCCTGTGCAGATCATCGTCGACGCCGAGTAAAAGATTCGCCCTATCGGATTAAGGTTGTCTTCGAGCCTGTCATTCGCGAATGGCTCAACGATCATCCACGTACCATCCGGTTTCAACGATTCAATCACATGCACCGCCGCACCAATCGGATCGCCCATGTCGTGCAGGCAGTCGAAGAACGCGACGAAATCATAGCCAGTGCCTGGAAAATCCTTCGCGGCTGCGACCTCGAACCTCACGCGATCCGAAACGCCCGCCACATCTGCCGCTTCGCGCGCTCGCTGGATAGACGGTTCATGGTAATCAAAGCCAACGGGTCTGAAGAACCGTTCTGTGCCCTTGAACAGCGAGGGATAATGCTGATGCCATCCCACTCCCAGTCCCGTACGGAATGCTGCCTCAAGTTTGGGTAGATCGCGGAACATGGCTTCAGCACAATCGCAGAAACCCGGGATGAACGCTGGACTCGTCTCGACGGCAAAGCACATCGCCATCTCGTTTTCGAGCTGGTATTTGCCGGTGACCGCATCGTAGCGAATAAAGCCGGACGCCGCCTGCGCCGACAGCCATTCACGGACGTAACGTTCCGCCAGCTCGGTGTGTTCCGCAAGTTCGGTCGATGTCATCCATCCCTTTTCCGACATCGCCTTGTAAAGTCCCAGACGATCACCCAATGCAATCAGCGGCGCGGAGGCAATTGCGCCAAACTCGCCAACCATTCGTCCCATGAAATCCTGCATCTTCTGCTCGTCGAATTGCATGACCTGTCTCCTGTTCAGTTTTGACGGGATGGGCCAGCCGGTGCGAAGGACAGTAATGTATTAATACATTTTGCTTTCGCGACGCTCGCTCAGAAAGCAAAAGTATAGGCAAAGTATTGGATTATGAAAGGAAAGAGGCTCGGACCATGGCATGTGCTTCGACCCGCCACCTCACCACCGAAGGAGGATCGGCCCAAGCAGCGCCCCGGCGGCCGTCGGAATCGACATCCCGATCAGATACCAGGTCGCCCAGAACGGCACACTCATTTCCGGGCATCGCAGACAGTAGGCAACCGTACCGATCGTGCCAGCGATGAGTCCGGTTACCGCGCCTGTGAGCCGAAGCCGCGTCGGCGCGAGAGAGCGTGCCGCCCACAGCGCGGCCGCGAACGCCGGTAACGAGATCATCGCGATGTTGAAAGAACACGAGCGCCAGGTGCGCCCCATCAGCAGATGCTCACGCGTGCCGGGCGGTGCGAACCAGAGCGACAGTAGCGCGGCAAGCCACACGAGTACCACCGGCGTCGCGAGTCCGGCCCACCAGCCGCCGACCGCCCTGCCTGGCCGCCCGAGGCGCACGGCGGCCGCCAACGCCGCAACCGCGAGACATGTCGGCCACGCGAGCTTCACCCAGAACAGAGGCGCATGCAGGAGAATGTCGATATCATGCCGCACGCCGTAACCGAAAATCACGATCGCAAGCGCACCCATTGCGCCGAACGTGAGCGCGACGCTGAAGCGCTTTGCAGCGACATGTCGTTCGACAGGCGCAACGCCTGTCGCGAGCATCGAAATCAGATCGTCTGTTTTCATCAGGATATCCCCCGGATCTTCATGGCCAAGGCCCTAAGCCCGCGATGCACGCCTACTTTCACCGCCGATTCCGATAAGCCGGTCAAGCGCGACGTTTCCTCGACGGATAACCCTTGCAACTTGACGTGTACGATCGGCAAACGCTGGCGGTCCGGTAGCTGGGCGAGCAGCTTGTACAGATCGCGTCGTGCGTCCGCCGGTTCCGTGTCCGATGAGGCGAAGATTTCGACTTCGTCATCAAGTGGTTCGTGTAACGCCTCGCGACGCGATCGTGCACGCAGATAGTCTGTCAGCTTGTAGCGCGCAATCGCGTTGATCCAGGCGGTCAGCGGTTCGTCCGGGCGCCACGTATGGCGCCCGTTATGCACGGCCAGCAGGACTTCCTGCACCACGTCTTCGATATCGTGCGGCCGAAGGTGCAGCCGTTTGCGCAGCAACGCCCGCAGATGTCCGGTCAGATCCTGCAGAAACACACGATACGACGGGGCGTCACCTTCCAGCGAGCGGTCCAGCAAGGTTCTGAGCCGTTCCTCGACTGGCCGCAACGATCCGGCGTGCGTCTCGCGCGTCACGTTGACCTGACTCCGCGCTTCGATTCCGGCCGCGCCCGGGCGGTCAACTCACGCAACCGCTCTCGCGCGCGTGAGAGCCGCGACATGACCGTTCCAACCGGTATGTCGAGTACCAGCGCGCACGCGTAGCGTCGAAGACCAGGTACCTGCTCGGCAATGTCGTCCTGAACTGCCATCGCCCTCCCTAGATCCGTCGGTCGCGGCTAAGCCAGCCATCAACGGAAAACGGTCCCGATCCCCCAAACATCAGCGCGGCAAGACACGCAACATAAAGCAGATCGGTCTCGTAGCCTGGCGGACCGAACTGCGGGCCGGCTGACGTGACGGCCATCAGCTTGATCGACGTGAACCCGTACGGAAGATGCACAGTCAGTGTCGCAACCATCAGCACCGCGATCATTGGCAGACTGACGAGCGGTACGAATGCGCCGGCGATGACCGCGAGGCCGCCGACCAGTTCGATGACGATGGTCGCCCACGCCATAAAGTGCGGTGCCGGCACACCGAGCGCGTGCAAAATCCCGGCAAAGGCATCCGGATGCTTGACGATTTTTGCGTAGCCGTGCGCAATGAACCCATAACCAACGATCAGCCGCAATGGCAGCGGCGCCCATCGCGCGAGGCCCACGCGGTTCGTCAGCCAGGCGGGATCGGTCAGACGAAACAGGCGGAGGACAGTGTTCATGCGCAAGGGTCTCCAGATGAACGTTAGCAAAGAACAGCGAGCGACGCATACGCGGCGTGCATTGCGCTCTCTCTGTAGTTCGTCGGGGATGGATGCGCGGTTACAGCGGGGAGGAATATTTTTTGGCCCTGGCGCGCCTGCGCCCCCTGTTGATCTAGGACGCGGCCGTATCACCGGCGAAAGCCCATGCCACCTTGGGCTGACGACGCATCAGCAAATAGAACGCGGCGAAGTGCGTGATCATCAGCAGGGGCACGTAGATGATCGGGATCGCGTATGTGGCACCCAGTTGCCCCGCCACTGCAGGAAGGCCGATCCGAATCGCGTGGTAATAGTCGACGATGATGTCGGCCGCCCCCACGACATTGAAGCTAAGCACGAAAAACCAGAAGAGCGGAGGTACCCTGGCCGTGAGCAGCGCCAGCATGGCCAGCACTCCGGTCACAAAGTCGCCATAAGCGGCGAACTGGGCGAAGCTGGCCGGCAGACTGGGGCCGACGACGCCGGGAAGCATGAAGACAAGCCCGAAGAAGCGGAAGCTGTGCAGCGTAGCGATGGCGCGTTGCGCGTCGACACGACCCATCGACTTAAGCCTGGGCAGGATGTACACAACGAAGCAAAGCAGCCACGCGACATAGCCTAGAACGAGATGTATCTGGAAGATGATTTCGGGTGACATTTCGGATTCCTATGATGGTTTGGTCGACGCGGCCTCGAACACCGCGGTCAGGATGCCGAGTCGGCCTACCAGGAGATGCCGAAGTGTGAGCCGCTTGCCCCCGTGCGAAGGCCTGATTCGCAAGCAGAGTTTAGGGCCGCTTTCAACGTGCGACTATTCCCCATAACATTGACGGGTTATGAAGCAAGACTTCACAGTCCGGCAAGAGTTGACGGAACGTCCAGTCAACGGACCCGATGAATCCTGTTGAACCGTTTTGTGCGCTCTAGTCTCCATCCCCTGAAATTTAAATTACCTGGAGACTCTTCTACGGCGATGCCATCGGCCAAGGAGCCGCGCAAGCCGGAATGTCAATCCGGATGCCGACACCAGCAACGCACTCGCGAGGCCAGAGTCGGCCCGGCGCAGCATATCGGTCAGATAGATCGCCGGTAGCGCGACGAACGGGTGATAGATCGCGCAATGCAACAGGGCTTGGGCTCTGTTCATTGCGCGTTGCCGGACTCCGCCATAACGGACCCGAACACCCTCAATGTCCAACATAGAGAGAACGATTTGGGTTTGCGTGGACTTCGAGACCTGTCTGCGACGAACCGCCTTGCGCCACGCCGCCTACAGCATTGGCCGCGAGCTGCGCGCTGTCCTGGGCGGCAATCTTTGCTTCGGCAGCCTGGATGTCGGCGGGATAGTTCGGATCTTCCCCCGTGGAAGGGCTATAGCCAGCCTGTTCGAGACGTACGAGTTCCGCGCGCACCTGCGCGCGCGTCAGTGGGCCAGATGTGGTTTGCGCGAAAGCCGATACCGGACCCGCGAGGACGCTAATAGCAAGAGTGAGGCAAATGAGCGATTTCATGAGGTGTTCTCCTTCAGTACATGATTGACGTTGCTCGGGCCGGTGACAGGCCCGCTGTTGTGGGATGGCGTCAACTGCCGAAATACGGCGTGCAGAAGCTGACCGGTCCGACGCAAGGAGGCACGGCCGAATTGCCTCGACCGAAGCCCGTTTTGCCCGCCGCTTCACGTTGGCCTGCCGCGCTCGAACCCGACATGCCGGCACCCGTGTCGTCGTCCCTGTTCTGCATCGGTTGCGCCGCCTGTTGTGCAACGATTGGGGTGACTCCCGCGGATGCATTCTCCTGAGCGAAAGCGCTAGAAGCAGTAACCGCCGACGCGAGCAAGACCATAGAAAGGGCCAGCACAAATTGCTTTTTCAATTCGAACTCCTAAGTTCATGGTAAAAGAACAAACCTTGGCTACATCATGGTGAACACCGAGAACCTGGTTCTATTCCCGGCAGTAGCAGGAACTCCTTGCGTGACGCCTGGCTACTGTGTTCGTGGCGAGAGTCTGCGTGGACCGGAACCGCAAGCGCAGATCTTGTTTAACGCCTCCATGTACACATCGTATTCACCGCCGAGACAGAAATAAAATATATTGTTGCGATACGATCTATATCAGCAACGCATACCGTCGAAAGGTAACTGTTGGGTTCGTTGCGAGGAAGACGCTGCGGCACGTGCAGTCGCTGTAGCATTGCTCAGCGCATGGGCTGTTTCCGGGAACGACAGTGGCAATTAACTTTACGCATCTATTGGCGTTTTTCGAGGTCGCTCGCGCGGGCAGTGTCAGCGCCGGGGCCGAACGCCTGCGCGTCAGCCAACCCGCGGTCACGCGGGAAATCAGGGATCTGGAGGAACGGGTGGGCCTCGTGCTGTTCGACCGGCTGCCGCGCGGCGTGGCCCTGACTGACGCGGGGTCAATGCTGTTCCGCTACGCCGAGCAAATCTTCTCCCTCGCCGACGCGGCGGAAGGTGAACTGCGGGAACTGGCCGGGCTCAGCGCCGGCCATGTGAGGATAGGCGCAAGCGCGACGGTCGGCGTGTATCTTGTGCCGGACATGATCGCGCAATTCAGCGCGGGCCACTCCCGGGTCTCAATCGATCTGACGGTCACTAACACCGAGCAGGTCGAAGCCGGCTTGCGCAACCATGTATTCTCGCTTGGCTTTATCGAAGGTCCGTTCGATAGCACGATCCTGCATTCGCGTCTGATCGGGTCTGACGAAATTGCCGCGGTGGTCGCGGCCGGACATCCGCTCGCCGGGAAAAAGCTGTCATCGCGCGATCTGACTGCACAGATGGTCATTTTGCGCGAACCTGGTTCGGGCACGCGCGCGGTTGTCGAGGACGCTTACAAGCGTATCGGCCTGCAACTTGACCCGCTGATGTCCGTCAGCGATACCGAAGCCATCAAGCGGATGTTGCTCGCACAGCACGCAATCGCCTACGTTTCGCTGCTCAGTGTGAAAGACGAGTTGCGCCGCGGCGAACTAATCGCGCTTGAAGTGGAGGAACTGTGCATCGTGCGCCCGCTGCATATGGTGTGGCTCAAGGGGCGGTCGCTGTCGCCGAGTACACAGGCCTTTTTCGGTCTGGTGCTGGCGCAGATTGCGTCGGACGCCGCAGCGGTGTGACGTTGTTCGCCGCAACATCTGTCGCGCCGGTGTTGGTGTCGCGCGTATGAAGCGGAACTGATGCGGATTCATCGTAGGGCTTGAATCCATACCGTTCGAAGATCGTCAGGCCTGCGGGCGAGCGGATGAAGTCCAGCCAACGACGAGCCGCCTCGACGTGAGGCGTATGCGCTGTCACGGCGCCAGCATAGATCGCCGTCGTGTTGTCGGTCGCGGGAATGTCCACGTGACTGATGGGATGACCGGCCTGTTCCTGGAACATCGCCTCAGATTGCCATGTGACACCTGCTTGCGCCTTGCCTTGCATTATCCACAGCGGCGTCTGCCGGTGATGGATGTGTGTCAGCACGGTCGAGCCGTCGGCGACTTTGGTGCCGTAGACTGCGTTCTCCAACGTATCGCCGCCAGCATGTTCGAGCGAGGCCTTGATCTGTCGCGCGATCCCTTCGAATGCTGGATTCGGCATCGCAAGCCGGACGTCCGGCTTACCGAGATCCGCAAGGCCAGCGATATGGGCAGGATTGCCCGCAGGCACCATAATAGTCAGCGTATTTGTCACGTACGGTACCGCGGGCGCCTGCAGAAGCCCTGCGTCGATCTGTTTTTGCACGGCCTTCAGCCCCGCGAGATACACGTCGGCAGGCACGGTCCAGGTCATGTTCCCAACCGTGACCGTGCCGCCGCTTACCATCTGCTTCACCAGCAGGCCCGGAGGAATGGTCTCCCAGTAGACGTGTCCTTTGTACTGAGGGTAACGGGCCTCAAAGGCTTGCACGAGTGGCGCCATCGCAAAGAAGTAGTTGCCACCGACATAGAGCACCAGCGACGGGTTAACCGGGTTACCATGAAAATCCGCAAGATTATCGGCGTCGGGTTCGGTGAACGGCAGACCACGCACCAGACTGTCATTGTTCGCGCCGTGTTGCCACGGTGGATAGACGTCCTCCCCGTGCCCGGTCTGCGCGGTGTCCACAGCCTGCTCGCCGTCAGCATAAGCGGCCCCGATGACGAGCGCGCCAATGACGCCCATCATGCATGCGGCGAGGACCTTTCGATTGATCGTAAGCATGATTTGCACTCCATATTATAAGGAACGGTACGCACATAACGCGACAGTTCACACTACCTCACGGGCGACGAAGGGGCACCTAAAGCGGCATCAGCGCGTAACCCTGCTGCTGGAGCGTCGTGATTGTGGTCAGGGCCGATAGTGCGAGCGTAACGTCCGCATTGATCCAGTCATACTGGAAATGATGCTCGGCAACAGCCTGCCCGCATACTGCGACCGTCACACCAGCCTTTTTGAGCTGGGCAATCAGCGGGAGATTGGGGTTCGACACGCCGTATGCTTCCCGGTAGTGGGCATCGTCGAGCGCAAGCGGCGTCGCTGCGCCATAAGCAACTGCAACGAACTTAAGCTTTGCCAATGGCACCCCTGAAGCCGCATAGAGATTCAGCGTGCGCGCAATGTGATCCAGGGCCGGGTTGACCTTGTCCGGCTGTGCCGGGGCCTGTGTCATCGCAAAGACCACCTTGTAGATGTGCCCTGGCCGTGGCTTAAATGCGCTGTCGGGCAGATTGTGCATTTTGCCGTAGCCCTGAATTGTGGGTGTCGTCCAAAAACCGGCCTGATCCGCCGGCGCGGCGTGCGCCGAGACCGACGCGACTGCGACCGCCAGGGCAGCAAGGAACGTTCTGATTTTGTTCATGGGTCGATTCTCTGAATGAAGAGGTGCTCGCGAACCGGCTGACCGAGACATTCGTGCTGACGCAGTACTGTCGTGATGCAGTCGCAACAAGCCAGTTCACGCATGTGCCGGCAGGTATGGGTCCAGTGTAGGGATGCAGGCCATTCAGGAAAAATACAATCGTGATATCCCTGCCATGCGTTGCGCTTATATCTGCATTCTGACGGGCAAATATAAAAACGCGATGTCGTGAAGTTAAATACAAAAAAATTATGGCGCCGATGCCATTAATCTATTTTTGCGGAAGCCTCCCCTTCTATACCCTACACAGGGATGATTGGTCGATCAGTGATCGCCGCCAGAACGGGCTGCGAAGCTCCAGTCAGACGACGCACATTCACTTCAGAGGTTCCTCCATGAGTTCAATTGCATTCGATGCGACCAGTCGCGAACGCACCGTGACCGCACCGGACCAGCGCACGTGGCGCATTTCGGCCATTTCCCTGATGTCGGTCCGTGTCATTCAGGGGTTTATCTATTGGGGAGGCGGTTCGCGACGATTCATTTACGCGCCGGACAAACTCGATCCACATGCCGCGCACTGGATGGCCAACAAGTTCCAGACCGCGATGCCAGGTGCCCTGCTCGGCATGAACCACGTAATCAGCTTCATGCTGCATCACTTCTACCTCCTGTATGGTGGTGTGATCCTCTTCAGTGCTGCCGAACTAATCGTCGGCTTCATGCTGATGGCGGGCCTCTTCACGCGCGCTGCCGCGCTCGCTTCAATGAGCTTTTCCGTATTGCTGATGTTGATGTTCGGCTGGCAAGGGGCAACGTGCATCGACGAGTGGACGATGGCGGCTTGCAATCTCGCGATGGGCGCGACGTTGATGCTGGGTGGCAGCGGCGCGTGGTCGCTGGACAACGTCCTGCTGCGCAACAAACCACAACGCGCTGACAGCGGCTGGTTTCAATGGGTCTCGGGCAGCAGGACGCTGCCGCTTTCCGACGCCGGCTTTCGCAACCTCGCACTCGCGGTATTGAGCTTTGTGGTCGTGTTCAACGTAGGGACGTACAGCTACTATCGCGGCTCGGTCGTGACGCCGTTTCATAGCGGCCCGATAAGCCCGACCGCCCATCACCTGACATTGGCCAACGCAACTATTCTGGCTGATGGAAGCGTGTGCTTTCATGTTGCTCTGGATGCCGGAACGCCTGAAGCGCCAGTGCATGTCGTCTTGGCCGCGCTGCTCGACGCAAACAAGATGCCCGTCGCGCAATGGAACGCCGAAGCGCTCTCGAAGATGCCGAAGACTGCGTTCAACAACGATTATGCCTATAACAAATTCGGGGCCGGCCCATTTGGCCTGCGCGCAGCGATGGGCGCCGCTTCGACGATTACATTGCCGGCACTGCAGGTTCATCCGGGCGCAATCGAAAGTGCACGCACCCTGCAACTGACGGATGTCGATGGACGCGTGTTTTCGACGCCCGTTCAGAACATGTTAGGGACCGCGCGTTGATTGACCGGGCAGATTCAGAACTTCAAGATCCACTTGGCGCGGCCATCTCGGCGAGCTTGTCCTGGACCGCGTCCACGAAAATCGTCGCGACCCGCCTGATGTGCCGATGGTTGGGGAAGACGGCGCAGAAGTTCGTTGCGTCCGATCGATACTGGTCGAGCACTGGAACAAGACGCCCGGCCTCGATATCCCGCTTCGCGATGAGGTCAAACAGGAAAGCGATGCCGAGGCCTGCGACCGCCGCCTGCCTGACCGGGCGGGAGGTACTGGACTGCAGGCGACCCTGCACCTGAACCCCGATACGTCCATCCGGGCCGTTCAGATACCACGTGCTCGGTCCAAAGTCGCGGGAAATCAGGAGGCAATCGTGCTGGCTGAGTTCATCGAGGCTCGTCGGCATGCCGCGGGCCCCGATATATTCAGGTGACGCAACGAGCCGCCTGCGCGCCGCACGCAGAACGCGGCGCGTCGCATTTTCGTCCAGCATCGACTCGCGACGCAATGCGAGATCGACGCCGCTCGCCGTCAGGTCAAGGTAGGCATTGTCGACGACGAATTCGAGCGTGACGCCCGGGTAGCTCGAGAGAAACTCCGTGACCCATGAGTCCGGAACAATGTCGAAGAAATCGTTGTTCAGGGCGACGCGCAGCGGTCCAACCGGTTCCGGATGCGTGTCGGCAGCTTGCTGCCCCGCTTGCACGAGCTCCCGTACGTTCTTCGCGCACTGCTCGTAAAACGTTTGCCCGACTGCGGTCAGCGTCAATTTCCTCGTCGTCCGAAGGATCAACCGGCTCTTCAGATCACTTTCGAGTTGCTGAATGTAGCGGCTGATCGTGTTCGCAGGCATCCCGAGGCGTCGCGCGGCTTCGGCGAAACTTCCGGCCTGAACGACCTCGACGAAGAAATAGATTTCGTTCAGGTCAAGCATACATTCCTCACAAATCTGGATGAGTCCCGCCCATCCAGGCTGTCTAGTGGTCGGGTGGAAGGCGCTCTAAGCTACCTTCGATTTCGAAACAGCCAGATTAGACCACTATTCGCGGGCGTTCGTGACCTCGGAATCCAACGGGCATGCGCGGCGGCAATTTCGCTGCCGCTGTGCTTGCCGAAACATCACGATCACGTCCGGAAGTATCGCCATCATCGACAACCCGCTCTCCTCCGCAGGATCCGGAATGAATCTCTCTGTCACTGCCGGGGGCGATGCCGTTCGTTCCCGATTGAATCGAAACGCGCTGCGATGGTGCTGCACCGCTGCGGCGGCGTTCTGCATCGCCGGGTGCGCGGTGGGACCGAACTACAAGAAGGTTGCAGTCGACATTCCCGAGAGCTTCAAAGAAGGCGTGGACTGGCAACGCGCGAACGCGAATCCGCAGGCTTCGCTGTCGAGCACATGGTGGCTCGAATACAGCGACACGACGTTGGCGCATCTGGTCGAGCAGGCGCAGAAGGCGAATCCGGTGATTGCGCAGGCCGAAGCCGCCTGGCGGCTCGCGCAGGCCGACGTGGACTCGAACGTGGCGAGCCTGTTTCCCTTCATCGGCGCAGGCATCTCGGGCGCCCGGTCCGGTGCGGGAGCGGCCGGTACGGGCACCGCATCGGGCGCATCGTTGCAGCCCGGCGTGCACAACTTCGTTTCGGCGGACCTGGCCGCGAGCTGGGAGCTCGATCTGTGGGGTGGCATTCGCCGGCAGGTCGAGTCGAGCAAGGCGAGCGCGCAGGGAAGCACTGCGCAGCTTGCGGGCGTTCGCCTGTCGATAGCGGCGAGCGTCGCGACCGACTACTTCGGACTGCGCCAGAGCGATGTCGATATCGGTCTGCTTGAACAGCAGCAGCAGATCGACGCGCGCATCCTGGACATGGTGCACGCAGGTTACGCGCAGGGCGAGGCGTCGAACGACAGGGTACTCACCGCGCAGGACAACCTCGAACTGGTGATTGCCGACCTCCAGGCCACGAAGATCTCGCGCGAGCATTTTGAGCACGCGCTCGCGGTGCTGACCGGGGTGCCACCTGCCAGCTTCTCGATCGCACCCGTATCGAACTATTCGTTCATGACGCCCACCGTGCCGCTGGCATTACCCTCGCAACTGCTCGAACGGCGTTACGACGTCGTCAGCGCGGAGCGCAACGCCGCGGCAGCGAATGCGAAGATCGGCGCCGCCGAGGCCGCGTTCTTCCCCACGCTGACGTTGTCAGCGCAGGGGGGATTCCAGCACAACGCGCTCGCGAACCTGTTCTCCGTACCGAACCGTTTCTGGACACTCGGCCCCGATCTCGCTGCGACCATCTTCGACGGCGGCGCACGCACTGCCGCCGTGCACGAAGCGCGCGCGACCTATGACGAAAGCGTCGCCGCGTATCGGCAGACGGTACTGAGCGCGTTCCAGAACGTCGAAGACAGCCTGTCGTCGTGGAACCATCTGGCTCAGCAGTCCCAGGCGTTCGGTGAGATCTACCGGCGCAACAGGCAGCTCTTCGACAGCCAGCACGCACAGTACGAGTTCGGCACCGCAAGCGAGCAGAACCTGCTGACCCAGCAGCTCACGCTGCTGCTCGCCCAGCAGAATCTTTCGGACACCCAGGCGGCACTGACGCTCGCCAGTGTTGCGTTGATCAGAAACCTGGGCGGCGGCTGGCAATGGAACGATGCAAACGAAGCCCCCGCCAGCGTCGCGTCATCGCCCGGCAATGGTCGCTAAGCGAATCTCCCGACCGCTCGCTTCTCCTCTTCCCTCCTTCTTGCAAGCTCTCATCCACATGAAGTCACTGCTCCTTCGCACCTCTCTCATGTCCATCGGCGCCGCGGCGCTGTTCGGTTGCGCAAAGAGCGATCCGCCACCGGCCCCGCCGCCGCCCCAGGTCGGCGTGCTGGAAGCGCAACCGCAGGACGTTCCGCTCACCCGCAAGCTCGTCGGACGGTTGTCCGCGTATTACAGCGCGAACGTCACCGCGCGCGTCTCCGGCGTGCTACTGAAACGCCTCTATACGGAAGGCAGTGAGGTGAAGACCGGTCAGGTGATGTTTGAGATCGATCCGGCGTGGTACCAGACGGTGCTGAACAACGACCTCGCGACGCTCGCGCAAGATCAGGCGACCTACACGAACGATCGCG
Source organism: Paraburkholderia sp. EB58 (assembly GCF_050436665.1). Lineage (NCBI taxonomy): Bacteria > Pseudomonadati > Pseudomonadota > Betaproteobacteria > Burkholderiales > Burkholderiaceae > Paraburkholderia > Paraburkholderia sp. EB58. The sequence goes on along the minus strand of NZ_JBNDMQ010000013.1, from coordinate 33,068 downwards.
TGAACGCCGAGCGCTATCACAGGCTACTGCCGATCGGTTCCGTATCGCAACAGGCGGTCGACGATGCCGACGCAGTCGAACGTAGCGCGGCAGCGAAAGTAGAGGCGGACAAGGCCGCGGTCGATGGCGCGCGCGTGAATCTCAGCTATACGAAGGTGAGCTCGCCGATCGCCGGCATCGCCGGGCAGCAACAGGTGACGGCAGGCGCGGTCGTCGGCAACAGCACCACCGACGCTGGCTCTATCGGAACACTGCTCACCACCGTCGAGCAGATCGATCCTGTCTACGTGAACTTCACAATCAGCGCCGCCGACCTGATCGCGCTGCGCAAGGCTCAGCAAGCCGGCAACGTCGCGCTCGCGAAGCAGGACAAGACCACGGTGCAGGTCTTGCTGCCCGACGGCACGCCATACGATCAACCTGGCACGCTCGACTTCTCGGACGTTGCGGTAAACGCCACCACCGGCGCAGTCAATCTTCGCGCGCGGGTGCCGAATCCCCAGCATCAGCTGCTGCCGGGTATGTACGTGTCGCTGAATGTCGATCTCGGCCAGCGCAACGACGTATACGCAATTCCGCAACAGGCGATCGCGCGCGACACCGCCGGTCCGTACGCGATGGTCGTCGACCAGGACGGCAAGGTGCTCCGCAAAGACGTCGATGCGAACGACAGTTACGCGCAAGACTGGATCGTCACAAAGGGACTGTCGCCTGGCGATCGCGTGATCGTGTCGGGCATGCAGGGGGTCCATGAAGGGCTGCTTGTCTCGGCGACGCCCGCGGCCGCCCCCAACGAGGGCACGAGACTGTCGCAGGCCGGTGCCGCCCACCCATCATCCAGTCCGCTTGCCGGAAACAGGTCGTAGGAGTCACCGCATGCCACGTTTCTTTATCGACAGGCCCGTGTTCGCGTGGGTGATCCCGATCCTGATCTGCCTGTTCGGTGCGATCTCGCTCACACGCCTCGGGATCGACTCGTATCCGGACATCGCACCCCCGCAGGTCACGATCACCGCGACCTATCCCGGCGCCAATGCGGCCACGATGGAATCGACCGTCACGCAGGTGATCGAGCAGCAGCTCACCGGCATCGACAATCTGCTGTACTTCAATTCGGTCTCGAACTCGAACGGCACGGCGACGATCACGCTGAGCTTCTCCACCGGAACGAACCCAGACATCGCGGAAGTGCAGGTGCAGAACAAGGTCGCGCTCGCACAGCCGCTGCTGCCCTCCGAGGTCACCCAGGAAGGCGTCGTGGTCGCGAAAGCGAGTCCCGATATCCTGATGTTCGTTGGACTGGAATCGACCAACCCGTCCGTCGACACCGCGCGCCTGTCCGACATCATCGCATCGCAAATCCAGCCGGTGATCGGTCGCGTCAACGGCGTCGGCAACACGTTCATGCTCGGTTCCGAGTACGCAGTGCGCATCTGGCTCGATCCGGACAAGTTGCAGGGCTACGGTATGTCGACGTCGCAGGTACTGAACGCAATCAAGGCGCAGAATGCCGAGTTCGCGACCGGTTCGCTCGGCGCGGATCCGCCCGTCAAGGGCCAGGTTTTCACCGCAACGGTCTCCGGCGACACACTGTTCACGTCGATCCAGCAGTTTCACGACATCATCCTGCGTACGAGCAACGACGGCAGCGTGGTACGTCTGGGCGACGTCGCGCGGATCGACTTCGGTGCGCAAAGCTACGGCACGGCTGCCAGGTATAACGGCAAGCCAGCCGGCGGCCTGGGCGTATTCCTGCTGCCGGGCGCGAATGCGCTCGACGTCGGCAAGGCCGTCAAGGACAAGATGGACGTGCTCCAGCGCGACTTCCCGCCGGGCGTCACGTGGCACGTGATGTACGACACGACGCCGTTCATCACCGCGTCTATCACGGACATCGTGCATACGCTGATCGCGGCGATTGCCGTCGTATTCGTCGTGATGCTGATCTTCCTGCAGAACATCCGCGCGACCATCATTCCGACGCTGGTGATTCCGGTGGCACTGCTCGGCACGATGATCGGATTGTCGGCGCTGCACTTCACGCTGAATCAGCTCGACTTGTTCGGCATGGTGCTCGCAATCGGGATTGTCGTCGATGACGCGATCGTCGTAATCGAGAACGTCGAACGCCTCATGCGCGAGGAGGGTTTGAGCCCAAAACAGGCGACGCGCAAGGCGATGCGCCAGATCTCCGGCGCGATCATCGCGATTACGGTCGTGCTCGCTGCTGTGTTTGTCCCGTCCGCGCTGCAACCGGGCGCGAGCGGCATCATCTATTCGCAGTTCGCGCTGACGATCGCGGTATCGATGGTGTTTTCAGCGTTTCTCGCGCTGTCGTTCACGCCGGCGTTGTGTGCATCGCTTCTGAAGCCTTCGCATCACGCCAGCGAAAACGTCGTGTTCCGCTGGTTCAATCGGGGCTTCGACCGGATCGGCGACAGCTACGTTGGCCAGGTCCGTCATGCCGTACGGCGTGTGCCTCGCTGGATGGCCGTGTTCGTCACGCTTGCGGCGCTCGCCGGCGTGCTGTATTCGCATCTGCCGACGTCGTTCGTTCCGGACGAGGATCAGGGCTTCATGCTCGCGATTGTGAACATGCCGTCAGGTACATCCCTTTCGCGTACCGACGCGCTCATGACGAAGGTCACCGATACGCTCACGCATAGTCCGCTCGGCAAGAACATCGCCGGCACCTTTGCCGTCGAAGGCTACAGCTTCGTGGGCCAGAGCGAGAACGTCGGCATGATCTTCATCAAGCTCACCGACTGGAGCAAACGCTCCCAGAGCGCGATGCAACTGATCCCGCAGGCGAACAAGCTGCTTCACGGCATTCACGATGCGCAAATCTTCGTGACCAACTTGCCGACCATTCGCGGCCTGAGCCAGTTCTCCGGTGTCGACATGTACCTGCAGGCACGCGCGGGACAGCCGCGCGATCAGCTCGCGCAGGCGCAGGCTCAACTGCTCACGCAAGCGAACCACGACCCGAGGCTGTTCGGCATCCGGCCGAACTCGCTGCCGCAGGCAGCCCAGCTCAAGCTGTCGGTCGATCGCGTTCAGGCGCAGACCATGGGCCTGTCCCTGACCGACGTGTACAACACGATTCAAATGGACCTCGCCCCGGTCTACGTGAACGAATTTACGTATGGAGGCCGGGTGAAACGCGTATTCATGCAGGCCGACGCACCGTACCGCATGGGGCTCGACGCGCTGGAGCACATGTACACCCCGAGCGGCTTAACGAGCAAGACGGCTGATAGCGGCAGCGCCACGGGAGTCTCGGCCGGCGGCGCGCCGAGCCCGGTGGATCCTTCAGCCGGCAACAACGCGATCAGCCCGTACAACATGGTGCCGCTCTCGAGCGTCGTGAAAGCGAAGTGGAATGTCGGCCCGCAGGCGCTGCCGCGCTTCAACGGCTACTCGGCGGTGGAAATCGTCGGGACGCCGGCGGCTGGACACTCGACCGGCGAGGCGATGCAGATCCTGCAAAGCCTGGTCGACAAGTTGCCGGCGGGCTACGCTTCCGACTGGACCGGACAGTCCTATCAGGAAGTCCTCGCTGGGAATTCGGCCAATGTGCTGATGGTGCTGTCGATCATCGTCGTGTTCCTGTGCCTCGCGGCACTGTACGAAAGCTGGTCGGTGCCGATCGCGGTGCTGCTGGCGGTGCCGCTCGGTCTGCTCGGGATGGCTGCGTTCTGTTACGTGTTTCATATGCCGAACGACATCTACTTCAAGATCGGCATGGTCACGGTGATCGGGCTGGCGGCGAAGAACGCGATCCTGATCGTCGAGTTCGCGATTGACGGGCAGGCACAAGGAATGACCCTGTTCGAGGCCGTCGTCACCGCAGCCCGACTACGGTTCCGACCCATCCTGATGACGTCGCTCGCCTTCATCCTCGGCGCCCTGCCCCTCGTGACATCGAGCGGCGCGGGTGCAGCGTCGCGGCACGAAATCGGCACTGGCGTAATCGGCGGGATGGCGTTCGCGACAATCTTCGGACTGCTGCTGATACCGGTGTTCTACGTCACGGTTCGACGCCTGCTCGGCGACAAGCTCGACGAGATCACACTCCGGCACGTGGATGAGGACGACGCCGAACCGCTGACCAACGCTTGATCAGGAATCCCAACCTGCATCGTGCGTGCAGCCAGCCTTACGGCTGGCTTTTTCCTTCTCACGGATCTTGCCAATGTATTCCATCCGCACCCGGCACGAACAGTACCTACTCTGGCTGCTCGCGCTAACGCAGTTCACCATCATCATGGACTTCATGATCATGATGCCGTTGGGCCCGCAGATCATGCATAGCTTCGGCATTGCGCCGGCCGCCTTCGCGACCGCGGTGTCGGCCTATTCGTGGTGCTCGGGACTCTCGGGCCTGTTCGCCGCCACCTACATTGACTGTTTCGACCGGCGCAAGCTGCTCCTGACAGTCTATGCGCTGTTCGCGCTGTCCAATCTGGGCTGTGCGCTGGCCAGCAGCTATCCGCTGCTGCTCGCGGCGCGTGCGTTTGCCGGCATCACCGGCGGCGTTCTGGGCTCGGTGATCATGGCAATTGTCGGCGACGTGATTCCGGTCCAACGGCGCGGCGCAGCCACCGGCACCATCATGACCGCGTTCTCGCTGGCCGCGATTGCCGGCGTGCCGGCTGGCGTGCTGCTCGGGGCACACTTCAACTGGGCGGCGCCGTTCGTGCTGCTGGTGGTGCTCTCCGTGCTGATCTGGTTTGGCGGCTCGCTGGTCGTGCCGTCGCTCGCCGGACACCTGAGCCACCGGCCACCGCCGTTGCGCCGCGTGTTGTCCGACCTCATGCGCCTGCTTGGCAATCCGCGCCATCTGAATGCGTTTGCCCTCACCTTCATGATCATGGTGTCGCATATGCTGGTGATTCCGTTTATCGCGCCGATGCTGGTCCTCAACCATGGTGTGCCGCCCGCGCATCTGTCGTGGATGTATATGGCGGGCGGCCTCGCGACGTTCTTTACCTCGCGTGCCATCGGCCGCCTCGCTGACCGCCACGGCAAGCACCGGGTGTTTCGCGTCGCCGCCCTGCTGTCCATGCTGCCGGTGCTGTTCGTGACCCACCTGCCCGACCTGCCGTTCGTGGCCGTCGTGCTGTTCTTCCCGTTCTTTATGGTGGCGATGTCGGGGCGGATGGTGCCGATGCAGGCTTTGCTGACCACGGTGCCCGAGTCCTCCCGGCGCGGCGCATTTCTCAGCGCCAATAGCGCGCTGCAAGCACTCGGGACTGGGTGCGGCGCATGGCTTGGCGGTCTGATGCTGACCAATACGGCGAGCGGGCAGATTGCCGGCTATGGGACGGTCGGCTGGGTCGCGGTAGCGGTGACGATGATGGCCGTGTTGTGGGTGGGCCGCGTGAAGGCAGCGGCAGATAAGATGCCGGCGCCGGCCGCAGCGGAACTCGGCCCGGAGCCGCTGGGCGAAGCCTGATTCTGTCGCCAGGGAGCGTGTGACAACAGGCACAACGCAAGTGAGTGTCAAAGATCAGATAGGGATTCCACGCATGAACTCGTTCCATCGCGGTGACTGGTTGCAGCTTGCTCAGGCAGGTGGCGGGATGCTTGCCATCACTGCCGCCGCGCTCGTACCTTTCGCACATGGACTATTCGTCGAACGACGGCGGCGTCGAGCGCAGATGCGGATTATTTTGGGAGTCTGCGCTCGCATGTCCGGACGGCTCGACGACTTGAAGACTGCCTTTGAGTCCAACGCCAATTTGCCGGGTCACACAGAATATGGTGTGGACCGTGAGTGGGAGCAGACCCGCCAGACGTTGGCTGCGTTTCCCGTTTGGGACTTTACCGACCACGTGATTGCAGTTCACATCGGGCATCTTCGATCGGCTGCAGAGCAAGGCCAAGGGATCGCTAAACGATACGCCTCGGAGCGAGACCGAGTTGATCCGATATGCGACGCGCTGATCGAACGCGTGCTCGCCTGCAAGGTCGTTGTGACCCGCGCGCAGATGGAACTCCGCGCGCGCCTGTGAAGTCACGATCGGCGAACTGCTGTCATCAGCCGCTCGAACATCTGCACAACCTGCCCGTCCGCAAGGGAAAGCAAGCCGTCTCCAACGTAAATCTCGGCCAGACTCCAACCCGGCACACCAGACTCTCTGACTGCATGAAACAGCCACCAACCGTCGGTTGAAGCAATGGCATCACGTTGGGCGTTAAGTGCGTCGACGCTTCCGTCGAAGAAAACATGAAGCATATTGACTTGCGGCTTGCCCGGGAGCGTCCGTATTCCCTCTATGCCGTTCAAGCTTTCCGCAAAGGTCAGTGTCCTGGCGTATAGCTGGTCCATCATCGCGAGGCGGGTATCGAAATTCATTGCCGCGGAGATCAGCATTGGGCTTTGTGTAACGAGTCTGCCGCCCATTCGTTGACGCCAGAGCTTTGCCGCCGCGACGAAGTCGTCGCTACCCGCGAGAACCGCCCCTGCGATCCCACCGACTCCCTTATAGAGCGAAACGTAAACCGAGTCGAAACCATCCGCTATTTCCGCATATGAGCGACCGAAAAAGGCACGGGATTCCCAAAGTCTGGCGCCATCCATATGCAGCGGAAGGCCACATGCCTGGGAAGCCGCCTTCAGCGATTGCAGCTCTTCCCAGTCCGGCAAACGTCCGCCGATCTCACGCATAGGAAGTTCGACGATCAGGCAGCCCATGGGTTCAGCGAGGGTTGTAACATCGTGAGCCAGTATGGGCCTGAAAGGCTGCCCGACTTTTACGCCCTGCAACCGCAAGAGTGCTTGATAAGCCTGCGCTTCGTGATGTTCCAGATGGGACGTGACGTGGAGACCAAAACGCCCAGCTTGCCGGCGCTCGGTCCAGATCCGCACGGCGATGAGTTGCGCCATCGTTCCGCTTGGCAGGAAAATAGCGGCCGGCTTTCCCAGCAAAGCTGCGATTTTCTGCTCGAAGTGTTCAATCAGATCGCCTTCGCCATAACGATCATGTTCGACGCCGTTCTCTTCGCACCAGTCGGCCATTCGTCGAAAGAGCGTTGCGGGGGCGGGCTCGACAAAACCGGGCACCTGGTGCGAGCAGTTGCGGCGTAAGAGCTTACGATCGTTGGCAGATAGCATGTTCAGCGTTGGTTGTGTTTGAAGTTGGAATCGAATCGTAGTCTAAACGGTTAGTCAGCCGATTTCTCGTACAGTGACCAGACATAGCCGCCGGGTTCTGGCTCCGAGTACAGTCCTACGCGAACAAAGCCAAGCGACTCGTAGTAGGCGCATAGTTTCGTGTTGTGGGACGCGCAGTCGAGTCGAAGAAAACGCCGGTTCAGGCCGCTCACCTTGTTAGCGCACCAATCAAGCATGAAGCTGCCAAGTCCCCGTCCGTTAAAGTCTTTCCGCACGCAAAGCCCATGCACATAACCGGCGATCGGTTCTTGAGGTCCCCAGTGCGTTTCATCGTCTAGATCGAGCGAAAACGTTCCGACCAGAGTGCCACCCAGCTCAGCGACATACACCTCTTTCTGAGAGACATTGTTTAGCACCCATCTTTCGGAGAATCCGTCTCCTTCCTTGCCCCACGCATAATCGCAGTGCGCCACCTTCTTTGCATGTGCATCGTTCCGGATCTGTGTAAGCACCGGTACATCCTCTGCAATTGCTCTGCGGATGCCTTTCGAGATCATCGCTCGTATCTCCGTTGAACAGGGATTCGTGAATTCTTAACCGGCCTATATGAACCGCTTTCGGAAGAAGACCACGCGCTCGGTTTCATCGAAGCCATCTTGCGGCAGCGTTCGCCGCGAATATATCGCGGTAGCATGGGTACATCCAAACTATTGGTATCTCCTATAGATATGATCGTAAACCAGTCTTGGACGCTATAGTTTAACCGGCGCATTCTTCGTCCATCGGTTCTCAACCAACACCCAGATGGAGCGAAACATGCAAGAAATCATCGATGGTTTCCTGAAGTTCCAGCGCGAAGCGTTTCCGCAGCGCTCCGAACTTTTCAAGCAGCTGGCCACGAGCCAGCACCCGAGCACCCTGTTCATTTCCTGCTCGGACAGCCGGCTCGTACCGGAACTCGTTACGCAGCGCGAGCCGGGGGACCTCTTCGTGATCCGCAACGCCGGCAACATCGTGCCGTCGTACGGGCCAGAGCCGGGCGGCGTGACCGCCACGGTCGAATATGCGGTCGCCGCGCTCGGCGTCACCGACGTCGTGATCTGCGGGCACTCCGATTGTGGCGCAATGACGGCGATTGCCACCTGCAAGTGCATGGACCATATGCCGGCCGTGCGCAACTGGCTGCATTACGCGGATTCCGCGAAAGTCGTCAACGAGGCGCGCGAGCACAAGAGTGAACGCGACCGGGTCGATTCGATGGTCCGCGAAAACGTGATCGCCCAACTCGCCAACATCAAAACTCATCCTTCCGTGCGACTCGCACTCGAACAGGGGCGTCTGGCTCTGCACGGCTGGGTGTACGACATCGAAACCGGCTCGATCGATACGCTCGACGGCACGACAAACCGCTTCGTTTCTCTCGCGGAACATCCGCATGCCTGTGCAACCCCGGCTCGACTGAATCTCGCTGCCTGACCCTGTGTTTTTCGACTTCATTCCCTCTTAAGGAGCATCATCATGACGCAATCGCAACATAGCCAAGCCCGCCGCGAAGCCCTGACCGACGCGATCATCGACACGAAGATTCGCAAGAATCTGACGTTCGAGCAGATCAACGAAGGCACTGGCTTGAGCCTCGCCTTCGTCACTGCGGCGCTGCTCGGCCAGCATCCGCTGCCCGCCGACGCCGCGAAGGTCGTAGCCGACAAGCTCGAACTCGACGAAGACGCGGTTCGACTGCTTCAAACCATTCCGCTACGCGGCAGCATTCCGGGCGGCGTGCCGACCGATCCGACGATCTACCGGTTCTATGAAATGGTGCAGATCTACGGTTCGACGCTGAAGGCACTGGTCCACGAAAAACTCGGCGACGGCATCATCAGCGCCATTAACTTCAAGTTGGACATTCAGGTAATCGACGATCCCGAAGGCGGCAAGCGTGCCGTCATTACACTCAACGGTAAATATCTGCCGACCAAGCCGTTCTGAGCAAGATGGGGAGCCGTTCGTGGGTGAATGGCTCCCGCGGTATCTATTCGGGTTGTGTTTTGACGTGATGATCTGTAGTCCTCAAGCTTTGCCGATTTTGACCAGGTTTTTATATGAAAGATACCGCAGCGCCATTAAGGAATCCAGACTACGGCTACGACGCCATCATGCCGAATGGTTCTGTGACTGCGATTCGTGATGTCGAGATTATTCACGCGAAATCGGCTGAGAAGAGCAAAGCAACATGGCTGGTTGTTGCGATGGTCGTCATTGCGATGGCACTTCGACCAGGCATCGCTTCGATTGGTCCGGTCTTGCCGATCATCAGTCAGGAGTTTTCACTTTCGCACGCTACAGCCTCGTTGCTGACGACCATCCCGACGCTGCTGATGGGGCTGTTGGCACTGCCGGCCCCATGGCTGGCCCGGCGATTTGGAAGAAATGGGGTGCTGGTTGCGTCTCTCGTGCTGCTGTTTGTTTCGATGATGGCGCGGTCATTCGTATCGGACGTAGCGACGCTGCTGCTGACTACAGCGGGTGTGGGAGCCGGAATCGCGATAACGGGAACGCTGTTCGCCGGAATTATCAAGGCCAGGTTTCCGACGAAGGTCGCGATGATGATGAGCATCTATGCGACCGCACTCGCGGGCAGTACCACGATCTCCGCGGCGGCGACCGGCGCGATTGCCGCGTTTGCTCGCGCAGACGGATCAAGCGGGTGGCGGGTTGGAACAGGTATCTGGAGCCCTGTCGCGCTGATTGCAATTTTCGCGGCGCTTGCCATCCTCATCTGGGAAAGGCGGGAGCTTGCACAGGCTTCAGCCAAGACCGTAAAGGCTGCACGACTGCCGCTGATGAACCGGACAGCCTGGCTGGCGGCACTGTTTTTTGCCTGCGACAACTTCCTTTTCTTCGCGTTGTTGGCCTGGACTTCACCAATGTATCGGGAGCATGGCCTGTCCGCCGCATCCGCAGGTTTCGTGCTTGCAACGTACACGGTGGCGTTCACGGTTGCGATCCCGGTGTTCGGTTTGTTGAGCCGGGCGCATGACCGTCGCGGGTGGCTGGCGGTCTGTGCGGCGCTCTCAGGAGCCGGGACTCTGGGGGTAGCTTTGGCGCCGTTATCGATGCCTCACGTGTGGATTGCCATCGCAGCGTTTGGTTTGGGCGGCGGCTTCACACTCGGGATGACCTTGCCGCTCGATAACGCGCATAGCGCGGACGAAGCCAACACGTGGAATGCATTCGTGATGACCGTCGGTTATCTGCTTGCCGCCGCTGGGCCTTTGCTTGTCGGCTCTCTGCGAGACGTAACCGGCGCTTTTCAGGCTCCAGCTTGGCTTCTGTTTGTCGTTGCGCTCGGAATGCTCGTGTTGACGCCGTTCCTCGCACCTAGACAAGCTTTCAATTGATTGAGTTGATTGATTCGTTCCTGCCCGAAGGGGGACGAACGATGAGGGTCTCGGTTCGTTAAGCGTTGTCCAACGCCTGCCCGCATGCGCCGTCGTGCACTCATGGGCTGCGGACAAGGGCAGGCATCGAACAACGCTGATGGAGGTCAGCCTGAAGGCCGAGCCGCTCATAAGTCGCTCGTGGCTAGTCGGTGAGGAATTCGGTATACGACGGACTTGTACTTCGACGTCGCGCGGCTTTCCACAACGACGCCGCCCAACGATTCGGCGATACGCCGACTGGAGCTGTTTTCTTCAGCAACCGGGTAGGTAAAGCTTTCACAGCCAATGGTTTGCGTTGCCCAGTGAGCAATCAAAGTGACGGCTTCACGGCCAAATCCATGTCCATGACGATCCTCACGAATCCAGATACCGAGTTCCGGGCTCTCAGTGTGTACGCGGTGGAGTCCGGCCAATCCCAGGAAACTCCTGTCGGTGCGTTGCCGTATCGTGAATACGTAGTCCGACCCGTCTTCTATAGACGGTATCCAAGATCGCCAAACACCATCGAAGTCATGCCGGGATGCCGGTGGCTCCCACGCCATGTGACGAGTGAGCGAAGGGGTGATGCATGAGAACGTGGCATCCGCGTCGTTGGCCGAGAACGGTTTGATCGAGAGTCGGGTTGATTCAATATGAATTTCTGTCGACCGCAGCAGCATCTCCGGCCTTCCGTCGAGGTTTGTTTATATTCACCGATTGTCGACGAATTGGAACCGTATGTCGAATGTCCCTGGCATCGACCGCTACACCAAGGTCCACGCCTTCACCGCTGCCGGTCAGCGCCATCGACGTAGCTACCGCCTCAACCCCTCATTTCAGCCAGAATCTGTTCAGCGAGAAAATCACAGGGCGGCCGGCCGGACCGGCCACTGCGGGCAAGGACGACTTCGAGTTCATCCAGCGGCGGCAACCCTTCGTTCTGCGATAGCTGAACCAGGTGCCCCGGTACGCTGCATCTTGCGAGTGGCGCTATCGCGAGCCCTGCTTCGACCATGCTGATAAGGCCCAACAGACTCGGGCTTTCGTAGGACATCCGATATTTGATATTTTCCCGCTGAAGCGCGCTGATGGCATTGGCACGTGCAGCACTGCCATGTGCGAAAACGGCGATTGGAAGCGGACGCTCTTTCCACACTTTTCTTGCAGGCGACCCGGCCCACACCACCGGTTCGAACCGGACGAATTCGCCCGCGATGCCCCTCGTTTTCGTGATGCAGGCCAGGTCCAGCGTATTGTCTTTGAGCAATGGACCGAGCTCACTGCTGGGCAGGCCGATGACCCGAATCTCGACACGCGGATGAGCCACCGCGAACTTTCCCAGTACCTGGGGCAGCAACGATGAGGCGTAGTCGTCAGGAACGCCGATGGTGACGCGGCCCTTCATCTCGGGGCGAACTACCGACGCCCATGCTTCCTCCCGCATCGCAAGCATTCGACGGCCATAGTCCAGAAGCGACTTGCCTTCCGTGGTAATCGCTACGTTGCGGGTGCTTCGCACGAAGAGCGGTTTTCCCAGCGCTTCTTCGAGCGCCTTGATCTGCATGCTCACCGCCGACGGCGACCGATGCACGGTCTCCGCACCGCGAGCAAACGATCCAGTCTCGGCGACCGCCACCACCATTTCCAGCACGTCCAGATCGAGTCTTTTCACGTTCGTCAGAAAATCTGAATAATAGATTCAGTTTAATTCGTTTTACTGGAGCATGCATCGAATCAATACTACTAACAACGACCACTTGAAGGGAACCCCGAAAATGCACGGTACGGAATCGATTTATGGATTTTTGGCGGTCGGCGGAATGCTAGCTGTGACACCCGGGCCGAACATGGTCTACGTAATGTCGCGCTCGATCGCGCAAGGACGCACGGCCGGGCTGATATCGCTTGGGGGCGTCATGCTCGGGTACCTCTTCTATATGTTTGGGGCAGCGTTCGGCATCACGGCGTTATTCCTGAGTGTGCCTTATGCAGGCAGCGTTTTGGGCGCAGGGGGCGCTGTGTATCTGTTCTATCTGGCGTGGCAGGCTGTGAAGCCGGGTGGCCGTTCTCCCCTGGAGGTTCGCGATCTGCCTCGCGAACAGCCTCACCGGCTCTTCGCGATGGGCGCAACGACTAGTCTGTTGAATCCCAAGCTCGCGATGATCTTTCTGTCACTGCTGCCACAATTCATCAACTATCAGGACGGCAGCGTTCTCAGGCAATCGCTCGTGCTCGGTGCGTCGCTGATTGTCGCGTTCGCATCGGTCAATGGCTTCGTGGCAATCTGCTCCGGCAGCATGGCGACGTTCCTCTCCAGTCGCCCGAGATTTCTGGTCGCTCAACGCTGGACTATGGGAGTTATTTTGCTTGCCCTCGGCGCACACATGACCATCGACGCATTGAAGCTGGGAGGTATCTATTGAGCTGCATTTCAAACGAGCCCGAAAGCGGCCGACCGTGGCGCGGGTGCTTAGTCACCGGGACTTGAAGGACGCTTGGCGGCGCCCTTCAAGACCGGTCTAAAGTTCTACGCAGTGCAGCTTAGACGCGTTATCAGAACCGATGACGCAAGCCGAATGCGGCGACGACTTGTGAGTTACCGGCAGATCCCGTCATGTTGTAGTCTTGAGCATTAAACACCGCGTTGCCGTTGGTGCTGCCGACACGCTGATAGACCGCTTCGACGTACACGTCGGTGCGCGGCGAAAACAGATAATCGGCCTGCGCCACAAACTGATTCCAATGCGGATCCGCCGACTTGGAACCCGCGCCTGCAAGCGCACCCATGGTGTACGTATACGCAAGACCAAGGCTGAAGTCGGGCCGCACGAAATAGCGACCGTTGATTTCGAAATTGTCGAACTTCAGGGAGGAACCCGTGACGGTGCTGGACGCGAGGTCAAGCCCAGTAATGTTGTAGGTGACGGAATGGGTGTAGACGGCGCTGAGGGAGGACTTGTCGCCGAACTGATAGTGGGCGCCGACGGCGTAAATCTGTTGCTTGCCCCCCTCCGTCAGATAATCGCCGTCGCCCGTGCTCACCGCACCGGTCGCGTTCGCCGTGACGGTGGAGCGGTTGATCTGGATATACGCGGCCGCCAGGCTGAACGGACCGTGCCCATAGCTGGCGCCCAGGCTGTACGCGTTGTTGTTGCCGGCGCCGCCTGCCTGGCCGGAGAACGCATACATCGCGCCGGCCTTGAAGCCACCGTACGAGACGCTGCTGAACTTGACCGCGTTGTTCAGACGCATGTCGTTGTCGAGGTTGTCGTTGTCGTAGGGGTGGGAGGCAAGGTTGCCGCCCCAGCCCGAACCCGTCGCGCTCATCGGTGCGACGTAGTCGACCACGAAATCGTATTGACGGCCGAGCGTAACCGTACCGTACTGGCTCGAGCTCAGACCAACCCACGCTTGCCGGCCGAACAGGTCGCCGCCATTTTTGAACGTGCCATTGGCCGCGTTGAAGCCGTTCTCCAGGTCGAACACGGCGCTCAGACCACCGCCAAGATCCTCTTCCCGCGCAGGCCCCAGCGCGAGGTACTCAGGCTGCCAGAGTTCTCCAGGAACTGGCTGCTGTTTTGCCCGCTAGTGGCACTTTTTGCGTTGTTCACGTACACCATGCTCGTGTCGATGAGACCGTAAAGCGTCACGCTGCTTTGCGCATGAGCGACACCTGCGAAAAGCATCGCCGATGCAATGACCAGATTCTTCAGTTTCATTAAAACCCCGTTCGCTAATCGAAAGATTTCTTGACACATATTTCATGATCGCCAAGAAAGCGGACGGAGTATGGCATTTTGTATTCAAAAATTAATGAAAGAGTAATTTTCAATAAATGGAATGAATGTTCACAATTGTCGCAATCTGGCTGGAAGCGCGAGTCGGCGGGCCGTGCCGAGGAACGCGCGGCCTGTCTTGGTCTTCTAATGTCGTGCATGCGCAACATGAAATAATTAAATCGTATGAATTAAATATTTCTAAATCGCCGGCAGTTATTTTTAACTCGCTGGGTTGCCTGCTTGAATGCGGCGCGATGCGCGGCGGCTGGTTTACCTGCACTTCGAAGCCGGCGAATTCGCGCTCCCCCCAACGCCCTCCCCCTCCCCCGATCGCTTCTCACCGTGCGCGGCCGAACACATGCCGCGTCCCAAACGACATTACGCTGCAACCTGTTGGCCTTGAGCCACCATTCAGCCACCTGACGGTCCACGTCACCGCTCTGAACAATCGGCGCGCGCGCCGCGCACCGTCTGTCCGTCAGTTTCCTGCACGTTAACGCTAGCGATTGGCACGTCATGTGCAGTGTTCCGGGCAACGCCCGGCGGTGGCTTATGGAGTAGCCCGGGCAATCTTGAAGCGGGTCGGCGCGTCCGTACTCGCCGAATTGTGGGGATCGTATGTCCGGGCGATTGCATCGTCGATTACTGTGCAGCATCGTTGCGCTCGCGGTTGCGATCGCGGTGATCCACAGCGTCCGCCCATCGCGCAGAGAGCCGTCTTCGCTGACGATTCAGAGCGGCACGATCGCTCGTCCCGTCGTAGCGGCCGTCGAGTCCACGCCGCCCGCAGCAGCGGTCACTCCGGCTGCCGCGCAACCCGAACCCAGTCCGGAAAACGCCTCCGACGCGGCGCAGGATGGGTTCGATCCCGGCATCGACCGGCTGCGCAGCGCGACGTGGTGGGAAGCGGACCGCAAGCTGCGGCCTCAGCTTGCGCAGGTCGGCGACCTGATGTTCGTTGCGACGTTGTTCGAAGGCGAAACGGGACCGTCCGCCGAAGGTGCGTCGCGTGTGCAGCGTCTGCGCGACGCGATGCGCGCGCATCGGCAACGCAAGCCCGCAGGCTGGACCCGCCTCGTGACGCAGGTACACGACGCGCGCGCAAAGGCGGGCGATTACACCGCGCTGATGCTGGCCAACGCCTTGATCAATGAAATCCACTATCGCGACGGCACCGACGGCAGCTACTATCCGCCCGCGCGCTTCTTCGCCGAGAGTGGCGTCTGCAAAGACTTTGCGGTCGCCAAGTACCTGCTTCTGCGCGAAGCGGGCTTCGACGCGTCGCAATTGCGCCTCGTCTCGCTCGCGCCGCGCTACAACAATACGCCCGACGACTGGCACGTGATGCTCGTCGTGCAGACCGATGGCATGGCCACACCGGTCGCACTCGACTCGCCGGCGCCTCCCGTGCGCAAGCGCACCGGCGAGGCGTCTGACGACGCAGCGCCCGCGGACACGGACGACACGGACGACGCCGCCGATACCACCAGCCAGTCCGATCCGCAAGCCGGTCCTGCCGGCCCGTCTGCGCTACTCGCAGCGATCCTCGCTGGCCGCAAGCCCGCCTACGCGGTGCTGCGTGCGCCCTCCGGGCCCGCGGTCGTGACACTCGCCGCGTCCGGCCAGGCGGAGCGCCCGCTTGCCGTTGTCTTCAATGAGCAAGGCAGCCTGTCATTCGAGCTCGAAGCGCCTGTCGGCAAACACCGGCTGCCCGCCGCCAAACTGCGCGGCGCGCACGCGATCGTCGCGGACGGCGCAGGCCAGTCGTGGAGCGTAGATTCATCGGGGGTCTTTCCGAAGTGGCAGTTGACCCATGCGGGCGGCGCCGCGCCGCTGTCGGACGCACTCAAACCGGACCTGCGCCAGATCGAGGCGCGCAACAGCACGGCCGGTTAACCTCACGCCATTGCCCTCCACCCGCATCTTCAGGTGCGCCGAGTCCCTGCCGCATAAATATTCATACCAAAGGTTGCATAAAGGGCTGTCGTCGACAAAACTAAAGTTGTGCCGGCCTCGTCGGGGAGACACAAATGCTGCGAGACAACGTGTTTGTCGATACGCTCGCGAAAGGCGATTGTCATCTCATCCAGCGCGACATTCGATGCGCATTGCGCACGATAGTCGCTGCGTTCATGGTGGCCGGCGGCGTTTCCACCGTGCACGCCGCTTGCGCCCCCGACGGACAGGGTGGTGTCACCAATACCGGAGGGACCTGTACCGTCGTCCCTCCCGTCAACCGTATTACCGCAACGGGCAGCGGAACCACTACCGCGGCCGGTGTGACCTTAGCCGTGCCATACGGCGTTGCCGTGACGGCATCGGGGGGAGCGTCGGTCAATCTGGAGACTGGCGTCGCCGGGCCATCGGTCATTTCGGCCCTGAATGGCGGCGGCCTCGTCGCCCTGTTTGCGACTGGGGTGTCTAGCCAGATCACAGCGGACAGCCTCAACATCGCCCTTTCTTCCGGGGGCGGGAACACCGCAGCACACGCCACCGCCGGCGGCCACATCACCTTCCTGAATAGCGCCACCATCACGTTCTCACCTGGCGGTGGCGGCGGCACGGGCCTTTTCGCCGACGGCGCCGGCAGCCAGATTACCGGCACCAACGTCATCGTGACGGGGGCAGGCGGAGGTGGAAATTACGTGGCGCACAGCAACAACGGCGGAGACATCGCCCTGACAGGCGGCGCACTGAGCCTGTCGTCTCCCGGCGGCGGTAACATCGCCGTGCTGTCGGAAAACGGCAGTACGTTCACGGGCAACGGTGTCGCTATCAGCGTGTCTGCCTCGGGCGGAAACGTTGCGGTGAAGTCCACCGGCAATAGCGATATCGCGTTGAGCGGCGGTTCCGTCACGCTGAACGGGACCAGCGGCGAAACCGCCTTAATGGCGCAGGGCGCAACGATTACGGCGGTCAACGTACCGATCAGCCTGACGGCCAATCAGTCAGCGGCCGGCACCGTGCAAGGCGGTGGCACGCTGGCCATTACCGGCGGCACGGTTACGGCGTTGGGCAGCGGAACGTTCGGGGTGCAGATCAATGGCGCGGCCGGCGCCACCAATACGCTTGAACTCAACGGTACGACCGTCAGCTCCACCGCCGACTCGCTGCACGTGAGCGGTGCTAACGCGAACATTGCGGTCGCCGGATCGACTATCACAGACAACAACGGTGTCCTGCTCAGTACCACCGGGTCTCCGTCGACAACCACCTTCGACGCGGGCGCCTCGACGCTAAGCGGCGCGATCACCACCGCTGCCGGCGCCACGACTGCCGTCACGCTGCACGACGGTACCGAATGGACGGTCACCGGCAACTCCAACATGACTGCCCTGACCAACAACGCGAGCACTATCCTGTTCGCGGCCCCGACGGGCGACCCCACCCAGGCCACAAGTTACAGAACGGTGACTGCGGGCAGCTATACGGGCTCGGCCGGCGCTATCACGCTCAATACCTATCTTGGCACCGACGGCTCGCCGTCTGACAAGCTGATCGTGAACGGGGGCGCCGCGACCGGCACGACAGATCTCACGATCCACAACACTACCGGCCCCGGTGCCGAGACGGTGGCCAACGGCATGTAGGTGGTGCAGGCACTCAACGGCAGCACGACCGCGTCTGATGCCTTCACGCTGGTCAACAGGTTGCGCCCCGGCGCCTTCGACTACTACCTGTTTCATGGCGGCATCGGCGGCAGCAATCCCAATGACTGGTTCCTCCGCTCGAGCTTCATCGCTCCTCCGGCGCCGGGAGAGCCTGCGCCGCCGGAGCAACCCTCGCCGCCGGTCACGCCGCCGCCAGGGCAGCCTTCGTCCCCGGGACCACCAGAAGAGGCAGCGGAGTCGCCGGTGCCTCAGTTTTCTGTCGACCCGCCGTCTCACGAATTATCGCCAGGCGCCACTTATCCGATCATCGGGCCGGAGCTCGCCACCTATGGCGTGGTCCAACCGGTTGCCCGGCAGATGGGGCTGACCATGCTCGGCACACTACACGAGCGCATTGGCGATACGTTGACGGCTGAAAATGCCGGTCCTGACAGCGAGGGCTGGGGACATTCCAGCTGGGCCCGTGTCTTCGCCCAGCAGATCGACAATCACTACGAGGCCTTCGCGGATCCGCGGGCCAGCGGCCAATTGCTCGGGGTACAGGCTGGGATCGACGTATGGCGCGGCAGCTTCATGCCCGGCCATCGCGACGTCGCTGGTGTGTACTTCGCCTACGGCAACAGCAATCTCGACGTGGATGGACTCGTCACCAACGCGGCGGCTACCGCCTATACGCTGGGCCATACCGGCAGGCTGAGTCTTGAAGCGTATTCCGGCGGTGCCTACTGGACGCATTACGGCCCGACTGGCTGGTACCTCGACGCAGTGTTTCAGGGCACCGCCTATCAGGGCGATGCGACAACGGCGTCCGCCAGACTGCCGACCAACGGCAACGGCTTCCTGACGTCGCTGGAGGCCGGCTATCCAGTGCCGCTGCCATTGGGACCCAGCTTCGTGCTGGAGCCGCAGATCCAGGTCATCTGGCAACGTGTCAGCTTTAGCCAGGAAAATGACGGACTGGGTCCGGTCGATCCGGGCCTGACTACGGGCACGACCGGCCGGCTCGGCCTGCGCGGTCAATGGACTATCGATCAGGACAACGGCAAGGTATGGCAGCCTTATGGACGCGTCAATCTCTGGCACGACTGGGGTGGGAGCGCGACAACGCTATTC
Organism: Paraburkholderia sp. EB58; assembly: GCF_050436665.1. NCBI lineage: Bacteria > Pseudomonadati > Pseudomonadota > Betaproteobacteria > Burkholderiales > Burkholderiaceae > Paraburkholderia > Paraburkholderia sp. EB58. Next base: position 14,023 of record NZ_JBNDMQ010000013.1, on the reverse strand, counting down.
GGCACCGATCAAGTGCCACTGGATGAACAAGCTACGCGGCTCGAGTTCGCCGGCGGTATCACCACAAAGATCACCCTCCGGATGAGCCTCTACGCTCAGGCAGGTTATCAGTTTGCCGTTGGTGGCACGGATGGCGGTCGCCGCCAGGGTGTACAGGGCGACGTTGGATTCCGATACACCTGGTGATTGGAATATGGGCTTGCGAGGCCTACAGCATCGACTTGCCCTGTTCGAGTATCTTGTCGCAGATCTGCTTGGTAAGTTGCTGCTTGACGCCATCGCCGCCGAGGCTCAGCTTCTGGCCGCTGCCAGTGTCGAGAATGCCGTTAGCACCGTCGGTATAACTGCTATTGGAATTCGACGCGCCGCCCGGCAGCTTGCTCATCAGCGAATCCTTCACGGACGACGCACTGCTGCCGCCCAGGTAGTTATTCTTGATGCAAAACTGCAGCACGCCGACGACGTTGCTGCTATCGCTGGACGTCACCGAGCCACCGGACAACGCGCTACCGAGGTTACCGATGCCGCCAGACGAGGTGCCGCCGGTCAAGCCGCTGAGGCCCGACGGCGAACCGTTGCTGCCCTGGTTGAGCAGGTTGCCGAGCTGGGCATGAGATGCGGAAAACGGCATCAACAGTCCGATAAGCGTTGCCGCAGCTACGACGCAATGCTTGTGTCCTTTCATCGAATCCTCCGGTAGGTGGCTGCTTCCAGTTGCTGCGTTAGAAAATGGGGGGCTGAAGGAGGCTCGTCATGCCTACTTCCGCGGTTTCACGTTCCCCTCATACTTTTTCCAGTATTGAAACTCCTCTTCGTGCACCTCAAAGTCAAGCTCTGAGACGCGTTGCAGGAGCCGTTCTTGTACGTCAGCCACAGCTTTATTGTAGATATTGGGGCCAATTTCCTTCAGGAAGAAGCCAAGGAGCGCGCCAGCTGCGATGTTGCCGATAGGCTCCTCCATATTCTTGTCGAAATACCGCTGGATGGATGCAATCGCATCGGCTCGAACTTCTTTAGTCAACTCAATGGTCATGGGAAATAAGTCCGGCAAGATTTCTGTGAAAGAGACGCTACGACATACGCCCTAAAGAAACGGCGAAATGTTCGCCATCGCGCGCGTCACGTAGGCCTCCTTCTCCCCCACTGGCGCCACATGGTTGATCGCGCCACGTGCAGCCTCGGCGCCCGCCAGCCGTGCGATGAACCAGGCCGCCAGATACTGCGATGCCAGGCACCCGCCAGCGGTCGCGACGTTTCCCTTGGCCACGAACGGCTGATTGAGCACGGCGACACCTGCCTCCTCTACCCACGGCTTGGTGGTCACGTCCGTGCAGGCCGGAACGCCGTCCAGCAGACCCAGCTTTGCAAGGATGAGCGTTCCCGAGCACTGCGCGCCCAGCAACTGCCGCGTCGGGTCGAACCTCAGTTGCGACATCAACGCGGCATTGGCGACGACGTCCCGGGTCCCTATCCCGCTACCCACCAGCACGGCGTCCGCGTCGCATGCATCCTGTAGCGACGCTTGCGCCTCTATCACCACACCGTTCATTGAACGCACTTTATCCGCCGGACTGACGATTGAAACCTTCCAACCGGGCTTCTTGACCCGGTTGAGGATGTTGAGCGCGATCAGCGAGTCGAGTTCGTTGAAACCTTCAAAGGTCAGGATGGCGATGTGCATGGCGAGCCTCGTGCGAATGCAGACGTTGTATTGCGCCATCGTAGAACCGATAATCAATACAATCAAATAATTGTCATGGATATGTTCAGGGATGCCTCAGCCCCGCTACAAGCAACTGGTCGACCGTCTCGCGGACGATATCCGTGCGGGGCGGCTGCGTCCCGGGACGCGACTGCCAACGCATCGCGATCTCGCAGCTCGCGAAGGACTGGCACTGGTGACGGCCACGCGCGTCTACGCAGAGCTGCAAGCGATGGGTCTGGTGAGCGGAGAAACCGGTCGCGGCACGTTCGTCAAGGAGGCGCTCCCGCGCGGTCAAGGCGTTGATCTGCATGCCTGGAGCGCTGACACCGTGGATCTGAGCTTCAACTATCCCGCGTTGCCGGATCAGGCAGACCTTCTCCGGACAGCGCTACGACAGCTCGCAGCCGCAGGCGACCTGGAGGCCCTGCTTCGATACCAGCCCCACGGCGGGCGCGAGCACGAGCGGGCGACCGTGGCGCGCCACCTGAGCACCCGGGGACTCGTGGCATCGGCTGAAACCGTATTGCTGGTGAGCGGTGCGCAGCACGGGCTGACTGCAACGGCCATGGCCTTGCTCGAGCCCGGCGACGTGGTGGCCGTGGATGCCCTGACGTACCCGGGATTCAAGCTTGCCGCCGAGGCCGCCCGGCTGGAACTCGCCCCTATTCCCGCGGCTGGCTACGGCATGGATCTGGACGCATTGACGGCGCTGTGCAGGCGACGGCGAGTACGCGCCGTATACGCGATGCCAACGCTCCATAACCCGCTCGGCTGGGTGATGAGCGCAAGGCGACGTCGGGAACTGGTCGCCATCGCCCGCCAGCACGGACTGATGCTGATCGAGGACGCGGCCTACGCGTTCCTCGCGGAAGGTGCCCCGCCTCCTTTGGCATCGCTAGCTCCGGAGATGACGGTGTATGTGTCGAGCTTGTCGAAGAGTGTCGCAACCGGGCTGCGCGTCGGCTTCGTCTGTGCCCAGCGCGAATGGGCTCTCAGACTCGAACGGGCCATCCGTGCAACGACGTGGAACACCCCGGCGACCATGACGGCTATCGCCTGTGGCTGGATCGAGGACGGCACCGTGGCCAGGCTCGAGGCCGACAAACGGCGGGATGCCGCGCTGCGCCAGGGCCTTGCTGCTGAGATCCTGGGCGGGCTGAAACGGATCAGCCATCCCGCGTCGTACTTCGTCTGGCTTCCTCTGCCACAGGAGGTCCGGGCAGACGCAATCTCGATGGCGTTGATGCGCGAACACATTTCCGTGTCGACGGCTCATCCGTTCGCTACCTCAGCGCAGGTGCCTCACGCCATCCGGTTGGCACTCGGCTCGGTCAGCCTGTCTACGCTGAAGTGGTCTTTGGAAACGGTGGCGCGTGTTGTTGCCGATCAGACCTATTGAGCCACGGTTGCGGCTGCGCTGCAGCCGCGGCGGTGCAGTCGAACAGACAGGAATGTCCAACGCGTAACTCTGTGAGCGCTGACTGCATTCCCCATCACGCGCCGGCAAGCAACGCTCCGGCGCCGGGGACGATCGGCTCAAGCTTAAGATGATCCAGCATGCGCCGCACGGTGCATACCGCAGTCGAAACGGTGCGGATACCCAGCATGTCTTCGATGCGCTGGATTGCCGGCAATGAAGGCATTTGAACGCACGCGGACGCCACGACAACGTCCGCGCCTTCGGTATTCAGGCTTCGAACGTCTTCAATCAATTGCATCGGGTCGCGCAGACCGACTTCAAGGTTGTCGGGAATCTCGAAGCAGAGGGAATCGATTACCTCAATTCCTTCGTTTTCGATGTACGCGACGACGAGGTCAGTCAAGGGCCGCATGTACGGCGCCATCAGCGAAATCCGGCGGGCGCCCAGGATCTTCAGACCTTCCACCAAAGCCCCCGCCGAGGTCATGACGGGCGCAAGGCAATGATTAGCACGAGCAGCCTCCAACAGTTCGCGTTCGGTTTCCCGATGATATCCGGGCCCCATCGCCATGATCGCGACCAAACACGCCGTGCTCATCACGTCGACACGAGCGTCCGCGAGTTCCGCCGCACAACGAATGCCTTCCTTGTTCATCGCGGCCAATTCTTCCTTCGTGACCTTATGCATTCTCATCCGGCTCGAATGGAAAGTGAACCGTTCGGGGCGGATCGCTTCACGGGCGCGCAACATGGCGGGAATTTCAGTTTCCATGGTCGTATTCGAACTCGGAACAATCTGACCAATACGGAAATTTTGAGGCATTTGTTTCTCCAAAAAACAGTTAGCTATCCAAAATGCATGGGGGAACTAGTCCGGCATGCCTGCGCCGCGCGTTTCAGGCAAGAACCACGGCAGCACAATACCCAGCAGATACACAGAGCCGAGTGCCAACGCGGCCTGCGACACACCACCGAACGATTTGATCATGCTGCCCGCGATGATTGGGAAGACCCACGCAATCAGGCGCGCCGCATTGAACACGAAGCTGATCGCGGTGGAACGCACGCTGCTGGAAAAGAGTTCGCATGGGTAGATCGCCATCCACACATAGGCACAACCCAAGGTGAAGAAACCGTTGATCGGCGCCACAACCATCATCGCTTCGACGCTCGTCGTCAGCTTGTAGGTGATGAACGTCGTCACTAGCGCACCGACAAAAGTGAGCGACAGGAACGCGCGCCGGCCGATTACATCCACCACGAAGCCGGCGACCATATATGCCGCAATCGCACCAACGGTGTACACGATCGATATCTTCGAGCCCCACGACAAGGCATCGGGAATACCTTCGGCTTTAGCGAGCGCCACGGTATAGGTTGGCAGCCAGCTGGAAATGGCCCACCAGCCGACGGTCGTGACGATCGACAGCACGAGCAGAAGCAACGTGCGGCGCAGCGCGACGGGTTCACTGAACAGTTGAGTGAGCGTGAACGGGCGCTTGTCGGATGCGGGCGCGTTGCCTGCAGCCGGCTGGGCACTCGTCGCGCTCCAGCGTTTCTCGCGCACCGCGGCTTGCCATTTCTCCGACTCGCTGACCCCGCGTCGGATGTACAGCACGAAAAACGCGGGCACTGCGCCAAGCACAAACATCAACCGCCAGCTTTCGGCACCGAGGGGATGCGTTGACGAAAGCGCATACCACACGACCGCCGCGATCATCGTGCCCCAGCCAAAGCCTGATTGCAGAAAGCCCGCCCCTTTCGCACGAGCCCGCTCCGGCCAGGTTTCCGACAGCAGCGCGACGCCCGTGCTCCATTCGCTGCCCATGGCGAGGCCAGTCAGGAAACGCAGCCCACACAACACCCAAAAGGTTTGCGAGAACGCGGTCAAACCCGAAAACATCGCATACAGGAAGACGGACCAGAGCATCATCCGCTTGCGTCCGATATAGTCCGCGAGAATCCCACCGACCAATCCCCCCGCCCCCCAGCCAAGCAATGTGATGCCGATAACCAGACCCGCGTACGTTGTAGGGGATGCGGCTTGCTCCGGCGACAGCACGGAATGCATCATCGGCCCCAGAACCACGACGAGTGCCAGTGCCTCGTAGCCGTCGAAAATCCAGCCGAGAAAGCTCGCCTTCAGCACACGCCAGTGCATCCCAGTGAGCCCCTCGTACCAATGAGACCGCGGGCTCAAAGTAAGTTGCTTGTGTTCCATCTTTTGTCTCCTTCCTGTCTTCAAGAGCGTTTTCATGCGTTCCGGCCGTGCATCGGCTTGTACTACAGCGTGCCACATCCATCGGCCGCCAGCACAACGTCGCCTCCTCGACATAGAATCGCGATGGACATTGCCCGGCCCCGCGCCTCGACCGATGGTCCTGCCAGGATCGAACTCCATGGCGCATAGGATGCCGGTTGCCGTGCGTATTGAGAATTTCTCAATGTTCAATAGAGGCATCGCCAATTGCGATGGGTACTAAACGGCCGGATATCCAACACGAAGGAGTGAAGATGCGTGTCTCAGCAGATCGACCGTTGCGACTCGACATGGAGTCCCTGCGGATTTTCGTGGCTGTTATCGAGGAGGGCAGCATTGCTGCGGCGGCAGCGCGCACGCATATCGTGGCATCGGCCGTCAGTAAGCGCGTATCAGACCTTGAAGACGACGCCGGCACGCCGCTGTTATATCGGCACAGCCGCGGTGTTCAGGCTACGCCTGCGGGCGAGGCGCTCTATCATCACGCGAAACGGCTCAATGAGCACTTGCAGCAAATTTCGGACGAATTGTCTGAATATTCGGCAGGATTGAGGGGGCATACGCGCATTTATGTGAACTTCACCGCCATGGTTCAGTATCTGCCCGGTGTGCTGCGCTCCTTTCTGCGCGCAAATCCGAAAGTTCGGATCGATATGGTCGAGAAATCGAGCGATGAAGTAGTGCAGGCGATCGCAAGCGGCGTCGCCGATCTCGGCATCTGCTCGGCCACCGAGGATTCCCTCCGCGATCTGCAGTGGCGTCCGTACAGCATCGATAAGCTGGTCGTGATCGTGCCGGCGGATCATCGGCTTGCCGGGCACGCAAGCATGACCTTCGCGGAAGCGCTGGAGGATGATGTCGTCAGCATGCCGTACGGTACGTCGATTTCGAAATTGTGTCGCGCCGCGGCTGAGCGTGCCGGTAAGCGGCTTCGCGTGCGTATCGAGGTGACAAGCTTCGAGGGCGTACGCAACATGGTCAGTGCGGGTCTCGGCATTGGAGTACTCCCCATGGGAAGCGTGACACCGTATCTGCATTCGGCGCCGTTTCGCGTCGTTGAGCTTGACGAACCGTGGTCGCTACGGCCGCTGTCGATCATCGCGCGCAATTTCGACACGCTGCCGCTTCCTGCGCGCATGCTGGTCGACCACATCGAGAAGTACCAGGACAATGTGTGATGAGCTGCCCTGCTAACGGCAACAAGGTCAACAATTCATGGAGCACGCAACATGAACCTTAAATTTCCCATCAAGGTCGCGGTCCTCGACGACTATCAGAGCGTCGCGCTCAGCATGGCAGACTGGTCGCCCCTTGAAAACCTCGCAGACATTACGGTGTTCAACGACCACGTCGCCGACGTCGGGAACCTGATTCAACGCCTGCGACCGTTCGATGTCGTATGCGTGATGCGAGAGCGCACACCGCTGCACCGCGTAGTCATCGAGAGCTTGCCGAACCTGAAGCTGATCGCCTCGACCGGCCCTGGGAATGCGTCGATCGATCAGGATGCCGCTGCGGAACGCGGCATCGAAATTCGTCATACGGGCTATTCGTCTACGCCGACGATTGAGTTGACCTGGGGCCTGATTCTCGCGATGGCCCGCAATATTCCCCTCGAGAATCGCTCACTGCGTCAGGGAGGCTGGCAGGTTGCGCTCGGCGAACAACTGGCGGGCAAGACGCTCGGATTGCTTGGTCTCGGCCATATCGGCTCGGCCGTCGGCATCATCGGGCGAGCATTCAGAATGAACGTTATAGCGTGGAGCCAGCACCTGACGGCGGAGCGTGCCGCGGAAAAGGGCGCGCAGCTAGTCAGCAAGGATGTGCTGTTCTCTACGGCAGATTTCCTGTCGATCCATGTACGGCTTAGCGAGCGAACCCAAGGGTTGGTCGGCGCGACGGAACTCGCGCAGATGAAACCTACAAGCCGGCTGATTAACACGTCCAGGGGACCAATCGTCGACCATGCAGCACTGCTTGCGGCACTCACGACCGGTCAGATTGCCGGCGCCGCGCTGGATGTATACGATGTCGAGCCGCTCGACAACCCGCACCCTCTGCGCGAATTGCCCAACGTGCTCGCGACGCCTCACATCGGCTACGTGTCGGAGGAGTTGTATCGCACCTTCTATGGCGATACGGTGCGTAACATCGTTCAGTGGCTTGATGAAACCGGACGTTCTGCGCAAGGCTAGCGGAGGAGATGATGTCGAGAATCAGCTTGGCAAGTGCGTCAGGATAGAAGGCCGGAGTACCGCATCATTCAGAAAATCGCCCTGGCGTCTTGAGCAACTCACGTATGCCGGAGGCGTCAAGCGGACGGGAAAAATAATACCCTTGGCCGAACTCGCAGTCCAAAGCACTCAAATGGTCGAGTTGGGCGATCGTCTCCGTGCCCTCGGCGACCACGTCGATACCCAGGTCCTTCGCCAGCCGCATGATGGTACGGACGATGCTCAGGCTCTCGCCGCCCTCGCTCATCGCTGAGATAAACGAGCGGTCAATCTTGAGAATGTCCAGCGGCAGGCGATGCAGATAGCTCAACGACGAGTAGCCGGTGCCGAAATCATCGATGCTGAAGCGGACCCCGATCTCACGCAGTTGTGACAGTACGCGGATTGCGTGCTCGGCGTCGCTCATTGTCACGCTCTCGGTAATTTCCAACGTGACAGTTGCCGGATCCACGCCGGTCTCCTCGATGATCTGGCGAATCTGCTGCACCAGATCGGGCTGGCTGAACTGGCGGGCCGACACGTTCACGCTCACAGTCAACGGTTTGTCGCGCGGAAACGCTTTCTGCCAGTTGCACAGCGTTCGGCAAGCTTCCCTTAGCACCCACATCCCGAGGAATAGAATCAGCCCCGTGTCTTCCGCGACCGAGATGAATTCCCCCGGATGGATCAGCTCCGCAGGGGACTTCTGCCAGCGGACCAAGGCCTCAAAGCCCGCCACTTCACGAGTCTTGAGTGAGACGATCGGTTGGTAGTGAACCACGAACTCCTGGTTGAGCAGCGCATGGCGCAGATCCGTTTCAAGTCTCAGGCGCGCCATGGCGCTTTGATGCATGGTCTCGTTGTATACCTCATGCCGGGCTTTACCGCGCATCTTGGCCTGGTACATAGCGAGGTCGGCATCACGCAGCACTTCGGTTGCCGACGCGTAGTGCACAGCGCTTGTGGCGATCCCAATGCTCGCGGATGTATACACCTCCTGCCCATCCAGTTCGAACGGCCGTTTGAGTGCATCCTGGATACGCTGCGCCACCTGCTCGGCATCGTGCGGCGAATGCATATTGTCGAGCAGTATCGTGAATTCGTCTCCGCCCAGGCGCGCCAGCGTTCCGGCGGAGAAACTGGCATAGGGGCCAGCCTCTGTGCCGGAGCGGGACACCGTGTCTTCCCGACGCAGCGACGCCAGGAAGCGTCCGGCGACCTGGGCAATGAGCTGGTCGCCGGCCAGATGTCCCAGGCTGTCGTTGATGACCTTGAAGCGGTCGAGGTCGATAAACAAAACTGCGAACTGATAATCGGAGTCTTCCCGCTGACGCGCGACGGCGCGCCCGAGACGGTCAAGAAACATCGCCCGATTGGGCAACTCCGTCAGGTAGTCATGGAAGGCTCGGTGGACGAGCCGGTCCTCGGCACGCTGGCGCTCAATCACGCGACCGAGCTGGGTTCCCACTTGCGACATCAAGCGCTGGAGCAGCTCGTCGAGTGGCGCGATGCGATCAGTGAAGAACTCGAGGACCGCCATCACCTCGCTTCCCGCCAACACCGGAAACGCAAATGCCGCCTTTAGACCCGCGTGGCGAGCAGATGGCGCCCGAGGAAAATTGCTGTCTTCGGTCACATCGGGAATCCATACAGGTGCGCCTGTGGCCAGCACTCGCCCGGGCAGTCCGACGCCCGAAGCAAAGATCATCTGCTCAGTGGCCTGCAGGAAATCATGTATTCGCGCAAGATTGGCGCCATGCCAGACGGCAATAGGACGCAAACGACGGGACGCTCCGTCAGTCTCAGTAACATAGGCATGCCCCAGTGGCCATCCCGTGAACTGGCAGATGTGCGTGACCGCAAACTGCAGGGCCTCCTGCACCGAACTCATCTGGTTGGCGGCGCCAGCGATTGCTTCTAGCAACTGGAGTTCCTGTTGCCGCTCATAAAGCTCCCTCAGGCCGCGCTCGGCAATTGCTTCAGCTTCAAAGCGTGCCTGGCGCTCCCGGTCCAGCCGCCGCTGCACCCGCGCTAGCTGTTCAGCAACATCTTCGACAGCGGCCCCAACCATTTATCCGGCCCCGTTGGTGGAGAACGAGAGGCGCATCCGGCACTCGGCGTCTCCGTCGTGCATGCAAGTCTGATGTTCCACTGCCACGGACTCGTGAAAGTGCGCTGCGGCGCCTTCGATAAATCCCTGAGCCAAGGCGCACAACTTACGCGGTGACCGATACCCGAGCATCAACGCACCGTCCGGTCCGTCGCTGAAATCGAACACCGGGACGTCCGCTCCAGCGTAGAGCTTGCGTACCTCAGGGTGAATGATCTGATTCACGCTTACGATGAACGGTCGGCTCGACTGATGGCCAAGAAAGAAAGTCGGATAGCGTTGCGCGAGCAGCGGCATCGCCTCCTGGCCGAACCAGCGCAATACCTCCCCGGGAGTGACGTTCAACGCATTGGACGCTGCCTGTACGAGCTTGCCCATCTGCTCGTCGGGATAGCTGCCCAAGGAGGTATACGAACCGCTCAGTTCTGCCGCGTCCAGCAACGCATCCCAGATATGCTCGCCATGCGTGCGGGTGACGACCTCTTCAAGCAGATTGAATACGATTCCTTTCACTGATACCTCCAAAGAAGACTACGGTACACCGCGCAGTTTCCGGCTGGCTGACTCGATGCAGGGGGAATCCCAGCCCTATCCATCTGGTTTACGTCTCATTTATAAAAAGCTTTAGCCTTACCGACAATGCACGGCGATATCCTCACGTGCCCCGATACGCGTGCGATCTCGGTGAAAATGTAGAGTCTTTGCAAACACGTCTCCTATCACCCCTCAGTGTCGTTCGCTCGCGTATGTCAGACGACGATATACTCAGCTCGATGACGTCGGCGTCTTTACCGCGCAGGTAGATCGGTGCCCGTCAAAGGCCTCTTGGGCAAAAATACGAGAACAGGAATGCTTGACATTGAAGATCTGCAAACGTTCGTTGAGGTGGCCGACGCAGGCGGCGTTACACCCGCAGCGCGGCGATTAGGTCTGTCGAAATCAGTCGTCAGTCGCAGACTCGCGAGGCTGGAGAGCGACTTGTCCGTCCAACTCGTGTCGCGTACCACACGCGGTGCAACGTTGACGGAAGCGGGGGCCACTTTTCGTGAATACGCAGCACGCGTCTGCGCCGAATTGGACCTGGCGCGAGAAACCATCCTTCCGACTGGCGAGCTGCGCGGACGCCTTAGGATTGCGGCACCCGTATCGTTCGGCGCGACCCACCTCGCACCGCTACTCGCCGACCTGGCAAAACAACATCCACTTCTGCAACTTCAAACCTCCTTCAGCGATCATTTCGTCGACGTTGTAAACGAGGGATTCGACGCAGCCATCCGCATAGGCCACCTCGCGGATTCCAATCTGATCGCACGTCGTATCGGTCCCATATTCGGCAAGCTGGTGGCCAGCCCAGCATATATTCGAACGCATGGAGAACCCCAAACTCCAGACGAGATCATGAACCATGAAGCGCTCTGCCAAAATGCCGAGATATGGAGGTTCATTGATGACCGCAGCGTTATAACCATCAACCCGCGCGGGCGGTTCACCGCTAACAACGGCCACGCTCTTGTCGCTGCTGCGGTCGCCGGTCTAGGTATTACGTCACTTCCCGATTTCCTGACGGACGATCATGTGGCCTCTGGCGCGCTCGTTCCGATCATGCGCCGATTTCCCGTTCCAGAGGCCGGAATTTACGTTATCCGCCCTCCCGGCGCGCATCCACCCCGCAAGGTGCGCGTGCTCATCGAGATGCTAATCGAACATTTCGGCGCTCCCAGTCGACCGTAAGCTCCCGGTCATGACTGACGCGCTGCGGCTGTATCGACCGGGTTGAAGACTTACGCTGCCAGTGGCGTTGCTCATTCGGCGACACAGATTCGCTTGACACGGATCTACCGCGACAGACCGGACTTGCGTAGCCTTTCAACTTTCCGGTGTGGCAGGAATGGTCCGTTTCGGACGAATTCTTTAACTCAATATCTGACAAATCAGATACCTGACGACGGCTTGATTACAGCCGGCCATCAAGCCTCTTAAAGGACGCAACATGAACCCGCCAAAGAACGCGAGCGCCCCGGCGCCATTGACTGGCTGGCAGTTCGCGCTGGGCGCATTCGCCGTGGCCCTCGCCACCTTCATGAATGTGCTGGACTCGTCGATCGCCAACGTCGCGATCCCGACGATGTCCGGCGACCTGGGTGTGTCGGTCGACGAAGGCACGTGGGTCATCACGCTGTTCGCCGCGGCCAACGCGGTGGCAATTCCGCTGACCGGCTGGCTGACACAGCGGGTCGGGCAGGTGCGGCTCTTCGTGGCCTCGATTTTGCTGTTCGTAGTGGCTTCCGCGGTGTGCGGCCTCGCGCCGAATTTGCCCTCTCTGCTCGTGGCCCGCGTCATACAAGGCGCAGTGGCGGGGCCGATGATACCGCTCTCGCAAGCGCTTCTGCTCAGCACGTTTCCGAAGAACAAGAGCGCGAGCGCGCTGTCGCTGTGGGCGATGACCGCAACGGTCGGGCCGGTCGCTGGCCCCGCGCTCGGCGGCTGGATCACCGACAGCTACAGCTGGTCGTGGATCTTCTACGTCAATGTGCCGGTTGGCCTGTTTGCCGCCGCAGTGATCTGGGCGCTCTACCGCAAGCGCGAAACGCCGTCGCGCAAGCTGCCGGTCGACAAGGTGGGGCTTCTGTCGCTGATCGTCTGGGTGGGCTCGCTGCAGATCATGCTCGACAAGGGCAAGGATCTCGACTGGTTCAATTCGCCGGTGATCTGGGCGCTCGCTATCGTCGTGCTGATCACGTTCCTGTTCTTCGTGATCTGGGAGCTGACCGAAGCCAAGCCGATCGTCGATCTGCGTCTGTTCAAGGGACGAAACTTCCTGGGCGGCACTATTGCGATCTCGATCGGGTACGCGCTCTACTTTTCCAACCTCGTGATCCTGCCCACGTGGATTCAGGAAAGCCTGGGCTACCCGGCCGTCGATGCGGGGCTGATCATTGCGCCGCTCGGTATCCTCGCCATATTCCTTGCGCCGGTGATGGGCAAGATCATGCCGAAATCGGACACGCGGGTACTGGCGACACTCGCCTTCCTCTGCTTTGCGGGCGTGTTCCTGATGCGCTCGTGGTACACGACGGACGTCGACCCCTACACGCTCGTTCTGCCAACGTTGCTGCAGGGCATCCCGATGGCGCTGTTCTTCACGCCGCTCACGGCCATCATTCTGTCGGGCTTGCCGCCGGAGAAGATCCCGGCTGCCGCCGGCCTGTCGAGCTTCGCGCGCGTCTTCGCCGGCGCGGCGGGCACCTCGATCATGAGCACCATATGGAATGACCGGACCATCCAGCACCATGCACGACTCGCCGAGCTGACCAGCGTGAATAACCCGGCCTATGTGCATGCGCTTGCCGGGATTCAGACGACGCTGCACGCGAATGTCTTCAAAGCGCAGAACCTTTTCGAAGCGCAATTAAGCGCGCAGGCGGCAATGCTCGGCGTGAACGATGTGTTCTTGCTGTCGGCGGTGACCTTTATCGTGATCATTCCGCTCATCTGGATTACCAAGCCCAGCAAGGCTGGCGCGAAGGCAGCAGCGGGCGCGGGTGGTCATTGAGCAGCGCGCTGCCCGGACGGGAAGAACTGACAAAAATGCTTCTTCCTATTTTTTAACCATTAATCTGACAGGTCCGAAAATGAAAGCGCAGATTCCTCAATCCGGCAGCGGTACCCGCGCGCTAAAAGCGGGGCTGTCGGTGATCCTCACGGCGGTGCTCTCTGCATGCGTCAACTATGCGGGCATCCACGGCGACCAGCAGATGGCCCAGCCGCAACAGTTCGCGACCACACAAAGCCTGCCGGCCGAAAGCGGTCACTGGCCCGCGGCCGACTGGGCCGACCAGTTCGGCGACGCGCAACTGAAGACCCTCATCGAGGAAGCTCTCAAGGGCAGCCCGACGATTGCGCAGGCGCGCGCCCGCATCGCCGCAGCGCAGGCCTATGCGGGTATTGCGAAGGCCAGCACGATGCCGCGCGTCGACGCCGATTATTCGCTCACGCGCCAGCAGTTCAGCGGCACGTCGGAAATACCGCCACCCTATGCAGGCACCTGGCAAACCCAGAACAGCGCACTGTTGAGCCTTTCATACGATCTCGATCTGTGGGGCAAGAATCGCGAAACGCTGAAGTCGGCAGTCTCCCAGGTGCAGGCCAGCCAGGCCGATGCGGAAGTCGTCAAGCTCACGCTCACGACCGCGCTCGCTCGCAGCTATAACCAGCTTGCGCGGCTTTACGTGCTACACGATATCGCGCAGCAGGAAGTCGAGCGCCGCGAGCAGATCGACCGCATCACGGCCGGCCGCATCGCGACCGGGCTCGA
>NZ_JBNDMQ010000012.1:0-229669 GCF_050436665.1 Paraburkholderia sp. EB58 | reverse complement strand
GGCGCGAAGATCGCGACTGCGCAGTTCTACGCGGAGCACGTTCTGCCGCAGGCGTCGGCGCTGGAAGCGTCGATTGTCAGCGCGAAGGGCGATGAGGGTGTGCTGGCGTTGTCGGAAGATCAGTTCTGACGTTGCACTCTGATTGACGCATTGCGTCGTCAATCGATCAGATCATGCAAAAGAGAACGGCACCCGCAGAGGTGCCGTCTTTTCGTCTGGCCGGCATGACATCAACGCCTTGGGCCAGGACCGCCCGAAATTAATCAGGCGTACGCAGGACGCGTCGTACCAACGGTTTCGCCCAGATAGCGATGCACCGACAGATCGTCCGACTGGATGGCAGGCTGCTTGCCCGAGATCAGGTCGGCGAGCAGTTGCCCCGAACCGCAGGACATCGTCCAGCCGAGCGTGCCATGGCCGGTGTTGAGGAACAGGTTCGACACGGGCGTGCGGCCGACGATCGGTGTGCCGTCCGGCGTCATCGGGCGCAGGCCGGTCCAGAAGCTGGCCTTGGCCGTGTCGCCACCGCCGGGGAACAGATCGTTCACGCACATTTCGAGCGTTTCGCGGCGCGCCTGGAGCAGCGACTTGTCGAAGCCGACAATTTCCGCCATGCCGCCGACGCGGATGCGGTCATCGAAACGCGTGATCGCAATCTTGTAGGTTTCATCGAGCACGGTCGACACCGGCGCGGCGGCCGCATTGACGATAGGTGCCGTGATCGAATAGCCCTTCAACGGGTAGACCGGAATCTTGACGATATCCGACAGGAACTTCGTCGAATACGAACCCAGTGCCACGACGAACGCGTCGGCGCGGACCAGTTCATTACCGCATTTCACGCCGGAGATCCGGCCGCCCGCCATGCCAAGCGCGTCGATTGGCGTGTTGTAGCGGAACGTTACGCCCAGTTCCTCAGCCATTGCGGCGAGCCGCGTGGTGAAGAGCTGGCAATCGCCGGTTTCGTCGCCCGGCAGACGCAGGCCGCCGGTCAGCTTGTGCGCGGTCGCGGCGAGCGCCGGCTCGGCGCGCGCCAGTTCGGCCGATGTCAGCAACTCATACGGTACGTTAGCGTCTTTCAGCACGGCGATGTCTTTCGCCGCGCCATCGAATTGCTGTTGCGTGCGGAACAGTTGCAGCGTGCCGCCCGTGCGGCCTTCGTATTGAATGCCGGTATCGGCGCGCAGCGCTTGCAGGCAGTCGCGGCTGTATTCGGCGAGACGCACCATGCGGCCCTTGTTCACGGCGTAGCGCGCGGACGTGCAGTTCTGCAGCATCTGCCACATCCACTGCAGCTGGAATTGCGTGCCGTCAAGCCGGATGGCAAGCGGCGCGTGTTTCTGGAACATCCATTTGACGGCCTTCAGCGGCACGCCTGGTGCTGCCCACGGCGACGCGTAGCCCGGTGAAATCTGGCCAGCGTTGGCAAAGCTCGTTTCGAGCGCTGGACCGGCTTCGCGGTCGATCACAGTCACCTCGTGACCCGCGCGCGCAAGATAATAAGCGCTCGTCACCCCGACGACACCACTACCCAAAATAACGACTCGCATAGCTGCTCCAGAAGGTTCTTTGGGGCTTGCGCGTCCGTGGATGGCACAACTCGCTCTCAAATAGTTCGATTAACGAGGTGATACGCTTTCAGCCCAGTGTTATCCGCTATACTATTGACTGTCAGGTAGGTTTTGTTATTGTATTTTTCTGATTTTCAGTAAAAAGACCATGCGAACTCAGCGTCATCCGATACGTGCGCTAGACAAGCTCGATCACAAGATCCTCAAGCTGCTGCAACAGGACGGCCGGATGGCGATGAAAGACCTCGCGGAGCAGGTCGGGCTGTCGGTTACGCCGTGTATCGAACGGGTCAAGCGCATGGAGCGCGACGGCGTCATTACCGGCTATCACGCCCGCGTGAACCCGGCCGAGCTGGGTGCGGCGCTGCTGGTGTTCGTCGAGATTACGCTCGACCACAAGAGCGGCAACATGTTCGACCAGTTTCGCCGCGAAGTGCAGAAGATTCCCGAGGTGCTGGAGTGCCATCTGGTCTCGGGCGACTTCGACTACCTGATCAAGGCGCGCATCGGCGAGATGGCCGATTACCGGAAGCTGCTTGGCGACATCCTGCTGCAACTGCCGGGCGCGGTGCAGTCGAAGAGCTACGTGGTGATGGAAGAAATCAAGGAAACCTTGACGATTGCGGTCGGCGAGTAAGCCGCCGCAGGCAGCGCAAGACAGGGCTCGACAAACGGCTCAAACACTGTATATTTATACAGTATTGTTTGAGCTTTTTTCGTTTCCGCTCTCGTTTCGTTGTTCGCTTGCGCTGGACTTCACTGTGACCGATTCCGTCCCCGAATATCCGATCGCTCCACCAGCGCCACGCAAGGGGCGTGGTGCCGTGACCAACCTGCAGGGCCGCTATGAAGTCGACCAGCGTGAAACGGTCGACGACGGCTGGATGGTGCACGAGGAAGAAGAGGGAGAGGGCGGACCGCCCGCACTGCGCACGCAGGTCTTCGACGAGCGGGCGAAAACCATTCTGACCCGCAACGCGTCGCCGGACATTCCCTTCAGCGTGTCGCTCAACCCGTATCGAGGGTGCGAGCATGGTTGCATCTACTGCTTCGCGCGGCCCACGCATAGTTATCTGGGCTTGTCGCCGGGGCTCGATTTCGAGAGCCGCATCTATGCCAAGGTCAATGCACCGGAACTGCTGGAGCGCGAGATATCGAAGAAGTCGTACGTGCCCGAGCCGATCGCGTTGGGTGTCAATACCGACGCCTGGCAGCCCGTCGAGCGCGAGTTGCGCCTCACACGGCGGGTGATTGAAGTGCTGAGCGCGCGCGGCCATCCGTTCGCGGCTATTACGAAATCGTCGCTGATCGAGCGCGATCTGGATCTGCTGGCGCCTATGGCGGCGCGCGGGCAATTCATGGCGGCCATCACTATTACCACCCTGGATGCAGACATCGCCCGCACGCTCGAACCGCGCGCGGCCACGCCGGCGCGCCGGCTGCGCACGATCCGCACGCTGAGCGAAGCCGGCATTCCGGTTGGGGTGAGCATTGCGCCGGTGATTCCGTTCGTCACCGAGCCGGACATGGAGCGGGTCCTGGAGGCGTGTGCCGAAGCCGGGGCAAGCATTGCCAGCTATATCGTGCTGCGCTTGCCGTGGGAAGTTGCGCCGCTCTTCAAGGACTGGCTCGCGGCGCATTTTCCGGATCGCGCGGAGCGGGTAATGAGCCGCGTGCGCGACATGCGCGGCGGCAAGGATTATGACGCCAACTTCGCGACCCGCATGAAGGGCGAGGGCTTGTGGGCCGATCTGCTCAAGCAGCGGTTTCATCAGGCGGCGCGCCGACTCGGGCTGAACGAGCGCCGCCACGGTATTCTGGATATGTCGCACTTTGTGCGCGCGGGCCCGGCCGCGCCGTTAGCCCCGGCGCGTGACGATCCGCAAATGAATCTGTTCTAGACGGCGGAGCCCGCAGTACAACGATGGCGCCGGTCTGCTATTGAGACAGCGTCTTGGCCGCCTGGACCTGCGACTCGAAATAGGTCTGGAACGACACGGCAAGGCCTGTCATGAGCAGCATCGCGCCGATGAACAGCGAAAAGATCACCACGAAAATCACAGCCCAGCCGGAGCGGCTGCGTTGCTGGGCCTGCGGGTTGAATTGCGCGTCCCATTTCTCATCGGGACGCAGGCCGTAGACGATCGCCACAAGGAATGCGGCGAACAGCGAGATGGCGCCTGGAACCGCTAGTACCCAACCGAGCGCCGAGGTCCGCTCGCTGGCGACCAGCAGCAGAACGCCTGGAATGCCGGCCAGGGTGCAGATGAGATGGATCCAGCCGTACACGTCACGCTGGCCATATAGATAGAAGCGGTGCGCGCCGAGGCTGCCGAAGAAGAAGGCGAGCGCGGCGGTCATCGTCTTGGACCTGAAGCGTGGGGAATTCGAAACGCGGGTGGACATGTGGGCGAGAGTTCAGTGACAGGCGGTCGCAAGGACCGGCGCGCAACGGTGCGCGGACCGACGCGCATTCTACGCCCCGGCGTGGGGCGAAGGTCATGCCGCACCCTGATGGACAGCATTCGTCGGTTGTCAGGGCGCCATGTACGTCACGCGATAAATCGCGCCCGCATAGTCGTCGCTGATCAGCAAAGAACCGTCGGGCATCGGCAGAACGTCGTCCGGGCGGCCCCAGACGCTTTCATCGGGCATCAGCCAGCCTTGGACGAAGGCCTCCTGATGGATGCCGCTGCCGTCCGGATCGGTCACGACGCGCATGACCCGGTAGCCGACTTTCTTGCTGCGGTTCCAGGAGCCGTGCTCAGCGATAAAGATGTTGTTGCGATACGCAGCGGGGAACATCGAGCCGGTATAAAACCGCATGCCAAGCGACGCGACGTGGGCGCCAAGTTTAAGCGCGGGCGGCGTGAAGGCGCTGCAGGGGTGGTCCTTGCCGTACTCGGGGTCGGGCGTGTCGCCGCCGTGACAGTACGGATAGCCGAAATCCATGCCGGCTTGCGGAGCGCGGTTGAGTTTGTCGTCCGGGACGTCGTCGCCCATCATGTCGCGGCCGTTGTCGGTGAACCAAAGTTCGTGGGTGACCGGATGCCAGGCGAAGCCCACCGTATTGCGTATGCCGCGTTCGACGGTCTCATAATGGCTTCCGTCCGGATCCATCCGCCCGATCATGGCGTAGCGATCGCGGTCCGGAAGGCAGATATTGCAGGGCGCGCCTTGTGGCGCATAGAGCTTGCCGTCCGGGCCAAAAGCGATGAATTTCCAGCCGTGATGGCGATCGGTGGGCAGCTTGCCGTTGATGACAACCGGTTTGGGCGGGTCATTTAAATGGGTGTCGATCGCATCGAAACGCAGGATCTCCGACACCGCCGACACGTAGAGCGCCCCGTCGCGCCATGCCACGCCGGCCGGCATCTCCAGTCCGGACGCAATCACGTACCGCGCAACGACGTGCGCGTCACGCAATTCGAGCGCATAGACGTGGCCGTCGAGGCTGCCGGCGTACAACACGCCGTTCGGCGAAAGCGCCATCTCGCGCGCACTCGGAACCTCATCGGAGAGCACTTCGATATGGAAACCCGGCGGCAGCTTGAGCCGCTCGATGGGCAGGGCGGCAAGCGCCGGGCCGGTGAGGACCAACAGCAGGGCGGCTGCCAGATAGCGGCCGGCGCGCGTCGCGCCCGCTTGTGTGGCAAGCTGGAGCCGGGCGAAAAGCGCAACGGACAGCGCGGCGATGAGGGCAGGTTTCACGGGCTCTCCATCCGGTTATTCGGGCGATCTGACGGGCCCTGGCCGGCTGGACTGTATGACCAGCGCAACCGCGAATGTCAGTTTATCCCGGTAAGTGTTTGTTATGGCTTCAGTTTCCCGCTATAATCGCGTGTTTCAGTGGTTCCGAACCCCGGTTTTCAAGGATTCTAGTATGGTCATCATCCGCTTGGCTCGTGGCGGCTCCAAGAAGCGCCCGTTCTACAACATCGTCGCAACCGATTCGCGTAACCGTCGTGACGGCCGCTTCATCGAACGCGTTGGCTTCTACAACCCGATCGCTACGAAGGGTGAGTCGCTGCGTATCGCTCAAGACCGCCTGACGTATTGGCAAGGCGTTGGCGCACAACTGTCGCCGACGGTCGAGCGTCTCGTGAAGGTAGCGCAAAAGGCGCAGCCGGCTGCTTAATGGTAGCTAGCATGTGCATCGCTGGCGGCTCGCGCAGCTTGCGCGAGGTGTCGGATGCGCGATTTTTGCTGCGTGTTTTGCTAAAACAGCAAACGTCGAAGGTAGCAGCGAGCTTCGCCTTGAGGTGTTTTCATGTCTGAGCGTGATTCGGGAAGTTCAGGTCGCGCCAAGGCGGGTCCGGGTGCTCGGGCGTCAAGTCAAGCATCGGGTCAGGCACCGTTCGGCGCATTCGTCCGCAAGCCGGTCGAACGCGCCCAGGGCAAAGCTAAGTCCGATGCCGTAGTTGATTCGAGCGCTGCAGCCATGCGCGCCGAAACGGCCGAAAGCTGGCCGGACGACGCTGTCGAAGTGGGCGCGATCGTCGATGCCTACGGCCTCAAGGGCTGGGTCAAGGTAGCCGCGCATGCGGATGCCGGGCGAGGTGGCGACGCGTTGTTGAGCGCGAAACGCTGGTGGCTGATGAAAGGTCACGAGCGCACTTCGGCGCCGGCGTTGCAGGCAAAGATTCACAGCGACAGCATTGTGGCCCATCTGGGCAGCACGGCTGACCGCGACGAGGCGCTCGCACTGCGTGGCACTCGCGTGTACATCTGTCGCAGCGATTTCCCGGCACTGGAAGCTGACGAATTTTACTGGGTCGACCTGCTCGGCCTGGATGTCGTGAACCTGACCGGGGTCGCCCTCGGCAAGGTGGCCGACATGATCGACAACGGTGCGCATTCGGTGTTGCGCATCGAATACCCAGCTACCGATAAAGACGGTAAGCCGGTGACTGGCGAGCGCTTGATCCCGTTCGTTGGTGTCTATGTCAAAACGGTGGACCAGAAGGCGAAGCAGATCACCGTCGACTGGGAAGCCGACTATTAAACGAGCTCGATGACTGGAGAGAGCGATGCAGTTCGATGTCGTCACGCTCTTTCCTGAGATGTTTCGTGCGCTGACCGACTGGGGCATTACCAGTCGCGCGGCGAAGCAGGAGCGCTATGGTTTGCGTACGTGGAATCCGCGCGATTTCACAACCGACAACTATCGCACTATCGACGATCGCCCATATGGCGGTGGCCCAGGCATGGTGATGCTGGGCCGGCCGCTGGAAGACGCGATCGGCGCGGCGAAAGCCGCGCAGGCAGAGCAGGGCATTACCGGTTCGCGCGTCTTGATGATGTCCCCGCAAGGGGCGACGCTCAATCACGAGCGGGTGATGGGATTTGCCGCGGAACCTGGCCTGATCGTGTTGTGCGGCCGCTATGAAGCGATCGACCAGCGCCTGATCGACCGGTGTGTCGACGAAGAAGTGAGCCTCGGCGACTTCGTGCTGTCGGGCGGCGAATTGCCGGCGATGGCCTTGATGGACGCTGTGGTGCGTCAGTTGCCTGGCGTGCTGAACGACTCGCAATCGGCAGTGCAGGATAGTTTTGTCGACGTGCTGCTGGATTGTCCGCATTACACGCGTCCCGAGGAATACGAGGGCGTGCGTGTGCCCGATGTGCTGCTTGGCGGCCATCATGCGGAGATCGAGTTGTGGCGCCGGCGCGAAGCGTTGCGCAACACGTTCAACAAGCGGCCCGATCTGATCGAAAAGGCCAGAAAGAACAAGATGTTGAGCCGTGTCGATGAGGCATGGCTTGCAAGTCTCGCGAAGGAAGCATCGAAGGCGTAAAGCCCCGGTGTCACTAGCGAATAGGCGGCGCCGCACATGCGTGTACGGTGCCTGATGTGAACCCATCCTCTATCGGGGCCGTAGCCAAGCAGTTTTCTGCGAGGCAGGTACGAACGCCGACAAGATGGCACTAGGAGTCAGTGATGAATCTGATTGCAAAACTCGAGCAGGAAGAAATCGCGCGCGCCCTCGGCGAGAAGACCATCCCCGAATTCGCCCCCGGCGACACGGTGATCGTCAGCGTGAACGTGGTTGAAGGCACGCGTAAGCGTGTTCAGGCTTACGAAGGCGTCGTGATCGCCAAGCGTAACCGTGGTTTGAATTCGTCGTTCATCGTCCGCAAGATTTCGTCGGGCGAAGGCGTCGAGCGTACGTTCCAGACGTACTCGCCGCTGCTGGCAAGCATCGTCGTGAAGCGTCGTGGCGATGTGCGTCGTGCGAAGCTGTACTATCTGCGCGACCGTTCGGGCAAGTCAGCTCGGATCAAGGAAAAGCTGGTCTCGAAAGACCGCGCTGCTTCCTAAGCGTAAGAGCTGTAAGAAAAAGCACCCTTCGCGGGTGCTTTTTTCTTTGTTGGGTCAAAATAGCGGCATGTCCTATACAAGCTCGCTCCGAGAGTCCCGTTGACCCGCCCCGTCTTCGAACCCGAAACCCTGCCTGTCGAATCGACGGGCGACGATCTGCCAGCGATTGCCCCCGCGCGTCTGACGCCCGACGGGTTGCGTGCCCGCTTCGAGCAGCGCCTGTCATGGACGCCGGAGGCGGCGGATGCGCGTTGGAAAGAGTTCGACGACCCGCGGGTTGCGGCGGTACTCGTGCCACTTGTGGTGCGCGACGAAGGTCTCACGGTGCTGCTCACGCAGCGTGCCGATCACCTTAACGATCATGCAGGCCAGGTGAGCTTTCCCGGTGGGCGTCACGAACCGTTCGATGCAAACGCAACGGCCACCGCGCTGCGCGAGGCGCAAGAGGAAGTCGGGCTGGACCCTCAGCGTGTCGAGGTACTCGGTTCGTTGCCCGACTATCTGACGGGCACGGGTTTTCGCGTCACGCCGGTGGTGGGACTCGTGCATCCGCCATTTACCGTCGAGGCCGACTCACTCGAAGTCGCCGAAGTCTTCGAAGTGCCGCTACGCTTTCTGATGGATCCGGCTCATCATGAGGTACGGGTGTTTCGCTGGGAAGGCGGCGAGCGGCGCTTTTTTTCGATGCCTTACCCGCGCGGCGACGCAGCCGGACACTACTTCATCTGGGGCGCAACGGCGGGTATGTTACGCAACTTCTATCGCTTCCTCGCCGCATGACCGGCATGGAGCGGTACGAACGGGCCCGAGTGTCGCGGCTTTGCAACCATCGCTGCGCTCAGTCGCATCCGACCCTGTGCTATCGTTATAAAACAATCGTAAAAACTCGAATGGCACGGCGCACCGCATGACTTTTTTCTCCGTATTGCTGGCTCTGATCATTGAACAGGTACGCGCGCTGTCGCCGAACAATCCGGTGTCTGCGCTGCTTCAATATCATGCGGAGTCGGCGGCGCACGGATTCGATGCCGGTAAGCCCAAGCACGGCCTGCTCGCGTGGCTCGTGGTGGTGGTGCCGTGGACGCTGGCCGTCGCGCTCGTCTACTACGTGCTGTATCACATCAACTTCGTGCTGGCGTTCCTGTGGAACGTCGTGATCGTCTATTTCACGCTCGGCTTCCGCCAGTTCAGCCACTACTTTACGGATATCCACCTCGCGCTCAACAACGACGACGTGCCGCGCGCCCGGGAGATCCTCAATGAATGGACGGGCCTCGATACGGTCGATATGCCGGTCAGCGAGATCGTGCGTCATACGTTGATTCATGCGGTGGTGGCGTCGCACCGCCACGTGTTCGGCGTGTTCTTCTGGTTCCTTGTGCCAGTGGGTCCGGCCGGTGCGGTGCTGTACCGGATCGCCGAGTATCTGGCGCGGACGTGGTCGCGCCCGGCAGATGACCGTACTGTGGCGTTTTCCAGTTTCGCGCAGCGGGCGTTTTTTGTAATCGACTGGGTGCCGGCACGGTTGACCTCGCTGGGCTTTGCGATCGTCGGCAATTTCGAGGACGCCATTTATGCATGGCGCAATCATGCGCGCCAGTGGCCCGACACCAACGATGGCGTGTTGCTCGCGGCAGGTAGCGGCGCCTTGGGCGCCCGCCTGAGTGGACCGCTCGCGGAGCCGTCGAGTCTCGATGCGCTGGCGACGGGTGACGGCGGCCCGATGCAGGTCGGCGACGACTGTACGCCGCGTACGCTGCAATCGGCGGTGGGCCTGGTGTGGCGCGCCGTGATCCTGTGGATGATTCTGCTGCTGATGCTGACGATTGCCGTATGGCTCGCGTGAGGCAGATGTCAGCCAAGCGACGACGTCGCCTGCGTAGCGATACCCCTAAAGCAACACTCCGATCGAGGCCGGCTATCCCGGCCTCGATGCTTTTCGGCCACGTGGTGAGGCGGCTGCTACCGTTACCCGTCGAGCGGATTACGCGCCGTTCCGCATTGCCAGCACACAGTGAATTGCGCCTCCAGCGTCTCGCCGCACTGAGCGCAACGCCATGACGGCGAGCCCGCGCTCGGACCGTGCGCCGCCACGTCGATGAGCTTGCGCGCTATCACTTCGTCGCGTTCGTCGACGAGCCACAGTTCCGGCGCGCACTGATCCGCGGGAATCTCACCCAGCGCGCCGTTCAGGTAGCGGTTGTGCAGCTCACATTGAATTCCCGCCGTCGCCAGCACATTGATCCAATGCTGTCCGATCAGCAGATTCGGCGCGCGCATCAGTTTCATCATGAGGGGAGATCCGTGGCGAGTGAGTACGGCTGGTTAGGGATTGCCAATGTGTCGCTTGGGGCGCTCTGAACGACCGCTCGGGCACCGCGCTGCGTTCACCGTACGATCTGACTCGCCTCGTGCACGAGCTGCGCATAGAGCGCGTGCCGTGCCGGTGCGATCCGTCCGTCGGCGACCGCTTCGAGAATTGCACACCCCGGTTCCTGCAGATGATGGCAGTTGTAGAAGCGGCAATTGGGCAACAGAGGTCTGAACTCAGGAAAGGCACGTTCGAGCTTGCCCTCGGTCAGGTGATGAAGCCCGAACTCCTGGAACCCCGGCGAGTCGATCAGCGCACCGCCATCCGGCAGCGGGTAGAGCCGCGTGAAGGTGGTCGTATGGCGACCGCTGTTCAAAGCGGTGGAGATCTCGCGCGTCGCTACCTCGGCGTTGGGCACCACGAGGTTGACCAGCGTCGACTTGCCCATCCCCGACTGGCCGAGCAGCAGCGTCGCATGACCGTGCAGATGCTCGTCGAGCGCGGCGCGCGCCGCCTCGGGCTGGGTCTTGATCGACAGTTCGACAACCGTATAGCCAAGCGCCTGATAGCGCGCGAGCCGGGCACGTGCGCCGGGCAACTCGGCGGTGACGTCGGTCTTGTTCAACACGATCAGCGGCTTGAGCTCGTTCGCCTCGGCGGCCACCAAAGCGCGGCCGAGCAGGTCCTCGCTGAAGTGCGGCTCGGTGGCGAGCACGATCAGCAACTGATCGAGGTTCGCCGCGAAGAGCTTCGATTTGTACTGGTCGGAGCGATAGAGCAGGTTGCGCCGTTCGCCGATCTCCACAATCACGCCCTGATCGGCCGAAGTGGGTTCATAAATCACGCGATCGCCGACCGCCACTTCGCTGCGCTTGCCGCGCGGGAAACACTGCAGCATGGCGCTGCCGTCTTCCGGCGCGACCAGGTAGTGCCGCCCATGGGCCGCTATCACGAGGCCGCCCACGCGCGTTGCGGACGGTGCGCGCGGTGCCTTCGGGGAGCGGGCGCTCATGCGTGCCGCATCAGGCGGTCGATCCGCTGCGACGCCGGTGGGTGCGAATAATAGAACGCGGTATAGAGCGGGTCAGGCGTGAGGGTGGACGCGTTGTCCTCGTACAGCTTGACGAGCGCGTTGACGAGATCCTGCGCGTCTGTCTGGGTGGCGGCAAACGCATCGGCTTCGAATTCGTGCTTGCGCGAACTGAGGCTGCTGAGCGGCGTGACGAAGAACAGGAACACCGGCAGCGCGAGGAAGAACAGCACCAGCGCGAGCCCGCTATTGCCGCCTAGCAGCGATGGCCGCACGCCAAGCCCTTCGTAGAACCACACGCACTGCATGAGCCAGCCGAGCAGCGCCAGCATCGCGAGGCTGACGGCGAAAATCACGATCATCCGCTTGATCACATGACGGCGCTTGAAGTGGCCGAGCTCATGCGCGAGCACCGCTTCGATCTCGCTGCCCGACAGACGCGCGAGCAGCGTGTCGAAAAACACAATGCGCTTGGCGGCGCCGAAGCCCGTGAAGTAGGCATTGCCATGTGCCGAGCGGCGGCTGCCGTCCATCACGAACAGGCCCTTGGCGGCGAAGCCGCAGCGTTTCATCAGCGCTTCGATACGGCTCTTCAGGGCCTCATCCTTGAGCGGCTCGAACTTGTTGAAAAGCGGTGCGATAAACGACGGATACAGCACGAGCACCAGCAACTGGAACACGACCCAGACCACCCACGTCCACAGCCACCACAGGCTGCCGGCCTGATTCATCAGCCACAGCACGACGAACAGCAGCGGCAGGCCGAAGGCCGCGCCGAGCAGCACGCCCTTGATGCGGTCGGCGAAGAAGATGCCCTTGCCCATCCGGTTGAAGCCGAAGCGCTCTTCGATGCCGAACTGGCGGTAGTAGTCGAACGGCAGGTCGATCACGCTGGTGATCGCGATAACGGCGGCAATTAGCGCGATCTGGCCGACGTAGCCCCGCCCAAGCCAGTCGGAGATGACCAGATCGAGCGCCTGCACACCGCCCAGCAGCGTGAGCCCGATCAGCACGGCCGCGCTGACGACAATCTCGATCATCGTGAGGCGTGTGCGTTCGACCGTGTAGTCGGCGGCGCGCTGGTGCGCGGTAAGCGCGATCGTGGCCGCGAACTGACCCGGCACCTGCTCGCGGTGCGCCGCGACGAAGCGGATTTGCCGCGACGCGAGCCAGAGCTTGGTGCAGACCATCGCCACAACGGCGATCGCGAACAGAACGGTGAAGTACAGGGTTGGCATCCGGGGATCCGTGGTAACTATGCGAGAATTATATGTTTCTTCCCGCCGGCTGGCGGGGCCACGCTAAAACGAACTGTTTCAACAACCAAAAACGCGCGTCGCACAGGGCGCGTGGCCGCTCTCCACCAAGGTTGCCCTTCATGACTGACATCCTCGAATCCACCGACCAGCCCTCGCTCGTGCGCAGCGACATGAACCTGATCTGGCTGGACATGGAAATGACCGGGCTCGAGCCCGATACCGACCGCATCATCGAGATCGCCGTGGTCGTGACCAATTCCACGCTCGACAAGCTGGTCGAAGGGCCGGTGCTCGCCATCCATCAGAGCGACGAGACGCTCGCCAAGATGGACCAGTGGAACCAGAACACCCACGGCCGTTCCGGACTGATCGACCGGGTGCGCGCCTCGACCGTCAGCGAAGCGGACGCCACCGAGCAGATCCGCGAATTCCTCGGCCAGTTCGTCCCGCCGGGTAAGTCACCGATGTGCGGCAACTCGATCTGCCAGGACCGCCGCTTCATGGCGCGCTGGATGCCGGATCTGGAGCGCTTCTTCCATTACCGCAATCTCGACGTTAGCACGTTGAAGGAATTGTGCCGCCGCTGGCAGCCCGCAATCTACAAGGGTTTCCAGAAGCGCGCCATGCATACGGCGCTGGCCGACATCCACGAGTCGATCGACGAACTCAAGTACTACCGTGAGCATTTTCTGATCCCGGCTGCGGGCGCGCCGGTGGACGAGGCGTAAAGGCTGCCGCGTGACAAAGTCGTGAGCCGCTGGGGCGGCACCCAGCTTGCCCCGCCTTTGCGAAACTCCGGCCGCGCCGGGGCAGGCAGCACTAGCAACACGCGGGAGCCCGCCCGGCAAAGCTGGCCGCGCCAACCCTCGGAATCTCAGTCCTGGCGCGGCGCGCGAATCGCGTTTTTCGGCCGGAACGCTTTCACGATTTCAGCGTTCGTTTCCACGTACGGGCCGCCGATCAGATCCACGCAGTAAGGCACCGCGGCAAAAATACCCGGCACCTTCACCGCACCCGCCTCGTCGCGCAAGCCCTCCAGCGTTTCCCGGATCGATTTGGGCTGCCCCGGCAGATTCACGATC
Source organism: Paraburkholderia sp. EB58 (assembly GCF_050436665.1). Classification (NCBI taxonomy): domain Bacteria; kingdom Pseudomonadati; phylum Pseudomonadota; class Betaproteobacteria; order Burkholderiales; family Burkholderiaceae; genus Paraburkholderia; species Paraburkholderia sp. EB58. Next base: position 216,094 of record NZ_JBNDMQ010000012.1, on the reverse strand, counting down.
AGCGCGGCGTGGTCAGCGGTTTCGCGGATCACCGCCACCTGGCGCGACAAAATCGCCGTCGGGACGAAATTCAGGCTGATTTGCCGCATCTGCTCGCCGAAACCCGGCATTTCCTTAGTTCCAACCGCCAGCGTGGCCCCCGGTGTCACATCGCGCCGTGACGGCCCAGTGCCGCCGGTAGTCAGCACCAGATCGCAGCCCACCTCGTCAACCAGTTCGGTGAGCGTGGCGGAGATCGTCGGCGCGTCGTCCTGAATCAGCCGGGTGACGGCCTGCCAGGGCGAGCTCAACGCCTCGCCCAGCCATTTCTGCAGCGCTGGAATGCCCTTGTCTTCGTAGACGCCCGTGCTGGCGCGGTCGCTGATCGACACCAGCCCGATCAGGATTTCGTCGGGGTGGCTACGCGTGATCTTCGTCATCGTCGTCTTCCGGGGCGTTGTCTTCGCCGTCCTCAGCCGCTGACGGGCCATCCGCGTGCTTGATCCACTGGAACAGCTCGCGGAAATAGCGCGGCGGCTTGCTCTGCTGCGCTTCCTTGCGGGCGTTGCGGATCAGCGTGCGGCCTTCCTGCGGGTCGGCGGCCGGGTGCTGGCGGATGAATTCGGTCAGCGCGGCGTCGTCGGCGAGCAGCTTCTCGCGGGTGCGCTCGATCCAGTGCATGCGCGCCGTTTCGGCCTTGTTGACGCCGTTGTAAGAGTCCAGCGCGGTGCGCAGCGCGGCGGTTTCGTCTTCGTGCAGCGAGCGCATTACGCGGCCCACGTACTGGACTTGGCGGCGCTTGCCCTCATGGTCGGTGATGCGGCGTGCTTCGCGCACCGCGTCATCGAGCTTTTCGGGCATCGGCATGCGCTTTAAGGCATCTTTCGGCAGCGCGATCAGCGCCTCGCCCAACTCCTGCAGCGCGTGCATTTCGCGCTTGAGCTGGGATTTGCTGGGACGGTCGTACCCGTTTTCGTCGACGACGTTGTCGGCGGCGGGTTCCATCGGTTGAATGCGGGTTTTGCGTGTCATACCGATATTGTAACGTGCCGTGCCCATGAATCCTGCCGCCCAGCCGTCCCGCCATCCTGTCGTCCGGCGTAGCGAATGCCAGGTGCGTCCGCGCGGACCTTGCTATGATCGCGGGATAGGTAGCGACGTACTTGAGAACACACCGGAGGGCCGCTTGCGGCCCCGACCAGGACGCAACGAAGGACGGCAACGAATATGGCAGCAGACATGGACGTCAGACAGCGCTTTTTCCCGCATACCCAGGATGAGCTGAAGGAAATCGCCTCGGACATTCTGCGTCACGCAAAGTCGCTCGGCGGCACCGACGCGGCGACTGAAATCTCCGAAGGCGACGGCCTGTCCGTCTCCGTGCGGCGTGGCGAGGTCGAGACGATTGAACACAATCGTGACAAGATGGTCGGCGTGACGGTTTTTATCGGCAACAAGCGCGGTAATGCGAGCACCTCGGACTTTTCGTCGCAGGCGTTGAAGGATACGGTTGCGGCCGCCTACAACATCGCGCGCTTCACGGCGGAAGACGATTGCGCAGGCCTCGCCGAGGCCGAGCTGCTCGAAACCGCGCCGCGTGACCTCGATTTGTATCATCCATGGAACCTCACCGCCGACGAAGCGGTTGAGATCGCCCGCCGCGCCGAAGACGCCGCCTTCGCGACCGATCCGCAGATCCGTAACTCGGAAGGTGCAAGCGTCTCCGCGCAGCATTCGCAGTTCGTGCTGGCCACCTCGCGCGGCTTTCTCTCCGGCTATCCGTATTCGCGCCACTATGTGGCGTGCGCGCCGATCGCCGGCAGCGGCCGAAATATGCAGCGCGACGACTGGTACACCTCGCAGCGCAGCGCGGCAGAACTGGCCGACCCGGAAGCCGTCGGCCGTTACGCCGCGCAACGCGCGCTGGCGCGCATCGGCGCGCGCGGTCTCGACACCCGCAAGGTGCCGGTGCTGTTCGAGGCGCCACTGGCGGCAGGCATCCTCGGCGCGTTCGTGCAGGCGGTGAGCGGCGGTGCGTTGTACCGCAAGACCTCGTTCCTCGTCGACAGCCTCGGCAAGCCGGTGTTCGCGCCGCACGTGCAGATAGTCGAAGATCCGCACGTGGCCCGCGCCATGGGCAGCGCCCCGTTCGACGAAGAAGGCGTGCGCACGAAGCAGCGCTCGGTGGTGAAGGACGGCGTCGTCGAAGGCTACTTCCTCTCGACGTATTCGGCCCGCAAGCTCGGCATGAAAACGACCGGCAACGCCGGCGGCTCGCACAACCTGTCGTTGCTCAGCTCAAAGACGCGCCCGGAGGACGACTTCGAGGCGATGCTGAAGAAACTCGGCACGGGTCTCCTGCTGACCGAACTGATGGGGCAGGGCGTCAACTACGTGACGGGCGATTATTCGCGCGGCGCGTCGGGCTTCTGGGTCGAGAACGGCAAGATCCAGTACCCGGTGGAAGAGATCACGGTGGCGAGCACGTTGCAGGAAATGTTCCACCATATCGTCGCGATCGGCGCGGACACGCTCGTGCGCGGCACCAAGCAGACCGGTTCGGTGCTGATCGAGCGGATGACCATCGCTGGGCAGTAAGCCCCGGCAGCCAGCGGCACGGCATCGCGCCCGCACGGCACGCTACAAAGCAAAACGCCACGGAAAGTGCTTTCCGTGGCGTTTTTTTTACCCGCGCCAGACGCTTTACACCCAGCGCCGTGTCCCGCCCTTACGCTGACGCCTCGCGCGCGGCCGCAACGGCGCCCTTGCGCCGGTACGTCACAAATGCATAGTCGAACTCGTTGGGCGCGTGGGCCCGATGCGTCTCGTGGGCGACTTCTTCCCATTCCTGCGGATCGAGCGCGGCAAAGTGAGCGTCGCCTTCGAAGTCGATCGAGATTTCCGTGATGACGAGCTTGTCCGCGTGGCGCAAGCCTTCGGCGTAAAGTTCGGCGCCGCCGATCAGGAAGGCTTCCGGCGCCTGATCCTGGGCCGCAAGCGTGAGCGCTTCGTCGAGGTTGGTGGCGGTGTCGCAGCCGTTAAAGCGGCGCGTGGCATCGCGGGTGACGACAATATTGCGCCGTCCGGGCAACGGCCGGCCGATCGACTCATGGGTCTTGCGGCCCATGATGATGGGGGCGCCCATGGTCGTGCGTTTGAAGAACGCAAGATCCTCGGGCAGGCGCCAGGGTAACTGGTTGTCGCGGCCGATCACGCCGTTGCGGGCGCGAGCGACGATCAGGGTGAGCGTCGTCATCGAGTGAACACGGGAACGTAATCGCTCCGATTCTACCTGAGGCTCAGCCCGGGCCGGCCACATCGGTGTATGCGGGGGCGGGGCGGACAGCCCCGCCGTCACTCGTGCGCCTCGGCACGCTCATTGGGCAAGCCTTCCTCGCCCGGGGCGATCATCTCGCGCAAACCGTACGCAACCATCAAGCGGGACAGCGTCGCCCGCGAGACGCCCAGATCCTGGGCCGCTTCACCCAAACGGTACCGGTGGCGCAGCAGCGCGGCTTCGATCGCGCGCTTCTCGGCGGCCTCACGGGCCTGCGCGAGGCTCATGGTCTGCTGCGCGGTGAAGTGGGCCAGATCGAGGTCCTCGGCGGAAATCAGCTTGTTTTCCGCCATCACGATGGCCCGGCGCACGCGGTTGATCATCTCGCGCACGTTTCCGGGCCAGTTGTAGTTGTACATGGCCTCGATCGCCGACGGCGTGAAGCCGCGGATCTTGCGCGCGCTGTCGGTCTTGAACTTGTGCATGATGTGATGGGCGAGGATTTCGATGTCCTTGCCGCGGGCGCGCAGCGGCGGCTCATCGACGCGCAGCACGCACAGGCGGTGGAACAGGTCGGCGCGGAACCGCCCATCGCGCATCGCGGTTTCGAGGTCCACGTGGGTGGCCGAGATGATGCGCACGTCGATGGGAATCGATTCGCGGCCGCCCAGACGCTCGATCTTGCCCTCTTGCAGGAAGCGCAGCAGGCTCGCCTGGCTTTCGAGCGGCAGGTCGCCGATCTCGTCGAGCAGCAGCGTGCCGCCGTCCGCCTCTTCGACTCGGCCGATCTTGCGCTGGTTGGCGCCGGTGAAGGCGCCGCGTTCGTAGCCGAATAGTTCGGACTGCAGCAGATGGTGCGGAATCGATCCGCAGTTGATGGCGATGAAAGGCGCCTTGCGGCGCCGCGAGCGCTCATGGATCGCCAGCGCGGTGAGTTCCTTGCCGGTGCCCGATTCGCCCGAGATGAACACGCTGGCGTCGGTGTTGGCGACCTTGCGGATGGTGCGAAACAGTTGCTGCATCGCCTCGCACGTGCCGACCATTTCGTCTTCGTCGCTGGGCGCGGCGCTCGCGATGTCGTCGGGATCGCAAAGCGTGACCATGCCGAACGCGTGACTGACGAGGTAGTCGATCGTTGCGTGGGCAACCGGTGTCTTGACGTAGTCGAAACAGTAGTGACGGATCAGGCGGCGCACTTCCGGATCGGTCAGACGCTCGGAGGTGGACAGCGCGATCCAGCCGATCTGCTGCTGACGAAGACCCGCCTCGAGGCCAACCAGGTCGCGCAGGGCAAAGCTTGCCAGATCGACGATCCCCGCGCAGACCACGTCGGGCTTGATGAGGCGGCCCGCCTCATGCGCCGAGCGTGCGACCATGACGTTCCAGCCGCGGCTCTTCAAATGAGCGGTCAGCGTTTCGTCCGGTGTTCGTGCGACATAAAGCAGCGCTCGCCCGGTCTGCGCGTGAGGGCTCTTCTGTGCCTCTTTCGATCCTGCGGACGTGTCCTGCGGCCGTCCCATGGAGGCGTCCTGTGGGCGGTCCACAGGGACTTCCTTCGGGCATATCACGGGCACCTCATGGGGAATGCCGGCGCGGGCTTCCGTTGGTCGTCCTACAGGGACTTCCTGCGGTCGCGCCAAAGAGAGATGCGCGCCTGAGGGCGGTGTAACACTAGTCAGATGGGGTGATTCGCGCACGATCAACCTCGTATCGTTGGCACGTCAGAAGGTGTAGGGAAAGCGCACGCCGACCACGAAGTTCGGCGTATCAGGCGTCAGCCCGACCGAAACCGAACCGTTGATCGTCAGGTGTTTGTTCACTACGTGATTCAACCCAAAGGTGATGGCCGAAGCGGTCGTCTCGCTGCCCGGTACCTTCGAATAAGTGCCGCCTGGCGCCTTGGTCTGCGACTCCGGCTCCAGCGCCATGGTGTAGGACACGCTCGCTGAATCCTTGTCGGAGAAAGCAAGCGCCGCGCCGCCACCAAACTGGATGACGTCGCCGAGCTTGACCGTCGCCGGTTCGGTCTGGCCGATGACCGACGAGATATCCGAGAACGAACGCGCGATGTTGTAGGTGTACGAGACGCTGCCGAACAGCACGACCGGATCGTAGGTCTTCAGCGCCGACAGGCCCGCTGTGACGTTCCAGAAGCCCGTGCCGGTAGGCAACTTGTCGGGGGCGACGAGGTTGGTATTGTTCGCGTCGACCTGCTGAAGCTTGATGCCGAACGGCGACGAACCGCTCGGTGTCTTGATGCGCAGACTGCCGACCAGGTCCGGCAGGTTGTTGGTTTCCTTCAGGAATTCATAGTAAACCCCGAAGTTGACGTCACCGATATCGCTCGAGTTCGCCGACGCATCCGAAAGCGTGCTGGCCGCGCCGCCGGCGCCGCCGACGATGAAGTTGCTGTGCCGGTAAATATACGGCACGTCGACGTCGACGCTCAGCCGGTCGCTGATGCCGTAGCGCGTGTCGAGATCCGCCATCACCTGGTGCGACTTGGTTTCGCCCAGGTTGATGTTGCCGAGGAAAATCGCATCGAGCGCGAGGAAGCCGGACAGTTGCAGCTGGCGGCGGTCGTAGTAGGTATCGCTGATGCCCCAGTCGAAGGTCAGCTTGTGGTCGAACAGCGGCGTGTGCTGCTGGCTCTGTACCACGGCGTCTTCCGATTGCGTACGCACGGGCTGTGCTTCTTTCTGGGTCTGGCCGACCGCGCCGGTTCCATCGGTGGCAGCCGGCAGTCCGCCGGCAGTGCTGCTCGCCGGCGCAGGCGGATTGACCGGCACACCGGTCGCGGTGCCGGTGCCGCCGCCGGGCGCGGGCGTCCCGGGGTTGACCTGGGCGAGCGGCGGCAGCGGCACGGGCAGCCCGTCGGCGCCGGGCTGCTCGGCGACCGCGGCGCTGTCGGTCGGCGCTCCGACCCCCGGCATCCCCCGGCCGCGCTGCGACATTTCGAGGTTGGTGACCTGCTGTTCGAGCGAATTGATCTGCTTCTGCTGCTCGCCGATCACGCGCATCAGCGTGTTCAGCCGTTCTTCGACCGATTGATCCGCAAGCGCCTGCGCACTGGCCGCTTGTGAAAGTGCAAACAGCATGACTGCTGTAGGGATGGCCGCTAACATCATGCGCGGTGACCCGGTCCTGGAAAGTCTGGTCATTTTTGTTCCCCCGGTATTCTGACCGCGCCTCACATGTCTCCTTGTGCATAGCGCGGTCGCTTTGATACTTCAATGCTTCGTATTCCTATTTTTCATCGGATTGCAGTCCGTGTTATCTCCTCGCCGTGTTTTGCAGGGCTTGTAATACGCCGAGTTGGCGAAGCATCGAGGCCGACATCTGTTGCGTCTGCAAATGCAGTTGCAACGCGTTGGCGACTTGCTGGTTATTGCCTGCAATCTGTAGTAGTTGGGCGATCTGACCGGATTGTTGTGACGTACCCGGGGTGATCGTTTGTGTGGCGAGGCCCGCCGGTGTTTGCAGCGCGATCGAAATGCCGCCGTTGCCGAACGCGACGCCGGCTTTGACGGAACCGCTCGTATTGCTCGCGAAGGCTGATGTCTGGTTGTTATAGGTGCCGCCTGCGAGGCTGTTCAACGGGGTGTTGAAGTCGATCACCGCCTGGTTGTTGCCGGAGTTGCCGTTGCCGGCCACCTGGGTGATCTGCGAGACGCCGTTGACGTTCGCATTCTGGCCGCCTGTGGCGCTGGCGTTCGGATTGGCGCCGCTGCCCGAGGTGTTGTTCGAGCCGATGACGGCGGCGGACGAACTGACCTGGACGGAGACCTGATTGAGCGCGTTGGTCACGATGGCGAGCGCGCCCCGCGCGACGGCGGTGGTGCCGTTAGGCAGGTTCCATTGCGACAGCAGGTTCACTACGACGCCGGAAATGATGTCGCCGGCAACCCCTTTGCCGCTTTGCGATGCGAGGATAGTGTCGTCGACCGGTTGCAGTTTGACGGCGGCGACGTCTTCAAAAATAGGAGCTGCCGTCGGCTCGGCAGCATGCGCGACCCCGCATGTTGCGAAACACAACGCGCAACCGACAGTGATTAGGTTTTGATCCATGATGAGTCAGAACAACTCTGCCTTGATCAGACCGTATTCAACAAAGGGAATCGCTGCCGTACCGTTTTCTAGCGCACGTTCACGCAGCTTTAGCGCGAGCGACTCGTTGCCCTGCAAGAGCGGAGAATCCTCCATAAATGGCTTGCCCACGACTGCGAACACGAGGCCGTTCCACTTCTTGACGAAGTCGTCTTCGGAAATGATGCGGTTGCCCAACGCCGGGTCGGCGACGAAGATGAGCCCGTTTTCAGCGTGCTTGACGATGATGAAGTGTTCGTAACCGTCGCTGTTCATCAGCACGATCACGGGAATCTGCAGGTGGTAGAGCGCCTCGGATGCAACCCGGAAGCCACGGCCACGCAGGCCGAGCGTCTCGACGAATTTCTTCATGTCGAGCATCGAGAAGCCGTTTTTCACCACCACTTCCGGTGTCGAGAACACCATCATGCGGCGGATCATTTCGGTTTCGGGAATATCGATGCCGTAGCCGTACTTCAGCAGCGTGGCGAGCGCCGCTGACCCACAGCTATAGTCGTACCGCTGGGAAACGATGTGGTTGTAGCGCAGATCGCGGATCGAATGCACGTTCACGTTGAACGGCACGCCCGCGGCGGCATACATGTTGAGCGCACTCTGCGCATGACCCGGCTGCGACAGCAAAAGGCCGGTGCTGAGCGCCAGAAGAAGACAGCGCGCTGCCCTGCTCACCCCGAACATGGTCCTACCCCCCTGCGGAGACAGCCGGCCAGCCCGTGGGCTGACCGGAGTCTTCCTGCCTTGATGCTTTAGAGACTAGTGCGACACGCTGGCGACTGCGAGGCCGTTGTGTTGCAGGTTGCCTACCCCCGACGCGATATTCACGCCGATGTTGCCGGTTGCGCCGGCGAGAGCGCCAGCGCCGAGCAGCGACGAGCCGGTGAACTGGCCGTTCACAGCTGCTTCAGCGGTCTGGCAGTTCTGGTCGCTGGCGACCACTTCGCCGCCGTCACCCGAGGCGCCACGCGAGCCCCTGCCGGTCGTCGGAGTGCTGTCGGTCGTGGCAGATGCAGAGAGGCTGTTGTTCTGCACGTTGCCTGCGCCCGACGCCACGTTCACGCCGACATTGCCGGTCGCGCCCGCCAGCGCGCCTGCTCCGACCGAGGAGACGAAGTTGAAGTCACCAATCTTGGCCGTGCCGCCCGATGCCTGGGTCGAGTAGATCTGCGCGCTGCCGAAGACTGGGCCCACATCCATGTTCGACAGGGCCGCGTCGTTGGACTGCGCGTTGTCCACACCGGTGGCGATGTTGACGCCGATGTTGCCGCTCGTGCCGGTCAGTGCATTGCTGCCGATGCCCGCCGACATTTCCGTCGCCGTTTGGGTATTGATGTGCTGAGTAATGCTGCCGTTCACCGTCACCGAACCCGCGTTGTCGGAATAGTTATGTGCCCACGAACTGGCGTGGCTGCCTTCCGAGAAGGCATAGTTCGTCCTGCTGCCGTGGCCATGGCTGGAATTCGTGGTCGTGCTCGTGCTGCCGGCTTCATAGCCGCCGTATGCCACGCCGTAGCCTGCTGCTGCCGCCTCGAAGCCAGCGCCGGCGTTTTCCGACTCGTGGGTGTTCAGTGCTCCGGCGAAGCCCGCTGCCAGTCCGCCGACGATAACCCCGTTGCCGCCGCCGATCCCCGCGATCAAGCCTGCTGCGAGGAAGCCGTTTGCCGAGGCATGCGTGTTCGAGTAGCTGTAGCTCTGAGCGGCCGCAGCGACGCCCGCTGCGAAGCCGCCGCCGGCGACAAAGCCGCCGCTGGATGAGCTGGTCGACGTATGGGTGTTGGTGTTGTTGTACGCGTATCCCGAGGTGCTGTACGACTGGCTGTAGCCGCCGCCGCTGTTGCTGCCGCTTGCGTTGTTCCAGGAATCATTCGTGTGGATGCCTGTCGTCACGCTGCCGGAGGTGTAGCTTTGCGGGGGCGTCTTCATGTCGACACCGCCGACATTGACGTTCTGCGTGTTGTTGACCGTGGCGCCGTTGCTGCTCGACACATCGACCTTGCCGCGCAGGGTGATGAAGCCGAATTCGCCGATGTCGGTGTAGATGTTGGTGGCGGTAAAGAGCTCAGCCGGGTCGCAACCCGCCGTGCATTCGGCGTAGGCCGAACTTGCTGCCATCGTCGAAAGAACAGCTGCTGCAATGAGAGTGCGCTTCATGATGACGCTCCGATAAAGAGTGTGGCTCGTTAGAAAAAGGTGCCCGCCGGGGGACGGAGCACAAAACTATTTGAACTGACATTGCCTGAGCCGGCAGTCTGGTTGATCTGGACAATCCCACTGACGTTCTTGAGCGCGTCCGTACCGATAGATACCTCGCGTGTGCTGTGGTTTTCGCCAGATCCGCCTGTCCCGCCGTTTTTGGCGGTCGTAGCGGATAGGACCCCATCCGCTACGATCTCCCCTTCAACCGGCGCAGAACCGATAACGGCACTGTTCCGCTGAAGATTCGCTACACCCGCCGACTGATTCACTTCGATAAGGCCAGAGGTGTTTGAGAATGCATTACTGCCGATGTCGCTTTTCGCGGCCGTCGACTTCGCGTTGACCGACGCGGCTTGCGCGCTGCCGGTCAGGTTCAGAGGCACGGGCCCGTTCATGAGGACACCCTGATTGGCTTGCACGTTGTCGAGCCCGGCTGTTTCGTTGATGGCCACGACGCCATTGGCGCCACTTGCTACGCCGCCGCCGATCACCGACTGCGCGTCCACCAGAGCGGGCGGCGTCTGGGCTTGGGCTGCGAAGCTCGCGCAACCGAGCAGCGCGAGGGCGATCAGCGAACGCAGCGGCTGGCGTGACGGCAGGGTTTTCATGGACTGAGCCCGGGAAGTGTTCATTTGATGGCTCCCATCGCTGCGCCGAGCGGTGCCAGGGCGCCGGTGATGGTCTGGGTAATCGTGCTGCCGAGCCCGCCTGCGCCGCCGAGGCCGGCGGCCGCACCGGCGGACAGGCCAGTGCCGTTGCCGTTGCCCGCGAGCAGGTGCGTGACACCGTTCGTGCCGACCAGCGCCGGCATGAAGGCGCTGCCCGTGATGCCGGCGGTGCCGTGCGCGCCGTTCAGATCGAGATCGCTCGCCATCGAGCCGATCGCTCCGTCGAATGCGGCGGTTGGGAACGTCTGGACCTGCACGCCGATCGGATCGTCGCTCTTCGGGACCGGCACGAACGCATCACGCGGCGTGACGTCACGCTCGATGATCAGGTTGCCGGGCTGCGTCGCTTCCTGCGCGGCGGCGGGGGCGATGGCCCCGGCGGCGAGCACGCTGCACAGCGCACAGAGCAGGGCGGTGTGGCCGCTGCGCAGGCGTGGCATCTGGGTTGAGGCGTTCATGTCGGGTCCTTGCTGGCGGACGGTCGGTCGGTGCGGGCTTGGGTGATCTTTAGCCGGCAGCGGAGCGGGCGTCGTTCAACTAATTGCGCTGATAGGTCGTAACATTGCCCTGTGCTGAGCGGGCGACGTCGACCGGAATCGGCAGCGGCGAGGGCGGGGCGATTTCGTCCCACAGCGTCACGCCGTTGCCACCGTTGCCGCCGCTGCGCACCAGCTGCGGGGTTGCGGAGACCATCAACATGCCGCTGAAGCCGCCGCGCTGCTGCGACAACGCCTGATCGTCGAGCGCCAGATCGTTCACCGCGGCCGCGTCGGCAGGGATGCTCAGCGCGTCGCCGGCGAGATCGCTGGCTGGCGCAGCGGTATTCGCGGTAGTTGCTGGATCGCTGACCGCCGTAGCCGGGGCCGTCGCCGCTGCGGGCGCCGTGCTCGCGAGGGTGACGGACCCGGTGTCAGGGGAACTGGCTGTGACGGCTTCCTGTGCGTTGACGCCAGAGGGCAGTGCAACAATCAGCAGCGCGGCGCAGAGTGCGGCGCAAGGCCGGAAGTGGCGCAAGTCGATGCGGAAAGCGAGTCGCATGATGTGTCTCCTTGGTGCAGGGCATTTAGCGAAACATGTGCCATGAGGCGCAATCCGTTGATACGACTGGGTGCGTGATAAGCAGTGGGGAGGGAATCCGCAAAAATGCGGCAAAAACGTTTCAGCCCTGAAACGGCTGGCAGGAAATACCGATAAATCGCAATTAGCGCCGGTACGCGAAAGGCCAGGGTAGACACGTAGCCGGCCACCCTGGAAACGTTTTATTAAAAATGCGCAGACTTGTGCGACGCCCGCCCAGCCTTGCTGGGCGGCGAAAGGGGCGATTAAATTCGCATATTTGTTTTCGAAGCGGCGCGCGTATAGTAAGCTCTCGAAAACAGAGTCACATTTAAAAAAAGCCTGAAGCTGGGCCGTCTCAATCACACACGCCGCTTTTCGGGGATCAGCTGTCCGCACGGAATGGAATGGCCGTTCGGTTTTTGCTACGCGCGAATCCCGGACTGAGTCAGCGTGTCTGAAACATGTTCAGGTGCGTGCCGTCATCCTTAACGTTCGTTGACGAGAGGATCTGAATAATGGAACCCGCAACGCGGCAACTGATTTACGTTTCGCGTGACCCTAGCGCGGAATTGAATACCCGGTTTCACCAGCGCGGCTGGCACGTCGAAGTCGTGGGTTCGGCGCGCGATGTCCGCCGTGCCGTTCGGGCCGGTACGGCCGCGGGCGGTCTGCTCGATCTGTCGAGCCATTTCCAGCAGCACGAGATCGCTGCGTTCGAATCGTGCCTGACGATGCCGAACGTCGGCTGGGTCGCCGCGACCATGCCTGGCCAGTTGCAGGATGCCGCGTTACGCCGGCTCGTGCGCGACTACTGTTTTGATTACGTAACGGTGCCTTATTCGGGTGACAGGATCGTCGACTCGGTTGGGCACGCCTACGGCATGATCTCGCTTGGCGAGCCTGCTTCGAACGAGGGCCTGCCGAACGGCGCCGAAGGGGAAATGGTTGGCTCGTGCGATGCGATGCTCGCGTTGTTCCGCTCGATCCGCAAAGTGGCGATGACCGACGCACCGGTGTTTATCTCGGGCGAATCGGGCACCGGCAAGGAACTCACGGCGGTGGCGATCCACGAGCGTTCGTCACGCCGCAGCGCGCCTTTTGTACCGATCAACTGCGGTGCGATTCCGCCGCATCTGTTGCAGTCCGAATTGTTCGGCTACGAACGCGGCGCCTTTACGGGCGCCAATCAGCGCAAGATCGGCCGGGTCGAAGCTGCCAACGGCGGCACCCTGTTTCTGGATGAAATCGGCGATCTGCCGCTCGAAAGCCAGGCGAGCCTGCTGCGTTTCCTGCAGGAGCGCAAGGTCGAGCGGCTGGGCGGCCACGGCGCGATCGACGTCGATGTGCGCATTATCTCGGCAACCCACGTCGATATGAACGCGGCGATGATCGAAGGGCGTTTCCGTTCGGACCTGTATCACCGTCTGTGCGTGCTGCAGATCGACGAACCACCGTTGCGTGCACGTGGTAAGGATATCGAACTACTTGCGCGGCACATGCTGGAACGTTTCAAAAAGGATGCAAGCCGCCGTCTGCGCGGTTTCGCGCCCGATGCGATCGCGGCGCTGCACAATTACAGCTGGCCGGGTAACGTGCGTGAACTGATCAACCGGGTGCGGCGCGCCATCGTGATGTCGGAAGGGCGTGCGATTACGGCCCGCGATCTCGAGCTTGCGGAGTACGTGGAGATCGTGCCCGTCTCGCTCGCTCAAGCGCGCGAAGCGGCGGAGCGGCAGGCCATCGAACTGGCGTTGTTGCGCCATCGCGGCCGCCTCGGCGACGCGGCGCAGGAACTGGGCATCTCACGTGTAACGCTGTACCGTTTGCTGTGCGCGCATGGGATGCGCCATATGGAAGGCGAACCCATCCTGCCGCATGGCGAACCGGCTACGATGCCGCACATCTGAGGCGCGTTGGGCGCCGGTCGCCCGCGCTTGCTAGAATCGGGTTTTGTCGCAAAAAGTCCCAGGCGCTCAGCGCCGGGCCGAAGGAACCCGAATGAAACAATACCTCGACCTCGTCCGCTCGATTCTCGATACCGGCACGTGGCAGGAGAATCGCACAGGCATCCGCACCATCAGCATGCCGGGCGCGATGCTACGCTTCGACCTCCAGCAGGGTTTCCCCGCCGTCACGACCAAGAAGCTCGCGTTCAAGTCGGCCATTGGCGAGCTGGTGGGATTCCTGCGTGCGTCGCGCAGCGCGGCGGACTTTCGCGATCTCGGCTGCAAGGTGTGGGACGCGAATGCGAATCAGAATCCGCAGTGGCTCGCCAATCCGTATCGCGAAGGTCCTGACGACCTCGGCGACGTGTACGGCGTGCAATGGCGCAAGTGGCCGGCATACAAGGTGCTGGATGCGTCCGCCAGTGCGCAGATCGCGGATGCGACCGAACGCGGCTATCGGGTTGTCACTGAATTCGACGAAGACGGCGGCCGCAAGGTGCTGCTGTACAAGGCCATCGACCAGTTGCGGCAGTGTCTCGACACGATCATGCAGAACCCTGGCGACCGGCGCATTCTGTTTCATGCGTGGAACCCTGCGGTGCTTGAAGAGATCGCTTTGCCGGCGTGCCATCTGCTTTATCAGTTTCTGCCGAATGCGGCGCGCCGCGAGATCTCGCTATGCCTGTATATTCGCAGCAACGATGTGGGCCTCGGCACGCCGTTCAATCTGACCGAAGGCGCGGCCCTGCTGCATCTGGTCGGACGGCTGACGGGCTATACGCCGCGCTGGTTTACGTACTTTATCGGCGACGCCCACATCTACGAGAATCAGTTCGACATGCTGCAGCGGCAACTAACGCGCGAGCCGTATGAGAGCCCGCAGTTGGCAATTGCCGAGCGCGTGCCCGATTACGCGAAAACAGGCGTGTACGAGCCTGAGTGGCTCGAAAAAATCGAGCCGGCGGATTTCTCGCTGGTCGGGTATCGACATCACGAACCGCTGACCGCGCCGATGGCGGTTTAAGGCGGAGCCCGGGGCCTCTCACGGTAAGAGCTTGCGCAGCTCGGGGGTCGAGATATCGTCGATGTGACGAAACGCTGGCGCGGCTTTATCCATCTCGGCCGCGTCGACGCCGAACTCCTCGAAGTAGACCCGCCATTCCCGCACCACGCGCCAGATGTCCGCAATCATCTGGCCGGCAGCGCGCTGGGATAGCGTGAATTTGCTGTACCAGCTGAGCGCGTTGTCCAGCGTGGCCAGTCTTCCATCCTTGCCTATGCTCAGGTGAAGATAGCGTTCGGTGGCATGGCTGGCGCGAGGCAGAACGTCGTAAAGCGGGCTCAGCCTCCAGCCGGGCAATGCAGCATCCCAAACGACGCCGTGGTTGCGCAGATGGTCATCGTCGTTGCTGACGAAGATGTTGTAGACCATGCGCTTGAAGAGCTCCGCGTTGTTGTCGCGAATCACGTCCGGATGGCAATATTTTCGAATGGCTTCGGCCAGGTCCTATACGACTTGTTGCGCGACTCGGTCTCACCACACGCTACCAGCGTGAGGCCGCTGACAAACGCCGAGCGATGCTCTACTCGCCCCTCGCCGGACCCGAGATTCAGCAGGTCGGCGTGCTGCACCGGCTTGCCGCCCGGCGCCATCCAATAGCGATCGAATCGACGGATCAACATAATGCGACGCTCGCCAAGCAACAGCGTTTTCACCGGCGGTACCGTCAACCCAGCTTTCTCTGCCATCCTGAGTGCGGCGCACTCGATTCCCGGAATATCGAATCGGTCGTGGCGGCTCGCGAATTTGGCGAGCGCCTATTGCGTGCCGATGTTGGCAAAAGTGATCAGTTTTGATTCGCGAGCTGCGATCGAAATCCTTTTTTATCAGAGCGGGGTCAGGCGCGTCGTTAGAAATCCAGTTCGTCGCGCTCGGCTGCGCTCATCTCGCGAACCCGGGATTTGCGCTCGCGCGCTGTTAGCGCCGCCAGCGCCGGGTCTTGTTCCGCGTAGAGGATTTCAAGTGACGTGCCGGGCGCGATGGCTTCCAGATACCGTAGCACCTGGCCGATGGCGAGGCCTGTGTCCCCGTGTTCAAGGCGATACGCGGTATTGCGCGATAGACCCGCGCGTAGCGCCGCGTCGGTCTGTTTGACGCCGCGCGCGATGCGCAGGCGCGCCAGCAGTTCCCCGAGGCGCTTGCTCTGTTCGAGAAGTGACGGCGAGAGGCTGGAAGCTTGAGTGATCTTCATGCTCGTTAAAACGCTCATTACGGGCTGAATGCTCGATATATCGAGCATATTGGTCGGCCAGTTCTCATGCGTCAAATTTTTGATCGTGGAATTATGTGCGTAAAATCGAGCATAAAGACCATAATGCTCGATTTTACGAGCATTATGGTTTGCGGCAAGCGGCGGTATGTGAAGCCATCTGCGAGTCCGGCAGCGGCGCGGCTCCCCTGCAAGCCTCGTATCGCCGGTGGGTAACGTTACCCCTTGCGATGCTCGTCGTGGCCGCCGTTGTTCGAATGTTGCTCCTGATGCGGCTGAGGACGTGGCTGTTGAGCCTGCTGTGGGGGGCGCGCTTCGGGCCGCGGCTGCTGCGCCTGCTGCGGGTGGAATTCCTGACGCGGGGCCTGCTGCGCCTGCTGCGGGTGATATTCCTGACGCGGCTGGGCTTGCGGCTGCGGCCGGGGCTCCTCACGCGGTGCCTGTTGGACCTGTTGCGGGTGATATTCCGGCCGCGGTTGGGCTTGCGCTTGCGGGCGGGACTCCTCACGCGGTGCCTGCTGGGCCTGTTGCGGGTGATATTCCTGCGGCGGTTGGGCTTGCGGTTGCGGTCGGGCTTCTCCACGTGGCGCTTGCTGCGCCTGCTGCTGGCGATACTCCGCTGCACGCGCCTGCTGTTGCTGCTGCTGCGCATTGACATCCCGCTCAGCTTGTTGAGGCGCACGCGCAGCCATCGACGGATTCTCCGCCGGATGCGGAACACCATGCTCCTGCGCCTGCTGTGCAGCGAACGCGCCTGGCTGCTGGCGATTCTGCGTCTCGCCTTGTTGTTGCGCGAGCGGCTCGCGTCCGCCGGCCTGCTGGGCCGCACCATGCTCCTGTGTCTGCTGGGCCTGCACCGCCATCGGCGTGTGCGGCTGCGTCCACGCCGGCTCGCGGCGCGCTTCGGCCGCCGTCTGCTGGCCTGCTGCAAGAGCGGCAGCACCGTGCTGCGCGAACGCGTTCGGATTGCCTCCTGCTGCTTGCGGCGGACGCGGCACACCGTTGTTCGGCTGTGGCCGTTCATTAGCAAGCTGGGCCGGCGCACCCGGTGCCCCAGGCCGCGCCTGCTCAGCCACGCCATGGGGCGCTTGCGCCGCATTCGGGCCGCCAGCAAGCGGACGCGCACCGTTCGAAGCAGGCTCACCGGGTCGCGCTGCACCCTGCGCGACACGCGGCTCGGCGCCAGGCGCCATGCGCGGCGAGTTCGCCTGTACCACCCGCACGTTCTGCGCGCCCATCGTGGGGCCACCATGCGTCTGGGCAGCCACGAAATGCGCCGGCACGGAAGTGCGCACGATCGGTTCGCCCGCGCCCGGCACCCGGCCGCCGCCTTGCGCGAAACGTTGCGCCAGCGTGTCGTGATAGGCCGGCGGCACGGCCGGACTGCGCGTCGCCACCACAGAGCGGGCCGTCACCGCTGCGGGCGGCCGGTAGTTCGCATTGCGCAAGCCGGAATCGAAACTCTGACGGACCGGCGCGATGCCCGGGCCGCCCGGGTTGATCTGCGGGTTGCGCCATTGCCGCGGGTCGACCTTCTGGGCGAAGCGACCGACCGGCTGGCCATGCACGAAGGCAGCTGCCGGAACCGCGGTAACGCCACCCGGCGCACGGTAGTTGATATAGGTGTTGTGAATGTTGGTGATGTTCGTGACATTCACGTTGTGGTTGTGGTTGTAGTTGTTGACGCGGTTGTAGTAACCCGGGCTCCAGCCGCCCCCGCGCGGATGCCACGGTTCGCCCGGACCGAGCGGGAACCAGGCCACGCCTACCGCGGCCGCGGCGCCGATCCCCAGACTCACGCCCCAGTCGAACGAGCCGCCTCCACCGCCGACAAAGGCGACTAGCGCCGGCGCGTAGACCGGCGGTTCGTTCTCGACGATCGGGCCCGGTACCCATGCCCAGGAGTCGTCGACCTGGGCCCAGCGGCCGTAGTGATACGGCGCGAAGCCCCACGGCGCGTCGTCGACCCAGGTCCAGCCCCACGGTGCCTGCCAGACCCAGTGGCCGTCGTGGTAGGGCGCCCAGCCAGCCGGCACTGCGCTCGGCACCCACACTTCGCCGTACTGCGGGCTGCTGCGCCAGCTACCGTTCGCGTCGAGGTCTTCGTAACCCGGCACGTCGCGTGACACGTAGCGAGCCGACACCGAGCGGTCTTCGGCCACGTCGCGGCTGGTAGCCCATTGATCGAAGCCATCGAGGCCTGGCGCGCCGTTGTCGGCCACCTGCTGCAGGGCGGTGCCCGCAAAGCGGATCTGCTGGCCGGCGGCGACCGGCACCTGGCCGTTGTCGCCATACACGGTCGCGCTGCCGCTGCGCACAGTGACAGTCGTGCTGCTTCCGTCCGGGGCGACATCCACGCGGTAATCGCCGGGACCCGTCACGCCGAGGGCGAGATTCGGCGTGTCGATCTCATAGGTCGAGCCCGGAGCAAGTTCGCGCACGCGGGTCGACAACGTGCCTTGCGCGACTTTGAGCTGCGCGCTGGTGTCGTCGAGATTGAGGATGTCGAGGCTGGTCGAGTCGCCAAGCCGTACCGCGGTCGAACCGATATGCAGTTCCGCGCGAGCGTTCTGGTCGTCCCAGAGCTGGTCGCCGGTGGTGAGCGGACGGTTGATCTGCGCATAGGACCAGTCGGTAGCGCCCGCGGGTTCGGTGGTCACGGCGCCCGATGTGTAGTTCAGGCGTGCAACGCGTCCCGGTGGATCGATATTGCCGGTGTTCTGGGTGGCGCCAGGCGCGTTGTCCGGCGGCGGCGCTTCCTGCGCAACAGTAGTTTGGGCTGCGAGTGTGAACGCCGCTGCGACGATAAGGGTGTAGCCGGTGACGCGGCGCAGTGCGGGTCGGGGTGCGATGAGCTTTTTCATGTTGTGTCTCTCTAACGGACGCTTCGTGGTTTTGCATCCGTGAAAACACTCTACCGTCGCGGCCTGTTTCAAGGCGTCGACATTTGTAAGCCTCCTTACCTGCCGTGTAACAAAAAGTGCTGCGGGGCTGATTCGCAACGAAACTGAAGGTTCGGCGTAGACGGTTTGCGATCAGTTCGTCAGAAAATCGTTGAAATGCTGGTGACCGCACGGTGTGACTCTAAGGATGCGCGGCCGTTCGGTGCGCTCCACCCAGCCGTGGCTCGACCAGGCGTCGAGCAGCGCCGCGCCGAGCGCGCCGCCCAGGTGCGGCCGCCGCACGCTCCAGTCAGGACAGGTGCACGCGAAGCGGCGCCGTCGGCTGCGCTGGCCGGCTGCGTCGATGCCCCATTGGGCGAGCTGGGCGATGCCATCCGCGGTAGCTTCGAGCGTGTTGCCGTGCAAGCTCAGCAGCTTGTGGCTCAGCATCCGCTCGAAGAGCTGCACCGACAGTTCGCCGGCCATGTGGTCGTAGCAGGTGCGCGCGTAGCGCATGTCGACGGGCACCGTGCGCGCGGGGCGCGGCGCTGCGCGTTGCGGCGCGCTCGCTTGCGCCACGTTGGCGAGTGCTTCGATTGACGCCGCGATATCCGGCGAGGCAATCCGGAAGTAGCGATGCCGGCCGCGCACCTCGACTGCCAGCAGTCCGCCTTCGGTAAGGCGCGCCAAATGGGCGCTGGCGGCAGACGGCGACAGGCCGGCCACCATGCTCAGCTCGCCGGCCGGGCGCGCGCTGCCGTCCATCAGCGCCCACAGCATGGCGGCGCGGCCGGGGTCGGCGAGCAGCGCGCCGATCCGGCTCAAGCCGGGGAAGTGGTTCTGTTCGTCGGACAGTGAAGCAGACATTGAAGACTCCTGAGGCGCGGCGCGCATGAGCGCTCGCCAACATCTTCACTATATCGGACTGCGGTATTCGACGTTTCAGCCTGGCGTGAAGCGTCGAATGTCCGCACGGCGGACGGCAGGCGCGGCGGCCAGGGTAGTGCTTCTGCGCGGCCTCGGAACGCCAGGCTAGAATCAAAATCTGTCTTTGGAGAAAAGCACCGCCATGAAACTCCTGCTAGCCATTGCCGCCACCGTGCTGCTGTGCGCAGCCTGCGCACAGGGCGGCTCGGCGCCCCCGAGCGCGGATTCGAGCGGCATCACGATGTACGGCACGATCGACGAAGGCATTTCCTACCACAGCAAATGAAATGTCGTGCTGCGCCGCGTCGAGGATCGCATCGGTGTGTGCGTGCGACGTCTGGCAGAAATTGATGCATCATTGGCACTACTGCCAACGTTAACCATGTGACGATCAGGCTTCGTTCTTTCTGCCATGCGAGGCTTGCCGATGTCGTCATCGTTCATGGTTTCCTCTGCCGGTACTCGTGACCGCTCCGGTACCGGGCCTGCCCCTACGGCAGAGTCTCGCGGCCCCGTACCTGAACCGGGCCGCTGGCGCGGCACCGGCGTGCTCGCGGTCTGCCAGGCGCTCTATACGTCCTCGGTCTCCATCGATCTGACGCTGACCGGTCTTGTCGGCTACAACCTCACTACAGACAAAGCCTTCGCCACGCTGCCGTTTTCGCTAATCACCGTCGCCGCCGCGCTGACGACGATCCTCGCCTCCTTCCTGATGGCGCGCATCGGCCGGCGTGCGGGTTTCCTGCTTGGCGCCGGAGTGGGCGCGCTGGGCGGCTCGATTTCGGTGTGGGCGATCTTCCACCACAGTTTCTGGGCTTTCTGCGCGGGCACGGCGACGGTGGGCGTGTTCCAGGCATTCGCGCAGTACTACCGGCTCGCCGCGGCCGACGCAGTGGCCGTGCCCGCGAAGAGCCGTGCCATTTCGAGCGTGCTGACGGGCGGCGTCGTCGCCGCCGTGCTCGGGCCACTACTCGCCGCATGGAGCAAGGACTGGCTCGCCCCGGTCGCATTTGCCGGGTCGTATGCGCTGGTGACGGTGCTGGGGCTGGTCTCGATGGCCTTGCTGGCGTTGGCGTATCGCGATACCGCGCCGTCCACGCATGCCAATTCGGCCGCCGCCTTTGCAGAAAATGCGCCGCGCCCGCTCGGCCAGATCGTCCGGCAACCGATCTTCATCGCCGCGCTGGCGAACAATGCAATCGGCTACGCAGTGATGATGTTCGTGATGACCGCGACGCCGATTGCCGCGGTGGCATGCGGACACACGATTGGCGACGGCGCGCAGATCATCCAGTGGCACCTGGTCGGCATGTTTGCGCCGTCGCTGTTCTCGGCACGGCTGATCCAGCGCTTTGGCGTGCTGCGCGTGATCGGCTGCGGGATCGTGCTGTCGGCGCTGTGCGGCGTGTTCGCGCTGCGTTCGACCGACCTGCCGCATTTCTACGCGGCGCTCGCCTGTCTCGGGGTGGGTTGGAATTTCATGTTCGTGGGCGGCACGACGCTGCTCACGCAATCGTATCGGCCGGCCGAGCGCGCCAAGACGCAGGCGACGAGCGAGTTCACCACCTTCGCCTGTTCGGCGCTCGGCTCGTTGTTCGCGGGGCAGTTGCTCGCGCACTTCGGCTGGGCGGCGATCAACGCGGCGATCTTCCCGCTGCTCGCGCTCGCCGCCGTGGCGACGCTCGGCTATGCCTGGTCGCGCTCCCGGCAGGCTGCGTGGGTGGCGTGAGCGCGGCCGTCGGATTGCTCGACTTTGTTCGATTGAGGAAAAACGCTGATGGTCTCTTCGTTTTACGCTGCGGCTTCGGATTCTGTTGAACCGCCTCGCGCGGAGGGATCGATGCCCGGGATGCGCCACATAGTGTTCGCCGTGGCGCCGGAGCTGGTGCTGCTCGATGCATGCGGGCCGCTCGAGGCATTCTGGCGGGCCGAACTGGCGGTCGCGGCGCGCTCGGCGCTTCCCGCGGGCGGGCAGTCGGGGTCGCGCGGCGTGGCGGCGGCCTATCGCACGACGGTGGCGTCGATCGACGGCGGGGTGTTGCAGACCTTTCCCGGCCTGCCCGTGGTGACCTCGCGACTGGATGCGCTCGACGACGAGCCGATCGACACGCTGATCGTCCCTGGCGTGCCGGTCGATGACGGCGCGCCGCTGCAGCCCGAACTCGTCGCGTGGCTCGCGCGCCGCGCGCCCCGCGTGCGTCGCGTGTGTTCGGTGTGTACAGGCGCGTTCTACCTGGCCGCCGCGGGCCTGCTCGACGGCCGCCGCGCGACGACCCACTGGCGCGACGCGGCGCAGCTGGCCCGGCGCTTCCCGAAGGTCGAAGTCGACGCCGATCCGATCTTCATCCGTGACGTGCGAGATGGCCGGGCGGTGTGGACCTCGGCGGGCGTAACGGCCGGCATAGATCTCGCGCTGGCGTTGATCGAAGAGGATCTCGGGCATGCGGTCGCCATGCAGGCTGCCCGGCGGCTGGTGGTGTTCATGAAGCGGCCGGGCGGCCAGTCGCAGTTCAGCGCGGCGCTCGCGGCGCAGGCGTCGGCGGGCGGCCCGTTCGAGGCCTTGCATAGCTGGATGGCCGAGAATCTGCGCGACGATTTGTCGGTCGAGCGGCTCGCGGAGCGTACCCGGATGAGTCCGCGTACCTTTGCGCGGCGCTATGTCGACGAGGTGGGCCGCACGCCCGCCAGGACCGTCGCGGCGCTGCGTCTGGAGGCCGCTTCGCGCTGGCTCGCCGAATCGCGCCGGCCGCTCAAGCGGATTGCGCTGGAGTGCGGTTTCGGCAGCGAACAGAACCTGCGGCGGGCGTTCATGCGGCGCTTCGGCGTGCTGCCGCTCGATTACCGGGAGCGCTTTGCCGCGGCCGAACCGCTACGGTGAGGCGTCCGCCGGGACCTGGCCGTGCGCAGGTCAAACGACGCTGGAAGGACGCAGGAAAGGCCCCGAGCTGCGAAGCGGTCGCGTGACGCACTGCCCGCATTGACCCTTTTGCGTGCGGTAAAACATCATTGTCCGACGCTCTTCGCGCGCCGTAGTCAAAATTGCGCTCGTATAATCGGCTCCTTTCGATACATTTGTTTGCCCGGAGTCAAGATGAGCACCCCTGCCGCTGCGCCGCTGGACCGTTCGGAAACCACCTTCCGCTTTCTCGCCGAGCCGACCTCGGTCAACTTCGGCGGCAAGGTGCACGGGGGCGCGTTGATGAAGTGGATCGACGAGACCGCCTACGCGTGCGCCGCTGTGTGGTCCGGGCGCTATTGCGTGACGGTCAGCGTCGGCAATATCCGTTTCCGCCGGCCTATCCTGGTGGGCAACCTCGTCGAACTGCGCGCACGTGTGGTCAACACGGGGCGCACCAGCATGCACATCCATGTGTCGGTGCAGGCAGGGGACCCGAAGGGCGGTGAACTGATGCAGACCACCGACTGCCTCGTCGTGATGGTGGCGGTCAACGAGAATGGCCACCCGGTTCCGGTGCCCGCGTACGTGGCCGAGACTGAAGAACAGAAGCGCCTCGCCAAGTACGCGCTGGACGTGAAGGAGGCGCTCGACGCGATCGTCGAACTCAAGCCGGAAGAAGTGGCGAAGGGCAGGATTTAAACGCAGTGAATAAAGCGCCGCGCCGATCCTGACGACCGGCGCGACGCTTTGCATCTGCGTAGCAGAGGGGTTTCACTGGGCTTCGTTCGAGACGAGACCCGGTTTCACTCAATCAGGCCCTGAACGCGGTCCTGCCATCACCCCGGTGTATTGCCGACCATGTCGTGCGGCTTTACCCACTCGTCGAACTGCTGCTCCGTGACAAAACCGAGCGCCAGCGCCGACGCCTTCAGCGTGGTGCCTTCCTTGTGCGCCTTCTTCGCGATCTTGGCGGCCTTGTCGTAGCCGATGTGCGGATTGAGCGCCGTGACGAGCATCAGCGACTCGTTGAGCAACGTGTCGATACGCTCGCGATTCGGCTCGATCCCCACCGCGCAGTTGTCGTTGAAACTGTGCGCTCCATCGGCGATAAGACGGATTGATTGCAGTACGTTGTGCGCAATCATCGGACGGAATACGTTGAGCTCGAAGTTGCCACTCGCGCCGCCCATATTCACTGCGACGTCGTTGCCGAACACCTGGCAGCACAGCATGGTCATGGCCTCGGACTGGGTCGGATTGACCTTGCCCGGCATGATCGAGCTGCCCGGCTCGTTCTCCGGAATCGATAGCTCGCCGAGACCACAACGCGGGCCGCTCGCGAGCCAGCGCACGTCGTTGGCGATCTTCATCAGGCTGGCGGCCACGGTCTTGAGCGCGCCATGCGCAAACACCAGCGCGTCGGCAGCGGCCATCACTTCGAACTTGTTCGGCGCCGACACGAACGGCACACCGGTGAGCTTGCCGATCGCCGCCGCGACCTTGTCGGCGAACTGCGGATGCGCGTTCAGACCCGTGCCGACCGCAGTGCCGCCTTGCGCGAGTTCGTACAGATGCGGCAGCGCCGCTTCGACGTGGCGAATGCCGTGATCGAGTTGCGCGACATAGCCGGAGAATTCCTGGCCGAGCGTGAGCGGCGTCGCATCCTGCAAATGCGTGCGGCCGATCTTGACGATCCCGGCAAACGCCTTCGCTTTGCTGTCGAGCGTCGCGCGCAGCGTCTTCAGCGCAGGCACCAGATGCTTGACGATCCCCACCGCCGCCGCCACATGCATGGCGGTCGGAAACACGTCGTTGGACGACTGGCCGCGGTTCACGTCGTCATTCGGGTGCACCTTGCGCGCTTCGCCGCGCTCGCCGCCGAGCAGCTCGCTCGCGCGGTTCGCGATCACCTCGTTGAGGTTCATGTTGGTCTGCGTGCCGGAGCCGGTCTGCCAGACCGCCAGCGGAAACTCGCCGGCATGCTTGCCTTCGATGATCTCGTCGGCGGCCTGCATGATCGCCTTCGCTTTGCTTTCATCGAGCACGCCGAGGCCGAGATTGACCTCGGCCGCCGCGCGCTTGATCACGGCCAGTGCCGTAATCAGTTCGGGCGACTGCTTCTCCGTGGAGATTTTGAAATTCTGCAGCGAGCGCTGGGTTTGTGCGCCCCACAGGCGGGCGTTCGGCACGGCAATCTCGCCGAACGTGTCGCGCTCCATTCGTACGTCTTCGGTCATGGTTCAACTCCGCTTTTGCTGAATAACTGCGCTGATAACTGCGTGGTTCGGATGGCCTGCGCGCCGCTGCTGCATGGCGCCATCAAAGCTGTCCCTGGACTGGCAATAGCAAGAATAGACCCGTCATCAGATTTCGGTAAAAACCCGCTTGCGGGTCGAAGTTGTAGGTGCGCTGCGTGCCATTCTCGACGTCGGTCCATTCGAGTTGCGACTGCGGCGCACCAATGTAGCTGAGTCCGGCGAGTTGTGCAGGCGTCGCGAGCGTCACGCGATAGCTGACCTCGGGTGTCGTGGCGCGGTCGAACATTACGGCGACCTGGCCGGCGAGTTCCGTACTGTGGATCACCAGCGCCAGTTCGGTGTTCAGATTGGCCGAGCGTGGATCGAGGTTCATCGAGCCGATCACGAGAATCTTGCGATCGATCACGTAGGTTTTCGCATGCAGGCTCGCGTGCGAACCCGAGCCCGCGACCGAGAGGCGCGGACCGCTCTGGTCCGGCTTGAACTCGTACAGTTCGACGCCGTTTTGCAACAGCGGGACGCGGTATGGGCTGTAGCCGGCTTGCACGGCAACCGCGTCGGTGGCGGCGAGCGAGTTGGTCAAAACCGCCACCCGCACGCCGCGCTGCGTGAGTTGCGCGAGCGCTTTGAGGCCGGCATCGTGCGGCACGAAGTAAGGCGATACCACGAGAAATTCCGTCTGCGCGTCTTTCATCAGTTCGGCGAGCCGTTGCATCGGCGGACTGACGTAATCCGGCGACGGCTGATCGATCTTGCCGGGCGTGTCGGCCTTGAATTCTGCCGGCGCCCAGGTCAGACCGAGTTCGTCGTTGGTGATTTGCGCGGCAAGCGGCGTCGCATTCAGCGGTTTCGCGTTATATGGGTCCGCGTTGGTGCGCCAGTGCTGACGCAGGGCGTCGCGCGTCGCGTCGAGTTCCTGCGTCGAGAAGGTTTGGTGATTCAGTGCCTTCAGTGGATAGGCACCTGAACTGTTCCAGTACTCGTCGAAGCTGGCGGAGACGTCGGCGGTGATCGGGCCGGCTGCCAGCACATCGAGATCGCGGAACTGCAGCGTCGGGCTCGCGCTGAAATATTCGTCGCCGAGATTGCGGCCGCCGACGATCGCCAGCTGGTTGTCCGCGATCATCGCCTTGTTATGCATGCGGCGCGTGAACTGATCGATCTTCGTCAACAGATTCGTAGTGCGTTCGAACATGCTGCGATGCGTGCTGCCGTACGGATTGAAGACGCGGACTTCGATGTTGGGGTGCGAATTCAGGCTGGCCATCACATCGTCGATGTCCTTGAAGTTCAGGTCGTCGACCAGCATGCGCACGCGCACGCCGTGGTCCGCCGCGTAGAGCGCGGCGCCGAGCAGCAGTTTGCCAGTGGTGTCCTCGTTGGCGATGTAGTACTGCATATCGAGCGTCTTGGTCGCGGCGCGGGCGAGCGCGATACGCATCTGCAGCGCTTCAGTGCCATTCGCGAGGACGCGAAAACCCGAGTCACCAGGATGGGCAACTTCGACGGGAGCGAGGGCGGTGCCGAGTGCGGTAGGGGTGGCAGCGGGTAGGGCGTGGGTGACCGGACGGTCGAACGCGGCGGCCGGTGGCCTGCTCGCGCAGGCGGTCAAAAGTGCCGCCGCGGCGCATAGCAACAGGCAACGCTTGCCGATGCGCAATGCAGTTTGCGCTGCGGTGCGCGCGAACGGCGCCGCTCTTGCGGGACCTTGATGAGATTGCGACGCGATGTTGTTGTTGCTGTCGTACGCCGGCACGCTATTCCTCCGCTTGATTCAGTGCACGCACCCTTCTTCGACGCAGGCGCGCACCCGATGCATCTGGGTGCTGATAAGGAATGCATTCTAAGGGGAATTGATCGGACGAGTTGCTGGATAGCGCAATTGGCGTGGGTACGCGAGGGGCACGCCTTGTTTCAATGTGATGTCGTGAATGCTGTTCGAGCCATCGCACGTGGATCTGTTCGTTATGCCAATGAATGACGAAGCATGTGCAGCCGCCAGATAACTCGTGCGAGTGGTGCGTTCATCACGGACGAGCGCGCCACGAGCCTCGCGAGCCCTCGCGAACTCCCTTTATCCGCGTTCGACCTCGAGGGCCGCTGCGCCTTCAGGATGCGTGGAACCCTTGGCGGGGCGGCCCGCCCAGTAACCTGCGAGCAGCGATCCAGACAGGTTGTGCCAGACCGAGAACAAGGCCCCTGGCAGTGCCGCGAGTGGCGAGAAATACAGCTTGCCGAGCGTGGCTGCGAG
Organism: Paraburkholderia sp. EB58; assembly: GCF_050436665.1. Classification (NCBI taxonomy): domain Bacteria; kingdom Pseudomonadati; phylum Pseudomonadota; class Betaproteobacteria; order Burkholderiales; family Burkholderiaceae; genus Paraburkholderia; species Paraburkholderia sp. EB58. The sequence goes on along the minus strand of NZ_JBNDMQ010000012.1, from coordinate 189,378 downwards.
ACCGGAATTCTGCATGCCGACTTCGATCGCCAGTGTGCGGCAGACGGCTTCGTCGAAGCCGAGCAGCCGGCCGCCCCAATAGCCGCCGAGCAGGCCAATGCCGTTGTGCAGCACCACCCCGACCATCACCACGAGCCCGACCGACGCAATGCTCTTCTGCGTGCCGCCCACGACCGCCGCGATGATCAGCAGGATCGCGACCATCGACACGAGCGGCAGAATTGGCTCGACCTTGCGTACCAGCTTGCCGAACAGATGATTGATGACGAGGCCCACGACGATCGGCAGGCCGACGATCTCGAGAATGCTCATCAGCATGCCGTGCACGTCGACGGCGATCGACGCGTCGACATAGAGCCGCGTGAGCAGCGGCGTGGCGAACACGCCGACCAGCGTCGACAGCGCGCTGATGGTCACCGACAGAGCCACGTCGCCACGCGCCAGATAGATCATCACGTTCGAAGCGGTGCCGCTCGCGACGCTGCCCACCAGCACCATCCCGGCGGTCAGATCCGGCGGCATGCGCAGCACTTTGGCAATGGCCCAGGCGGCAAGCGGCATCACCAGATAGTGCAGCACGATGCCGGCGACGACCGGTGCGGGCCGCGTAAAGACACGTTTGAAATCGGCGATGGAGAGCGTCACGCCCATCGCCAGCATGATGATGGTCAAGAGCGTGGTGACGTGCGGTGCGATGGGGCTGAAGGAGGCTGGCGAAAAGTAGGCGGCGAGCGAAATCAGCACGGCCCACAGCGGAAAGAGACGGGTAACCCGGGCAAGCATGTCAGGAGGTCCTTGATTCTGTTTCGACGAATAGTTGGGTTCGATGCGATGGCGGCGCATGCACACCCTTGTGGGACGCGCGGCGGACCTTTGAGGCGACCGGGATGGGTCTGGGAGGCAACCGCGGCGTATTTTACCGTCTGCGCGCCGGCCTCTCTTCACGCCGCCGGTCTCGAAGACGCGGGTACGCGTCGCAGGCTAAGGCGGTGAAAGCGCAGCGTCATCAGCAGCGCGACGCTCGCGAGGCCCGCGGCGAGACCCCACCACAGACCGCGCGCGCCCAGTCCGAAGTGGAACGCCAACGTGTAGCCGGTCGGAAAGCCGATGGCCCAGTAACCGAACGCCGCGGCCACCATCGGCACGCGCGTGTCCTTCAGGCCGCGCAGGCAGCCTGAGCCGACCGTCTGCATGCCGTCGACGATCTGGAAGATGGCGGCGACGCCGAGCAGCGAACTGGCGAGCTTAACCGTGGCCGCGTTGGCGGGGTCGTCCAGATGCAGATACAGGCCGACGATCCAATGCGGCGCCAGAATCAGCACGAGCCCCGACAATGACATGAAAGCGACGCCGAGCGCAATCGCCACAAAGCCGGCATGCCGCGCGGCGAGCGGCTGACCCGCGCCCGACCAGTAGCCGACCCGCACGTTGGCCGCCTGGCCGATCGCGAGCGGCACCATGAAGGCCACAGACGCGACGTTCAGCGCGATCTGGTGCGCAGCGAGTTGCGATTCGCCGAGCAAGCCGACCATCAGGCCGGTTGCGAGAAATAGCGTGGATTCGACGCCATAGGTGATCGCGACCGGCCAGCCTATGCCGAACAACTCGCCCATCAACGGCAATCTGGGTCGCGTCGCCGTGACAAAATGACGATAGCGGGGCCGCAGATGCAGCCACGCCATTAGCACGAGCGCGGTCATCCAGACGGTGATGGTGGTGCCGCAGGCCGAACCGAGAAAACCGAGGCGCGGCAGGCCATATGCACCATGGATCATGCCGTAGTTCAGAAAGCCGTTCACAAAGACACCGCCCAGCGAGACCCACAGCAGGCGCTTGGCCGCGCCGATGGCCGGCAGGAAGGAGCGCATCAAACCAATACCGATCAGGCTGCCGAGCGCCCCCCAGCGCAGCACGGCCGCGTATTCGCCGACGTTGTGCGCGAGCAGGGCCGGTTCGCCGAATGCCAGCAGGATCGGCGTGGCGAACGACAGCAGCGTGAAGGCGGGAATCGACAACAGCACCGACATCACGAGGCCGGTCCAATAGATGTGCGGCACGCGGTCGTCGGCCTGCGCGCCACGTGCATGCGACACGCTCACGCTCACCGAAGTCAGCACGCCCTGCAGCAGCGTCACGACCACGAAGAACAGGTTGGCGCCGAGGCCGCCGGCGGCGAGCGCGTCAGGGCCGAGCGAGCCAAGCAGGATCGTGTCGGTGACGCCCATGGCCATCTGCGACAGTTGGGCGATGGCGAGAGGGGCGGCGAGGCGGGCGGTGTCGGCGGCGTGGCGAGATAGGGTCGGCGGCGGGGCGGCCACCCGGGAGAGGCCGGATTGCGTCATCAAAGGTGCACGGTTGCGGGCTGCGCCCGCGTCGTTTTCTGTCAAAACAGACAGCTTATGGCGTAGGCGAGCTGTTGTCGATCTGTAAGCACACTTTTGGTGCGGATTTTTGACGCGTGGCGCGCGAGGGCAGCTGCGCAGGTGTCCGAGGCGCTACGCCTCGTGCACGGCAATGCGGGTGTCGCCGAGTAACACCACCTGTCCTGCGCGGATTTTGCAGGTTTTGCGCAGTTCGACCTGGCCGTCGACCGTCACGGCGCCCGAGGCCACCATCAGTTTGGCGGAGCCGCCGCTGTCCGCGAGCCCCGTTATCTTCAGGAGATTGTGAAGTTCGACATAGTCGCCGGTCAGGGTGAAATCGAGATTAGGCATGGCGATTGCGGCTCGGGTAACGGGGTTCGCATCATAAGCCAGAAGCTGGCACACAGGCCTGTGCAATGCGGAAACCGGTTAAATGAAAGTATGTGTTTGGTAATTGTTAGAAAATGAAACGTTCCGTAACAGTAGACGTTTCTTACGAACTTCACTCACAAAGGGTTGGTCTGTAGAAAAGCCTGCTGACCTGGTGACGTTTCGCAGCGGGTAACGACAGACCGGGCGAGCTGCATCGCCAGCCTCGCTGTCGGCGTCCAGTTGCAGTTCGACTGGGAGATTGACGCGTCGACGCCCGAGTCCTGACAACAATTTTAGAGAGGATAGCTATGACCCAGATTCGTTCGCTCCTGATCGGTACCGCCCTGACCGCTTTTGCCGCCACCGGTGCGTTTGCGCAGACCAACGCGCAGCCGGATGCCGGCGCTGCTGGCCAGCAAATGATGGCGCCGGGCGCCGACACCGCCGCTCCGGCTGCACAAGGCGTCCAGCCGGTGACGCCGGCGCCGCAGCGCCTCACGGCATCCGGTTCGACCGATCCGCTGGTGCAAAAGCGCGACGCAGACGCCAAGGCTAACGCCGAATACAGCGCGTCGAAAAAGGCGTCGAAGACCCAATTGAAGGAGCAGCAAGCCGAGGCCAAGCAGAAGTACAAGGAACAGGTCCGCGACGCCAAGATCAACAAGAAGGCCGACAAGCAGACCGCCAACAACGAGATGAAGATGGACATGCAAGGCCAGACGCCAAGCCAGGATGATCCTTCGGACGTTAAGCACTAAGCATAGATGCAAGGGGCGGGGAGTCGGCTTGACCGCCTTTGACGATGACGGCGGGTCAGGCTCTCCACCACCGGCCGCCTCCTCTCACTTCTATTCACTCTTGGCCATCATGGAGGTCATGTGAACAAGCCCATGAACAGGATTTACGCAGCGCTGATTGCCGGCTGCCTGTCGTCGGTCGCGTTGGCGCAAACGAACCCGTCGGCCGAGCCCACGCACGCGGATAAGAAGGCCGCCAAGGCGCAAGCGAAGGCGGACAAGAAGTCTGATGTCGCTCAGGCGAAGGCCGACAAATCCAGGACGGAAGCCCAGACGGACGCCGATAAGGCCGCCGCCGACGCGAAGGAAAAGGACGCAAAGAAGGAGTAGGTTCCTTTCCGGGCGCGCAGGGCGGGTTGTCCACGGAAGTGGCTACTCTCGTGTGCCTGGCGACAAAAAGCTAAGACCTAACGAATTGCGGCCCGTGGCGCGTCAGCGCCCGGGCTGTTTGCGTTTGGGTTCGAGGACGGCCTGCGCCGAAAAAAGGGCGCTTGTCGCCGCCGGTTGTATGGATATACAGTATGCGACGCTGATCCCGTCCTGCGACCCCTTCACCTCCTGATACCGACCACTGTGCTCTCCGTTGCCGACTCCGCGCCGTCCGATACCGCTGCCTGGCTGGCGAAGCTCAACGACGCGCAGCGCGAGGCCGTCGAATACGGCGCCGACAATCCCGCGCAGCCGGGCGGCGCCTTGCTGGTGATCGCCGGCGCGGGTTCGGGCAAGACCAATACGTTGGCACATCGCGTTGCGCATCTGGTGGTCAAGGGCGTCGATCCGCGCCGCATCTTGCTGCTGACGTTCTCGCGCCGTGCCGCGCTCGAAATGACCCGGCGGGTTACGCGGATCGCCGGTGAGGCGCTGGGTGCGCGGGCAGCGGTGGCGCAGGGCTTGACGTGGTCGGGCACGTTTCACGGCATCGGCGCGCGCCTGTTGCGCGAATATGCCGATCTGATTGGCCTCGCCCCGACCTTCACGATCAACGACCGTGAGGACTCCGCCGACCTGATGAACCTGGTGCGGCACGAACTCGGGCTGTCGGCCAAAGAGCGGCGTTTTCCGGCGAAGGGCACCTGCTTTGCGATCTACTCGCGCGTCGTCAATACCGGCGCGGCGCTCGCCGACGTACTGGCGAGCGCGTTCCCGTGGTGCCGCGAATGGGAGGCGGATCTGCGGATGCTGTTTGCCAGCTACGTGGAGGCCAAGCAGACGCAGAGCGTGCTCGACTACGACGACCTGCTGCTCTACTGGTCCCTGATGGCCGAACAACCGACAATCGCCGCTGATCTCGCGGGCCGTTTCGATCACGTGCTGGTGGACGAGTATCAGGATACCAACCGCCTGCAAGCGTCGATCCTGCTTGCCTTGAAGCCGGACGGGCGCGGCCTGACCGTGGTGGGCGACGACGCCCAGTCGATCTACTCGTTCCGTGGCGCGACGGTGCGCAACATCCTCGATTTTCCGACGCACTTCAATCCGCCCGCGAAGCAGGTCACGCTCGAGCGTAACTACCGCTCCACCCAGCCGATTCTGGCCGCATCGAACGCGGTTATTGAACTCGCTACCGAACGCTTCACGAAGAATCTCTGGACCGATAAGGCCTCTGCCCAGCGTCCACGTCTCGTGAGCGTGGCGGACGAAGCCGATCAGGCGCGCTATGTGGTCGAGCAGGTGCTCGAAGCGCGCGAAGCCGGCATGAAGCTGAAATCGCAAGCGGTGCTGTTTCGCGCCGCGCACCACAGCGCGGCGCTGGAAGTCGAACTGACCCGGCGCAATATCCCGTTCGTTAAATTCGGCGGCCTCAAGTTTCTCGATTCGGTGCACGTGAAAGACGTGCTTGCGGTACTGCGCTGGGCGGAGAATCCGCGTGATCGCGTCGCCGGGTTTCGGGTCATGCAGCTGTTGCCCGGCGTTGGGCCAGCCACGGCGGCACGCCTGCTCGATGCCGTGGTTACGCGTGCCACACCCAGCCACACCGTCAGCGCTCTCGCCGCCTTCGCTCCGCCGCCGCGCGCACTCGAAGACTGGCAGCCCTTTGTTGCGTTGATGTCGAGCGTGTGCAGCCTGAGCTCGCCATGGCCGGCCGAGTTCGAACTGATCCGGCGCTGGTACGAGCCGCACCTCGAGCGCAACCATGAGGACGCCGCCTTCCGTCATGCGGATCTGCTGCAAATGGAAAGCATCGCCGCCACGTATGCGTCGCGCGAGCGCTTCCTTACGGAACTGACGCTCGACCCTCCCGACGCCACCAGCGGCGAATCCGGCGTGCCCTTACTGGACGAGGACTACCTGATCCTCTCGACGATTCACTCGGCGAAAGGGCAGGAGTGGCGCAATGTGTTCGTGCTGAATGGCGTCGACGGCTGCATTCCGTCGGATCTCGGCACTGGCAGTGACGCGGAGATCGACGAGGAGCGGCGCCTGCTGTACGTGGCGATGACGCGCGCCAGGGAGGATCTCCACATCGTCGTGCCGCAACGCTTCTATGTGCATAACCAGACGCATCTGGGCGACCGCCACGTCTGGGCGTCGCGCACGCGTTTCATCCCTGCGCATCTGATGCCGCTTTTCGATGCTTATGCCTGGCCGCGTATGCCTGAGCCCGTCGCGCCGAGCGCAGCGGGACTCGCTGCCGCGGCGCAGGCGAAGCTCGAAATTGCGGCGAAGCTCAAGAGAATGTGGGACTGAGCGCGGTTGCGGTGGCTCGGAACGGCGACGGTAGCGCACGACAACCGCGCGAGCGCAAGACGACGCGGGGCAGCGCAGGGCACTGCGGCAGCCGGTACAACGGCGGTAGCGCAGGACCACGCCTACTACGCAACCCCACGCCTACTACGCAACCCCACGCCCTTTAGCGCGTTTGTCGGGGCTGCTGTGCCGCCTGCCGTGTCTGCTCTTGCCGGGGGAGCGGCGTAAAGAAGGCTCGCAGCCACGCCGCGAGGCGCGAGAAAATATCGTAGGGCTCTTCGACGAAGATGTCGGGCTTCAGCAGGCGCAGATATTCCATGATCTGCTGTGCTTCCTGTTTCTGGAACGAGCCATGCGAGATGCCGAGGCGCAGCAGGCCGCGCAGTTCGCCGAGCTTTTCGCGCGCGGTGCTGCCGACGCTCGTCTCACAGGCCACTTTCGCTTCGTACACCCGCTGCCGCAGCGACTCGACAAGCCGCCACGCGGGCGTCTGCATGGCTTCTTCCAGCGCCTGGATGTCCTGCGCGGCGCCCTTGATCTGGGCGGCGAGCGGATCCACGAGCGACGCATCGCCTTCCGATTCCTTGACAATCGCCGCAGCCCAGTCGTGGCACTGCTTGGCCAGCTCCTCGGGGGTCCATTCTGAACGCGACGCAAAGCCGAAGCCGAACTCGGTGGCCTGCTGCATCAAAATCGCCACGACATCCGGAAATTCCTTGTCCAGCGTGCGCTTGGCCCACGCGTACTGGCCGCCCTGCAACATCCGCTTCACTGCATGTTCGGTGAGCGGCAGCATGTTGTCGAGCAGCTTGGCGCGCAGAAAGTCCTCAAACGATGGCGTCGCGAACTGCGGGTCGAGCTTGAGCGAGACGCGCAAAAAAGCGTCGAAATCCTTGCGCAAGGTTGCGACGGTTTCGTCTTTGAGTGAAAGGGTGATCTGACCCATGTCTTATCCCGTTTGGTCCTCCCGCGTGGCATCGCAAAAGTGCCGCCATCTGCGAACTGCCCCCGTGAGAGGGCGACGTCAATGCTCGACGCGGTTGATCCTGCATTGTTGCCGCATAACCAGCGGGGATACCTTCCCGACGAGCGGACCTCGACTGCATAACGGCGGATCGGGGTAAAACTTGAGGGCGCGGCGGGCCTCTGTGACCGGGCACAGCGCCGGTTGCGGCGCTGCACAAGGCTCACGGAGCATCCCAGGTAATGGGCTCTATTTGAGCACGATGCCTTGCCAGACAAAAAATACCGCGAGTCCAACGGCGATGGTCAGCAACGGCCGGCGGGTCAGTGCACTGACCGCTACGGCGGCGAGTGCGCCGACCAGTTGCGGATTGCGCCAGGTGAGCTCGGCACCGCCGCCGTGCGGAGAGACGGCCATCGGCACGATGATGGCCGTCAGCACCGTCACCGGCACGAATCCGAGAGCGGTGCGCACCAACTGTGGGAACACCAGCCGGTCGCCGAGTACGAACACGGTTGCACGGATCGTCCACGTGATCAGCGCCATGCCGAGAATCAGAACGACGTAGTTCATCATCGAGCCACCTCCGCGGTACGCGTCTGGCGGTTGGGGCGCGACAGCAGGACGCCGACCACGACTCCGGCGAACACCGCGCCGAGCAGGCCCAGCTTGTACGGCCACGCCTGCCAGAAGAACGCCAGCGCGCCCGAGGTGACGGCGGCGGCGACATAGCGCAGCGCGACGAGCTGCGGCACGACGATCGCGATAAAGGTGGCGACCATCGCGAAATCGAGCCCGAGCGACTGCAGACCGGGGAACGCCGCGCCGAACAGCAGGCCGGCCAGCGTCCAGATCTGCCAGTTGACATACATGGCGAGGCCCGCGCCGAGGAAGTAATACGGGCTCACCGAGCCGGGCGGATGATGCCGGTAGTGCGACCAGGCGACGGCGAAGACTTCGTCGGTGAGCACGCCGCCGAGCGCGAGGCGCCAGCGCAGCGGCAGATGCGAAACGTAGGGGGCGAGCGTGGCGCTATATAGCACGTGGCGCAGGTTGACGACCAGGGTGGTGGCCCACACCACGGCGAAGCTCGCGTGGCCCGCTATGAGGCCCAGCGCGATGAACTGGGCGGATCCAGCGAAGACCACGAGCGACATCAATTGCCCGTGCCACAGGTGCAGCGGGCCGGACGTGACGAGGGTGCCGAAGATCACGCCGAACGGCGCCGCGCCGACCATCATGGGGATGATGTCGCGCGCGCCGGCGTTGAATTCAGTCAAGCGGTTGGGATGGGTCAATCTTGCCTCCTTGGTCTGCCGAGCATAGCCGCGGCGGGGCCGGGAGGGCTTGTACGTTCTTGCTGTGGATGATGCTGTGCCGCCGGTTAGGCGAGCCCGCGGCCGCGGGCCGCTTCGCGCGAACTCGCTGTCCCGGCGCCGCGGCGCTCAGGCCGCCTGCCAGCGGCCCGGCGGCACCCCAAACATGCGCCGGAAGTGCCGCGTGAAATGGCTCTGGTCGGTGAAGCCGCTGGCCGCCGCCACCTCTGTGACGGGCACGCCGGCGCGCAACGGCGCCAGCGCACGTTGCAGCCGTACCTGATTGCGCCACGCGTGCGGCGGCATGCCCGTCGCCTGCGTGAAGAGGCGAGCCGCGTGGAATGGCGACAATCCAACTGTTCCGGCCAGTTCGGCCAGTTGGAGCGGGGTGGTGAGGTCGCCGGTCAGGTGCTCTTTCATGGTCGCGACGCGGGTGTCGTCGGCGGCGAGGCGCGCCGGCTTCGTTTGACCGCCCGAATAGCGGACCAGCAGCGTCGATAGCGCGTCGAGCATCGCAGCTTCAGCCGCGAGCGGATCGGCCTGCGCTTCAAGCAGGCGGTGAGCGCGTGCGAGCCGTTGGGCGAGGTCCAGATCGCGGATCACGCCGGGTTCGAACCACGGCAATGCCTGTTGCTGGCCGGCGACGTCGGTCGCGAGTTGCTGGATGAAATCAACCGGCGCATACAAGACGCGATAGCGCCAGCCTTCCTCGATAGCCCGTGCGCCCGTATGCAGCTCACCCGGATTGATGATGGGCACGCTGCCGGCTTCGGCGACGTAGTCGGTACCCAGATACCGGTACCCCTCCGCGCCGGCCACGATCACGGGGATGGTGTACGCGTCATGCCAATGCGGCGAGAACTCGTGATCGTGATATTCGGCCGTGAGCAGATCCGCGCCGGGCAAAAGCGGCGTGCGCCAGTAGCGGGCGGAATCGCGGAAACGGGTGACGGTCATGATGGAAATCCGGCTCGGCCTGCCAGTTTAGCGCGCGCCGGCGTGTTCCGTACAAGCGGCTTTCATTTGAGCGGGATGGTGGTGCCGGTGGGCATCGGCACGGCCGTCACGCTGTTTTTCGCGCTGCCGCTTGCGACGCGGTCGCTATAGGTCAGATACACCAGCGTGTTGCGCTTTGCATCGACCACGCGCACGACGTGCAGTGTCTTGAAGATCAGCGACATGCTCATGGAAAACACATCGGCTTGCTGCTTGAGCGGCCCGGTGAATTTGATCTCGCCGACCTGCCGGCAAGCAATCGACGCCTCCGTTGGATCTTCGGCGATGCCCAGCGTGCCTTTGATGCCGCCCGTGCGTGCTCGCGAGACATAGCAGGTGACACCTTGGACGAGCGGATCGTCGTAAGCCTCGACCACGACGCGGTCGGATCCGGTGAGATGGAAGTTGGTGTTGACGCTGGCCACTTCCTCGCTGTGGGCGAGCGGAGCGAAGAGGGCAGCAGCGGCGAGTGCGACGTACAAGAAGGTGGATTTCATTGGGAGACCGGAATAATCGCGCAGGGAAAGCCCCATCGTATAACGGCAAGCACGACGCAGGTGGCGTGTGCGAGGACCGCAGAAAGGAAGGCGTGAAAGCGGGAGGGAGGCGAAGGGGCTTTCCCTGCGTTGGGCGAAAGGTGAGAGCGCATCGCGCACTTCCCGTGCGCGCATCCAAACCCAGAACCCAAAACAAAAAGGCCCGCATGGATGCGGGCCTTCGAATTTTTTGGCTCCTCGACCTGGGCTCGAACCAGGGACCTACGGATTAACAGTCCGGCGCTCTACCGACTGAGCTATCGAGGAACAGCAGTACAACCTTTACATAAAAAAGCCCGTCTTGGTTAACGGGCCTTTGCAATTCTTGGCTCCCCGACCTGGGCTCGAACCAGGGACCTACGGATTAACAGTCCGGCGCTCTACCGACTGAGCTATCGGGGAACAACAACAGCAGAGAAGCGAAATTGTAGGGGGTGCTCCAAGGCCTGTCAAGACCCCGAACTCATCTCTATTTCATTCGAACATGAGAGCCGCAACGGAGTCCCGGCCGGGCCGGCGCACCGCCCATGGCCGCTCAGCGGGCGAGCAGAGCCAGTTTTTCCTTCACGTCCTTGAACTCATCTGCCTCGGGCAGCGGAGCCTTGGTTTTCGTGATGCTGGGCCAGCCCTTGGCGAGATCGGCATTCAGCGCGACGAAGTCCTGCTGGTCACCCGGCACGTCTTCTTCGGCGTAAATGGCGTTCACCGGACATTCGGCGACGCACACTGCACAGTCGATGCACTCATCGGGGTCGATCGCGAGGAAGTTGGGACCTTCGCGAAAGCAGTCCACCGGGCACACATCAACGCAGTCGGTATAGCGGCACTTGATGCAGCTTTCGGTCACAACGTGAGTCATTCAGGCAGCTCCTGCATGCGGTATCTGGGGAGGCGAAACGCCAAAAGCGCTATTGTAACGTAACGTCAAGTGGCGTATGTAGCAGCGGCCCAACCGGTTTATACGTTTTCGTGATTAGTTTATGGCGCCGCAGGCGGGCGGGCCGGTGGCGCGATATGGCCGCGCGCATTCGGGTAACATGCGTCAAGTCGGCGCGCCGGGGCGTGCCGCAGGCGCATGGGCCAGTTCAGGCCTTCCGTTTCTCCTGCTGTCCGGTTCGCACCATCATGATTATTACTTCGCTGCTCGATACTGATCTGTACAAGTTCACGATGATGCAGGTGGTTTTGCATCATTTTCCTGCCGCGAGCGTGGAATACCGCTTCCGCTGCCGGACCCCGAACGTCAACCTCGTGCCGTATATCGACGAGATCCGCGATGAAGTGCGCAAGCTGTGCGAGCTGCGCTTCACCGACGGCGAGCTTGATTACCTGCGGCGCATGCGCTTCATCAAGGGCGATTACATCGAGTTTCTCGCGCTCTTCCATCTGAACGACAAGTACATTTCGATCACGCCTTCGCCCAAGGGCAACGGCGAAATCGACATCGAAATCAAGGGGCCGTGGTTGCACACGATCCTGTTCGAGATTCCGGTGCTGGCGATCGTCAACGAGGTCTACTTCCGCAACACGCAGCGGGAGCCGGCGTACGGCGAAGGCCGCGAGCGTCTCTCCGAGAAGATCAAGCTGCTCGGCGCACGTCCTGAATTCGCGGACTGCAAGATCGCCGATTACGGCACGCGGCGCCGCTTCTCGAAGCGCTGGCACGAGGAGGTGATCCTCACGCTGAAAGACGACCTCGGCGAACAGTTCACCGGCACGAGCAACGTCTTTTACGCCATGAAGCATGGCCTGACACCGCTCGGCACGATGGCCCACGAATACCTGCAGGCCTGCCAGGCTCTCGGACCGCGGCTGCGCGATTCGCAGATTTTCGGCTTCGAGATGTGGGCGAAAGAATATCGCGGCGACCTCGGCATTGCGCTCTCAGATGTATATGGCATGGAAGCGTTCCTGCGCGACTTCGACATGTATTTCTGCAAGCTGTTCGACGGCGCACGCCATGACTCCGGCGATCCGTTCGACTGGGGCGAGCGCCTGCTCAAGCACTACGAGGCGAACCGCTGCGACCCGCGCACGAAGATTCTCGTGTTCTCGGACGCGCTGGATATCCCGAAGGTCCTGCAGCTATACGAACGCTTCCGCGGCCGCTGCAAGCTGGCGTTCGGAGTGGGCACCAACCTGACCAACGACCTCGGCTATAACCCGCTGCAGATCGTAATCAAGATGGTTCGCTGCAACGGCCAACCGGTCGCCAAGCTATCCGACTCGCCCGGCAAGAACATGTGCGAAGACAAGGCGTATCTGGCCTATCTGCGCCAGGTGTTCGGCATCAAGCAGCCGGACGAGGAAGTGTCGAAGTAACGTGTGTGGCGGGCGGTTGTTGCGCCCGCCTTGGCCATCTGGACGAGTGTTCGAGCGCGGGGTGGCCGGTATAATCCTCGCGACGCCGCACGGCTATCGTAACGAGACACTCGCGAGGATTTGGCCCATGGATACATCGATCGCCCGCCGCAACATTCTCGCGCGCATCCGCGCAGCCCAGGGGCGCGAAGCCGAACCTACCGCCTCCGAACTCGAGGCCGCTGCCGACTATCTCGCACGCCATCCGCAAGGCCCACGTCCGCCCATGCCGGACGATCTCACCGCACGCTTTATCGACGAGGCGCAGAAGATGGCGACCACCGTCGAGACCGTCGAAGCATTGAACGATGTGCCAGCTGCCGCGCATCGCTATCTCACGCAACATGGCTTGCCAGTTCAGGCAATTGCATGGCAAACGCTGCAGGATCTTGGCTGGATCGACGCGGGTCTCACCGTCGAATTCCGCAAGCCCGAAGATAGCGACGTGGTCGGCATCACGGGCTCTTTTTGCGCCACAGCGGAGACCGGCACACTGGTGCTGTTGTCCGGGCCTGAAACCTATGCGTCTGCGAGTCTGCTGCCTGAAACGCACATTGCTATCGTGCCGGCCTCGCGTATCGTCGCCGGGCATGAAGAGGCCTTCGAGCTGATTCGCGCTGAACGCGGCGAACTACCGCGCGCGGTCAACTTTGTCTCGGGCCCATCGCGCACCGGCGACATCGAGCAAACCATCGTGCTCGGCGCACATGGGCCTTATCGCGTGCATGCGATTGTCGTGCGCGGCGCATGAGCGAGAGGCGTGGCTGGTTGATCTGCACGCTGCGTGCCGCATGCGCTTCGTATGCGCGCCTCGCTAGGCCTGGAAAACAAAAGGATTCTTCGTATATGACGCGATATGCCGGATGGACGGGCACGGGGCTCGTCGCCGCACTCGCACTGTGGCCCCAACTGGCATCGGCCGCGACGCTGGACGGCGCGACGCTGTCGGCATGGTGGGGCCTGCCGTTCGCCGGCGTGCTGTTGTCGATCGCGGTGTTTCCGCTCATTGCGCCGACTTTCTGGCATCACCACTACGGCAAGATCGCGGCAGCATGGGCGATCGTGTTTCTCGTGCCGTTTGCCGTCACGTTCGGCGCGGGCGTTGCATTGGGAACATTCGTTCACGCGATGCTCGAAGAGTATGTGCCGTTCATCGTATTGCTGACCGCGCTTTATACCGTGGCGGGCGGCATCTGCGTGCGCGGCAACCTGCACGGCACGCCGCGCATGAATACGTCGATCATCGCACTGGGCACGGTACTCGCCAGCATCATGGGCACGACCGGCGCAGCCATGCTGCTGATCCGGCCGCTGCTGCGCGCCAACGATAATCGCAAGCATGTTGTGCACGTTGTCGTGTTTTTTATCTTTCTGGTCGCCAATGCCGGCGGCTCGCTGTCGCCGCTCGGCGACCCGCCGCTTTTTCTCGGCTTTCTCAACGGCGTGAGTTTCTTCTGGACCACCACGCATCTGGCGTTGCCGATGCTGTTCGTCTGCGGCGTGCTGCTTGTGACGTTTTACGCGCTCGATTCGTACTATTACCATCGCCGTGAAGAGGAGCGCTCGCCGTTTCTCGATCCGACGCCTGACACGCCGCTCCTCGGCATCGACGGCAAAATCAACTTCGTGCTGCTTGGTATGGTGATCGCTCTCGTGCTGATGAGCGGCTTGTGGAAGCCGGGCATCGAGTTCGACGTCTTCGGCACGCACGTTGCGTTGCAGAACGCGGTGCGCGATGTGGCGCTGATCGGCGTCACGCTGTTGTCACTGGCCGTGACGCCGCGCGCGGGGCGCGCAGGCAATGACTTTAACTGGGCGCCGATCGAAGAGGTGGCGAAGCTGTTCGCGGGCATCTTCGTGACGATTGCGCCGGTCATCACGATTTTGCGCGCCGGCGACGCGGGGGCCTTCGCGGGCATCGTGCATCTGGTCAACGACGCGTCCGGCCAGCCGCATGACGCGATGTATTTCTGGGCGACAGGTTTGCTCTCGTCGTTCCTTGACAATGCGCCGACCTATCTCGTGTTCTTCAATCTCGCCGGCGGCGACGCGCAAACCTTGATGACGCAGGGCGCCGCCACGCTGGCTGCGATCTCGGCCGGCGCGGTATTCATGGGCGCGAACAGCTATATCGGCAATGCGCCAAACTTCATGGTGAAGGCGATCGCGGAGTCTCGCGGCGTGCGCATGCCGAGCTTTTTTGCGTATCTGGGCTGGTCGGTCGCGATACTGGTACCGGTGTTTCTCGTGACGACCTGGTTGTTCTTTTAGCGGTTGATGATGACGGGACCGCTGGCGGTTCCGTCACGCTATTCGGAGAATTGCAATGCAGAAGATTCTTGTTGCCCGTCCGATTTTTCCGGATGTAATCGAACGCCTCAAACAGCATTTCGAGGTTGACTGGAACAACGGCGAGGTCCTCTCCGCCGAAGAACTGACGCGCCGTCTCGCCGACAAGGACGGCGCGCTGACTGCCGGCGACCCGGTCGGCGCGGCTGTGCTAGCGGCGGCGCCGCGACTGCGGGTCGTGTCTAACATGGCGGTCGGCTACAACAATTTCGACATGGCTGCGTTCAACGCGGCGAACGCCCTCGGCACCAATACGCCGGACGTGCTGAACGAATCCACCGCCGATTTCGGCTGGGCGCTGATGATGGCAGCGGCGCGCCGCGTCACCGAGTCCGAGCACTGGCTGCGCGCCGGCAAGTGGCAGAAGTGGGCATACGACGGCTTTCTCGGCACCGACGTGTATGGTTCGACGCTCGGTGTGATCGGCATGGGCCGCATCGGCCAGGCGCTGGCGCGCCGTGCCCGCGGCTTCAACATGCAGGTTATCTATCACAACCGCTCGCGGGTCGCGCCTGAGATCGAAGCCGAACTGAACGCACAGTATGTGTCGAAAGCGGAGTTGTTGAAGCGGGCCGATCACGTCGTCCTCGTGTTGCCCTATACCAAAGACAACCATCACACGATCGGCGCAGCGGAACTCGCGCAGATGAAGCCAACGGCGACGCTCACCAACATCGCGCGTGGCGGCATCGTCGACGACGCGGCGCTGGCCGAGGCCTTGCGCGCGAACCGTATCGCGGCGGCGGGGCTCGATGTCTACGAGGGCGAGCCGAACCTGAATCCGGCACTGCTCACTGTGTCGAACGTCGTGCTGACACCGCATATTGCGAGTGCGACAGAATCGACCCGGCGCGCGATGGCTAATCTCGCTGCGGACAATCTGATCGCCGGGCTCGGTGAGGGTCCGAATGCGGGACGCCCGGCGAACCCGATCAATCCCGAGGTGATCGGCAAGGCACGCGCATGACGACGATGTTGCTCGCGGCGGTCGGGGTACTGGCCGTCGCATTGCTGATCGCTTTACTGGTCCTGATGCGTGGCGGCCGCCGTGGCGATCTGGAGGCTCAGCTCGACGACCTGGGCGACCACATCGGCTCGACCGGGCAAGCGCAGACGCGCGCGTTCGAGCGCCTCGAGCGCGAGTTGCGCAGCGAGATCGAGCAAACCGCCCGCGTCTCGCGTACGGAACTGAATGGCGGGTTCGCGCAGTTTCAACAGACGCTCGCCGCGCAGTTCACCAGTATGACGACGTTGCAGAACGGCAAGATTGACGGCTTTGCCCAACAGCTTGTGAAGTTAACCGAAACGAACGCGCAGCAGCTCGAGGCGACGCGCCACAGCTTGCAACAGCAGGCCCAGCAGGCGCGCGACGAGCAGGGCGTGGCGCTGCGGCGCTTCGGTGAGACGCTGACCTTGCAACTTGGGCAACTGACGGAGTCGAACGACCGCCGCTTCGCCGAAGTGCGCGCGACGATCGAACAGCGTCTGAAGGATATCGAGGCGAACAACTCGGCCAAGCTCGAAGAGATGCGTCGCACGGTGGACGAGAAGCTGCATGCCACGCTCGAACAGCGCTTGGGTGAATCGTTCAAGCAGGTGTCGGATCGCCTCGAGCAGGTGCATCGCGGGCTGGGTGAAATGCAGACGTTGGCCGCGGGCGTGGGCGATCTGAAGAAGGTCTTGACCAACGTCAAGACGCGCGGCACATGGGGCGAGGTGCAGCTCGAAGCCTTGCTCGAACAACTGCTGACCCCGGATCAGTATGCGAAGAACGTCGCGACCATACCGAAGAGCGGTGATCGGGTTGAATTCGCCATCAAGCTGCCGGGCCGCCAGGATCCGGATGGCACCGCGGTGCCGGTATGGCTGCCAATCGATGCCAAATTCCCGCGCGAAGACTACGAGCGCCTGATCGACGCCCAGGAGCGGGCCGATCCGGTGGCCGTCGAAGACGCATCGCGCGCGCTCGAAGGACGTATTCGCACCGAGGCGCGCACGATTGCGGAGAAATATGTCTCGCCGCCGCATACCACTGATTTCGCGCTGCTGTTCCTGCCGACCGAGGGGCTCTACGCGGAAATCCTGCGCCGGCCGGGGCTCACGGATATGCTGCAGCGCGACTACCGCGTGACGATTGCCGGACCGACTACGCTCACCGCGTTGCTCAACAGTTTGCAGATGGGCTTCCGCACGCTCGCCATCGAGAAGCGTTCGAGTGAGGTCTGGCAGGTGCTCGGCGCGGTGAAGACCGAGTTCGGCAAGTTCGGCGATGTGCTCGCGAAGACGAAGTCGCAGCTCGAAACAGTGACCCGTTCGATCGAAGCCGCGGAGACGCGCACCCGCATGATGAACCGCAAGCTGCGCGATGTGGAAGCGCTACCGGGCGATGAAGCGAGCGGTTTCCTGGGAGATGCGCTGCTCGGCGCGGATGCGGACGAATAGGGCGAGGGTGTACGCGGGTGAATGGCCAGAAAGGGAGGCAGTTTTAGCAGAGATGCCCCGCAGGGTCCCGGTCTGGTCCCTCGTAGCAGCGCCATTACGCTGACAAGCGGCTGGATGCGCCCACGCGGTGCAAGCGAGCGGCTCGGCCGCCCGTTTGGCGTGCCCTCACCAGGAAACGTTCACTGCCGCCCTGCCCGCCAGCTTGTCCAGCGCTTCACCCGTGATACGCACCACTCGCCAGTCGGACAGCACGGTCGCCCCCATCTTCTCGTAGAAGTTGATGGCCGGCTGGTTCCAGTCGAGTACCGTCCATTCGAAGCGGCCGCATTGGCGCTTCACTGCCAACGCCGCCAGTTCCTTCAGCATCCGGGTCCCGAGACCGCTGCCGCGCTGCGTAGGCTGGACGTACAGGTCTTCGAGATACAGTCCGCGCCGACCTAGGAAGGTCGAGAAATTATGGAAGAACAGCGCGTAGGCGACGATGCGGCCGTCTTCTTCCTCTGCCACCATGGCTTCCGACGACGGCCGCGCGCCGAACAGCGCATCGTGCACGCCGGCTTCGGTGGCGACAAACAGATGGGTGAGCTTTTCGAACTCGGCCAGCTCGAGCATCAGCGAAAACATGGCGCCGACGTCGGCGGGCGCGGCGGCACGGATTGTTGCGGTCATTACGCTTCCTCGGGTACGTCGCTCAACTGGATCTCGATGCCGCCGAAGCGCGAGGCCACCCAGTTATAGGCATGACAGGCAATCCACAGCAACACGAAACCGAGGATCGCATTCAGCAACAGCGCGCTGAACACGGTGCTCAGCTCGACTGAACCGTAGCGAATAAAAGCGACCAGCACGCCGAGCAGCACGATAGGTACGCTGAAGGTCAGATACACCAGGATCAGCGCCTTGGCGGTCTGTCCCGGCGCGATGAAAGAGATCTGTTTTTTCATGTAGGTCAAACCCGTTGGTCTTAGTGAGGGTAGAGGGTAAGGGTTGGGAGCAGGCAGTCGGCGGGTGCGTCAGATCAGGCCGTCGAACAGCATGATGTCGACATTCTCGCCGGAGGCGATGTCAGCGCGCTCGTGCTCGAGCACGATAAAGCAATTGGCTTCGCTCATCGAACTGAGCACGCCGGAGCTTTGCGAGCCGGTTGGCGTGACATGCCATTGGCCACGGGCGTCGCGTTCGGCGACGCCGCGTTGATACTCGGTGCGACCCGCGCGCTTGCGGATAGCCTCGCGGCTGGCGGCCTGCAGGAGCGCAACCGGTTGCTGCGTGGCGCCGGACATGACCAGCAGCGCTTCGCGCACGATCTGGTAGAACGTCACCATCACGGCGACCGGATTGCCCGGCAGACCGAAGAACAGCGCGGGCAGGCCGAGGCCAGGCCGGTCGCCGGACCAGACGCGGCCGAACGCGAGCGGGCGCCCCGGGCGCATCGCGAGGCTCCAGAACGCGACGTCGCCAAAGGTCTGCACCAACTGCTTGGTGAAATCCGCTTCGCCGACCGAGACGCCGCCCGAAGTCAGGACCACATCGGCGCTGGCTGCTGCGCTCCGTAGCGCGGCTTCGAGCGCGGCGGCCCGGTCGCGCACGACGCCGAGGTCGAGCGTGTCGATGTTCATGCGCCGCAGCATCGCAAACAGCGTGTGACGATTGCTGTCGTACACGCAGCCCGGTTCGAGCGGCTCGCCGAGCGAACGCAGTTCGTCGCCGGTCGAAAAAAACGCCACCCGCAGACGCCGCCGCACCGGCACTTCGGCGATGCCGAGCGACGCGATCAGACCGAGGTCCGATGCGCGCAAAACGCGGCCGCCGCGCAAGGCTGCGCTGCCGCGGGCGAGATCTTCGCCGGCGAGGCGCCGGTTGCCGCCCGCACGTACAGCGGAGGCGGGAAACTGGATCGTCTCGCCGTTGCGCGTAACCAGTTCCTGAGGCACGACCGTGTCACAACCGGCCGGCATGCAGGCGCCCGTCATGACCCGGACACATTGTGTGACCGCGACGGCGCCGTCAAACGGATGACCGGCCAGCGCCTTCCCGGCGACCGTAAGTTCGACCGCGGCCGACGGATTCGAGAGCGCGGCGCTCTGGAATGCGTAGCCGTCCATGGCCGAATTGTCGTGCGCGGGCACGTCGCTTGGCGAGACGATGTCTTCGGCCAGCACGCGGTCGAGCGCGTCGTGCAGCGGCACGCGTTCAATGGCGGTGACGGGCGTGGCCCACTGCCGCACGATTGCCTGCGCGGCCGATACCGGCAACGCATGAGGATCGTACTGGGCGACGCAACTGGAGAATTCGTTAAGCGTGGTCATGTATTGAGGAGCGTCGCGACCGGGTGCGGTTGGCCGACGCGACGGCCGGACTCGAATCCGGTGGCCGCCGTGCGGCCGGAGCAGGACGATTGCGGCGACCTCCGTGATGTCTCAGTGACGCTCGAGGTCGGCGAGTTCTTGCAAAGAGTTGATATTGTAAAACGCGCGCTCATCGGGAAAGGCGACTTCAACCGTCCTGTGGCGCGCGTACCACGCGCGCACCTTGCGCTCACCCGCCTCCAGAAAGGCTGCCAGGTCGTCGGCGAGACTCGTGCGCAACAACGCAAAGACGGGGTGAATCGACGACTCTCCGTACGCGTCGGTGGTGGTGACGGTGGCGATATCAACCTCGTCCGAGTCGAATGCAAGCGCCAGACGCGCGGCAAGATCGGCAGGCAGCCCGGGCGAGTCGCACGGCGCGCTCAGCACGAACTCCGTGCCGGCGGCGCGCAAGCCGGCCAGCAGGCCCGCCAGCGGCCCGGGGAAGCCCGCCAGGGTGTCTGCCACGACGGCCGCGCCGAACGGCGCGCCGAGCCCGGCATAGACCTCGGCGTGGCGGTTGGCGCTGATCAGGAGCGGGCCGGTCTGCGCTGCGAGCCGCTTCAGCACGTGCGCCGCGAGCGGCTCGCCGTGCAGCAGTTGCAGCCCTTTGTCGACGCCGCCCATGCGCGTGCCGCGGCCGCCGGCGAGGACGAGGCCGGTGAGGTTGGCGGTGGTGACATTCGTGGCAATCATTGACCACGCTGCCTCAACCGCCGATGTACGACATTTCGACCCGGCGCTCGTCCGGTGAATGGAGCGCGGTATCGCCGCTGCCGCGCAATTGCGAGTAGCGGTCGGTGCGGGTCTGCCAGATGTGCGCGACGGCCGAGGCGATCTCGGCGTCGCTCGAACCGTTGCGCAGGAGCGCGCGCAGGTCGTGTCCCGCCGACGCAAACAGGCAAAGGTAGAGCTTGCCTTCCGTCGAAAGCCGGGCGCGCGTGCAGGTTCCGCAGAACGCGCGCGTGACGCTCGAAATCACGCCAATTTCACCGCTGCCGTCCGTGTAGCCCCAGCGTTGCGCGGTTTCGGCGGCGCTGTGGGCCTCGAGCGGCGCGAGTGGGAAGTGCTCGGCGATCCGCGCCACGACTTCGGCAGACGGCAGCACCTCGGCCATGTTCCAACCGTTCGACGTGCCGACATCCATGTATTCGATAAAGCGCAGCACGCAACCCGAGCCTTTGAAGTGACGTGCCATCGGCACGATTTCCGTGTCGTTCGTGCCGCGCTTGACCACCATGTTGACCTTGACCGGCGTGAGGCCGACCGCCTGGGCCACCGCAATGCCTTCGAGCACATCGTCCACCGCAAAGTCGGCGTCGTTCATGTGGCGAAACAGCCTGTCGTCGATCGCGTCGAGGCTTACTGTCACACGGGTGAGTCCGGCGTCCTTGAGGCTGCGCGCCTTGCGGGCGAGCAGCGAGCCATTGGTGGTGAGCGTGAGGTCGAGCGGCCGGCCATCCGGCGTGGTGAGCAGCGCGAGCCGCTCGATGAGCAATTCCAGGTTTTTGCGCAACAGCGGTTCGCCACCGGTCAGGCGGATTTTTTCCACGCCGTGCGCGACGAATAACCGGGCCAGCCGTTCGATCTCCTCGAAGCTCAGCAACGCGCTATGCGGCAGGAACGCGTAATCCTTGTCGAACACCGCCCGCGGCATGCAGTAGACGCAGCGGAAGTTACAGCGATCCGTCACCGAGATGCGCAAATCCCGCAGCGGGCGCGACAGGGTGTCGCGCAGCACGCCGCGTGGTGCCTGCACGGGGCCGGAGATGACCGGCACCGCGCTGACGTCGGCAACAGGGATGATGCGTCGGGCCATGGAAGGCTGGATGGAGCGTTAAGAAGTACAGACTTCCATTCTAGCGGAAGGGGGGCGGGTCATAGTGCGGCGAACGCGCGCCCGAACATAACAAAAAAGCCCGCCAGTGACGGCGGGCTTTCTGACTCACGGGCTAACTCACTGCCCGGGAGGGACGGCTTACTGCTGGTGCTTTGCCGTTTCGACCTGTTGCATCGGCGCGCTGTCGGCCGGCGGCAGCGGTTTGCGCTCGCGCGGCACGCGGACCGGCTTGGCGGCGTGCGCAGCGGCTTCCTGCGCCGCACGCAGCTTGGCTGTGTCCGTATTGACCCACACGAGGCCGGCGCTTTCCAGCACCGGCTTCAGGGCTTCTGCCGACAGGCCGTTACGTGCTGCTACCGGCTGCGCGGCGGCGGCCGCTGCCGGTTCGACTGCGGGCGCCGGCGCTTGCTTTGCAACAAACGCGGGTTGCGCTGCGGCCGGGGCCGGGGCCGCGGCTTCGGCAGGGACCTGCGGCGCTGCTTCAGCCACGGGCTGTGCTTCTACCGGTGCGGCGACCTGGACGGCCGGAGCAACCGATGCTGCATCGCTGACGGGCGCGTGAGCCACCACCGGCTCTGCGGCCACCTGTTCAACGGTGACCGGTTCGACCGCCGCTGGTGCTTGCACGGGCGCTTCAACCGCCGCTGCTTCAACGGCTGCGTGCGTCGCTTCGACGAATGCAGCGGTTTCAGTCACGACCGGTGCTGCAGGGGCAGCCTCGGCAACCGGAGCAGCCGGAACTGGCGTCGGCTCAGGTTGTGCAACCACCGGCGCTTCGGCAACGGCGGGTTCAGCGGCCGGCGTCGGCACGAAGGCTTCCGCCTTGGCTGCCTGCTCCGCAGCCAGAACCGGCGTTTCGGTTGCGGCGTGCAGTTCTGCGACGACAGCCGTTTCCGTTGCGACCGCTGCCACAACCACTTCGACCGGCGCGACTGTCGGCGTTTCGCGATGCAGTTGCTGAGCCGGAGCCTCGACCGCTGCGCTAGCCGTTTCGCTCTCTGCTTCGGCGCTTTCAACTGCTTCAGCACCCTCGGCGCCTTCCGCGCCTGCGTTACCGTTCACGCCTTCTTCTTCACGCTCGCGACGACCGCCACGGCGACCGCGACGACGGCGGCGGCGTTCTTCACCTTCGCGTGCCACAGCTTCCTGATCGACCGGCGCGCCGCCTTCGACGTTGCCTGCCTCGTTCTGCGTCAGCAGATCCTGGTTTTCTTCCTGGCCCAGTGCTTCAGCGGCTTCCGGCTGTTGCTTGCGGCGCTCGCCGCGTTCCGGCCGCTCGCCACGCTCACGACGCTCGCCCCGTTCCTGGCGCTCGCCACGCTCAGCGCGCGGTGCGCTTTCCACGGTTTCACCACGGTCCTGGCCACGCTCGCCACGGCCTTCGCCGCGGTTATCACGACCCTCGCGGCCTTCACCGCGGGTATCACGACCTTCGCGGCCTTCGCGCGGCTCACGGTTACCACGCGGCTCGCGTACCTCACGGGCTTCGCGGCTCTCACGCGGTTCACGTGCCTCGCGTGCTTCACGCGGCTCACGACCTTCGCGCGCCTCACGGCCTTCGCGTCCTTCACGTTCGTCGCGACGCTGCGACGGCTGGCCTTGACGGCCGCCGACAGCAGCACCTTCGCTACGAGCGGCGCCATCACGGCCGGTTGCGCCGCCACGGCGATTGCGGTTGCGGTCGCCGCCGCGCTCGCCGGTACGCTCACCGCGTTCCGGACGATCGCCGCGTTCCGGACGTGCCGTCTTCTCGGCGGGTGCCGGTGCGACCGGTGCCGGAGCAGCCGGCGCCATGCCGAACAGATTCTTCAGCCAGCCGATGAAGCCACCGCCGGCCGGCGTGACCGCGACAGGCGCAGGCGTGGCCGGGGCAGCCGGGCGAACCGGTGCGCTCGGCGCTGGCTTGTCCGGCGTGATGCCCTTGACTGCCGCTTCCTGCTTCGGCTTCACTTCTTCGGTGCGCTTGCTGTAGCCGGTTTCCGATTCCAGCTCGCGAGCCGCTTCTTCGGCCATCTTCCACGAAGCACGCGGATCGTCGAGGCGCGCATCGTCGTGACGCAGGCGCTCGAGCTTGTAATGCGGCGTGTCGAGGTGCTTGTTCGGGATCAGGACGACATTGACCTTGAAACGCGACTCGATCTTGTTGATTTCCGCACGCTTCTCGTTCAACAGGAAGGCGGTCACTTCGACCGGCACCTGGCAATGGATTGCCGCGGTGTTTTCCTTCATCGCTTCTTCCTGAATGATCCGCAGCACTTGCAGCGCGGACGATTCGGTATCGCGGATGTGGCCCGTGCCGTTACAACGCGGGCAGGTGACGTGGCTGCCTTCCGACAGAGCCGGACGCAGGCGCTGGCGCGACAATTCCATCAGGCCGAAACGCGAAATTTTGCCCATCTGGACGCGCGCACGGTCGTGCTTCAACGCATCTTTCAGGCGCTGTTCGACTTCGCGCTGGCTCTTGGCCGATTCCATGTCGATGAAGTCGATCACGATCAGGCCGCCCAGGTCGCGCAGACGCAACTGGCGGGCCACTTCGTCGGCGGCTTCGAGGTTGGTGCGAGCCGCGGTTTCCTCGATGTCGGCGCCCTTGGTGGCGCGGGCCGAGTTCACGTCGATCGCCACCAGTGCTTCGGTGTGGTCGATCACGATCGCGCCGCCGGAAGGCAGCGGCACCGTGCGCGAGTACGCCGTTTCGATCTGATGTTCGATCTGGAAACGCGAGAAAAGCGGCACATCGTCGTGATACCGCTTCACCTTGCTGACATTATCCGGCATCACGATATCCATGAAGGCGCGGGCCTGGTCATGGATTTCAGTGGTGTCGATGAGGATTTCGCCAATGTCCGGCTGGAAATAGTCGCGAATCGCGCGGATCACCAGGCTCGATTCGAGATAAATCAGCATCGGCTGACCGCTCGAACCGCTTTGCGACGCGGCTTCGATGGCGCGCCACAGTTGCATCAGGTAGTTCAGGTCCCACTGCAGCTCTTCGGCGGAACGGCCGATGCCGGCCGTGCGCGCGATGATGCTCATGCCCTCCGGCAGTTGCAGCTGCGCCATGGTTTCGCGCAGTTCCTGACGGTCGTCGCCCTCGATCCGGCGCGACACGCCGCCGCCTCGGGGGTTGTTCGGCATCAGGACCAGATAGCGGCCTGCCAGCGAAATGAAGGTGGTGAGCGCGGCGCCCTTGTTGCCGCGCTCTTCCTTTTCGACCTGAACGATCAGTTCCTGACCTTCTTTCAGGGCGTCCTGGATACGCGCGGAGCGCATGTCGACGCCGTCACGGAAATACTGGCGGGCGACTTCCTTGAACGGCAGAAAACCGTGGCGGTCTTCGCCGTAGTTGACGAAACAGGCTTCGAGCGACGGCTCGATGCGGGTGATGATGCCCTTGTAAATATTGCCTTTGCGCTGTTCGCGCCCGGCGGTTTCGATGTCGATATCGATGAGTTTTTGCCCATCGACGATGGCTACGCGCAGTTCTTCCTGCTGCGTTGCGTTGAACAACATTCGTTTCATTGAACGGCTCCAGAGCGGCTTAGCCTGCCCACGCCTTACGTTTGTCGGACGCAAAGGACGATCAGGGCAGCGGCATGCCGCGCCTTATATTGTGTTTTCACAAGCACGCTGGAGCGGGAAAAATGGCGGGGAGAATTGCCTGAGAGGGCCCGGTCCACACAAAAGGACACGGTGCCGCAGGGCACATGCGAACACGGCTTCAAATAACGACCCGACACGCCGCGGGTTCTGCCGGCTGACCTGAATCTGCCTTCGTCCACTCGCGCCGGTGCGCCAACTGGGCGCGTGACCGGAGGGTCGAAGGATGGGGGTCATGCCGCAGCGGGAAGTTCGCGCAAAAGGCGCGTCTTTTCTCGCCGGGGGTGTCTCGCCTCATTTTGACGTCGCCATGTCTTGTA
Source organism: Paraburkholderia sp. EB58 (assembly GCF_050436665.1). Classification (NCBI taxonomy): domain Bacteria; kingdom Pseudomonadati; phylum Pseudomonadota; class Betaproteobacteria; order Burkholderiales; family Burkholderiaceae; genus Paraburkholderia; species Paraburkholderia sp. EB58. The sequence continues at coordinate 164,086 of NZ_JBNDMQ010000012.1, read as the reverse complement.
CTTTCTACAAGACGCCTCGGGCGCACGCCGTATTTTCGCAACTGGAAGCCTCGTCCTGCAGGGCGTCAAACCGCCCGATACCAAGGCTCACAGCTAAATTCTTTTTTACCAAAATTCCGTTACCGCGGAGCCGACCATGACCGAACGCGCCTGTGGGCGCCGTCCCTGCCGGGTGCTGACTCCGTGCGTACAACTTGTTGCATCTCGTTATGCGGGTGAGCAACCAGACCCGGGCGCAAGTAAAATGACTGTTTATCGCTTGCACCTGCGCAGACCGCCGGAATACCGGACAATGCGCCGGCCGCCGCAGACTGCTGGGCAAATTATATTCAGAATGAAAGAGTTAGGCAAAATATCCCAGAAATCGGTCGCAAGCGACCAGGTCTCGATGATCGAGATCGACGACGGCGCGGCCGGACAGCGCATCGACAACTTCCTGTTACGTGTCTGTAAAGGGGTCCCGAAAAGCCATATTTACCGTATCTTGCGCAGCGGGGAAGTGCGTGTAAATAAGGGCCGGGTCGACGCGCAGTACCGCCTCGAGCACGGCGATCTGGTGCGCGTGCCCCCCATCCGGATCGCCCAGGGAACTGAAGCGAGCACTCACGCCGCGGTACCGGCAGCCCATTTCGATATTCTTTTTGAAGATGACCACATGCTGGTCATCGACAAACCGGCTGGCGTCGCAGTACATGGCGGCAGCGGAGTCGCCTTTGGAGTGATCGAGCAGATGCGCGAGGCGCGTCCGCAGGCGAAATTCCTTGAACTGGTGCACCGGCTGGACCGTGAGACCTCCGGCGTCCTGATGCTGGCGAAGAAGCGCGCAGCACTGGTCGGTCTGCACGAGCAGATCCGCGAGAACAAGATGGATAAGCGCTACTATGCGTGCGTCCACGGCGAATGGGCGAGCGACTGGGGTCGCCGCAGGGCGGTCAAGGAGCCGCTTCACAAGTATCTGACCGCGGACGGCGAACGCCGCGTGCGGGTGCAGGCGGACGGTCTCGCGTCGCATACGGTCTTCAATCTGGTGAACCGCTGGCCGGAGTACGCGCTGCTCGAAGCGGAACTGAAGACGGGTCGCACGCATCAGATCCGGGTTCACCTCGCGCATCTGGACCTGCCGATCGTCGGCGACGCAAAGTATGGCGATTTCGCGCTGAATAAAGAGTTGGCGCGCACCAATGCGCGCCCGGGGCTCAAGCGGATGTTTCTGCATGCATACCGGCTCAAGCTGACGCATCCCGTCACGGGCGCGGTGCTGCAGTTCGAGGCACCGCTGCCGGCGGAATGCCGGCGCTTCATCGACCAGCTCAATGAACTGAATAAAGGGTCAAACCCGGAGACGGATACGCATGGCTAGAGAGCAATTTGACCTGATCGTCTTCGATTGGGACGGCACATTGATGGATTCGACCGCGCACATCACGCGGAGTATCCAGTCGGCCTGCCGCGATCTTGGTTTGCCGGTGCCGGCGGACGAGGCGGCGAGCTACGTAATCGGCCTCGGCTTGCGCGACGCGCTGCAGATCGCCGCGCCGACGCTCGATCCGTCGGACTACCCGCGGCTCGCGGAACGTTACCGCTTCCACTATCTGATCAAGGATCAGACCACCGAGCTGTTCAGCGGTGTGCGCGAGATGCTGCAGGCCTTGCGCGACCAGGGCTATCTGCTGGGCGTCGCCACCGGCAAGAGCCGCGTGGGCCTGAACCGGGCGCTCGACCAGTCGCGTCTCACGAGCCTGTTCGACGGTACCCGTTGCGCCGACGAAACCTTCTCGAAGCCCCATCCGGCGATGCTGCACGAATTGACGCGCGAGCTGGGTCAGGATCTGACGCGCACCGTGATGGTCGGCGATACGACCCATGACCTGCAGATGGCGATCAACGCCGGTGTGGCCGGCATCGGTGTCACCTACGGCGCCCATCCGGCCGCCTCGCTGGCCGCGCTCGAACCGAAGTTCGTCGCATCGAGCGTCGGCGTGCTGTCCACCTGGCTGCTTGAGAACGCATGAGTAGCACCGCAATGGAACCGGTGCGGATCTGCGCTTCCAACGAGCTGATCGAAGGCGGCGAGGGGCTGCGCCGCGCGGCGAAATATGCTGGCGGCGACGCAGTTGTCTTTTTCGTTCGCTATGGTGGCGAGGCTTACGGTTATCTGAACCGCTGTGCGCATGTGCCGATGGAGCTCGACTGGGTCGAGGGTCAGTTCTTCGAATCTTCGGGTTTATACTTGATGTGCGCCACGCACGGCGCAATTTACGCGCCGGACACGGGTAAATGTGTCGGCGGTCCGTGCCGTGGCGGCAGGCTGCGTCCCGTTCAGGTCGACGAACGGGATACGCCGGATGGCCGCGCGGTGTTCTGGCTGCCGGACGATGACCTGTGTCCGGTCACCCCCTGACTCTTCGATCTGCGACGCATGGCCGACAATCTCACTCCTGATCCGAACCAACCGTCTTCAGCGGGCCGCAAGCCGACGCCAACTGATGAACCGGGCTGGGAACGCGCCGCCCTCGAACGCATTGCGCTGGCTGCCATCAGCGAACAGCGCGCGGCACGGCGCTGGAAAATCTTTTTCCGCTTTGTTTTCATCATCATCGTGTTGCTGGTCGTCTGGGGCGTGTTCGACTTTTCCGGCGAGAAGGTGGCGACCACCGGGCGTCACACGGCGCTCGTCTCGCTGGACGGCGAAATTGCCGCGGACACCAACGCCAATGCCGATGACGTCGACTCCGCGCTGGAAAGCGCCTTCGACGATGCCGGTACGGCCGGCGTGATCCTGAGCTGCAACAGTCCGGGCGGCAGTCCGGTGCAGGCGGGCATCATCAATCGCGATATTCGCCGCTTGCGCGCCAAATATCCGTCCATTCCGCTGTATGTGGTGGTGGGAGACATGTGTGCCTCCGGCGGGTACTACGCGGCAGCGGCGGGGGACAAGATCTACGTGGACAAGGCGAGCATCGTCGGCTCGATCGGCGTGCTGATGGACAGCTTTGGCTTTACGGGGCTGATGGATAAGCTCGGTATTGAGCGGCGTCTGCACACGTCGGGCGAAAACAAAGGCTTCTTCGACCCGTTCTCGCCGGAGACGCCGAAGATGGACGCGCACGCGCAGGAAATGCTCGACCAGATCCACCAGCAATTTATCGACGCGGTGCGTGAGGGTCGCGGCAAGCGGTTGCATGAGACGCCGGATATCTTTTCGGGCCTCTTCTGGACCGGTCAGCAGAGTGTCGACCTCGGTCTGGCCGATGGCTTTGGCGACACGGACTACGTTGCGCGCGAAATCATCAAGGCGCCGGATATCGTCGATTACACGGTGAAGGAAAGCATCACCGACCGCGTGGCGCGCAAGTTCGGCGCCGCCGTGGGCAGCGCCGCCATGCACGCGATGGTGCTGGGTGGGAAGATGAGCTTGCGGTGAGTGCGGGCCGCTGGGCGTCGCTTGCGGCGCCCGCGGCGGCGGCCGCGCGGTTAGTCACTCGCGGACTCGCGGGCCGGCCAAATGGGGCTGGCCCGGTCAGGTAGTGGCTGCCACGTTGGGCAGCCGCAGCCAGGCTGGCGGGAGCCCCAGTCAGACAGCGAGCAGGAGGAAAATCGCCGGGCGCTTGTGCAGATCGAGCGCCGGCGCCTTTTTCCAGTCCGTCACGGTTCGGCTCGCAATCGTCTCCGTTTCCAGCGTCAGATCCACCGCGACGCACACCAGCGTCGACGGCGCGCAGGTCGCCAGCAGCGTCTCCAGCAACGCCTTGTTGCGATAAGGCGTCTCGATAAAGATCTGGGTCTGCTTCCCTTTACGCGACTGTTGTTCCAGATCGCGCAGCCGCTTGGCCCGCTCGGTTGCGTCCACCGGCAAGTAACCGTGAAACGCGAAGCTCTGCCCGTTCAGGCCGGATGCCATCAATGCCAGCAGAATCGAACTCGGTCCGACGAACGGCACGACTTTGACGCCGCGCTCGTGCGCCCGCCGGACCAGCAGCGCGCCCGGATCGGCCACGGCCGGGCAGCCGGCTTCGGAGACCAGCCCGGCGTCGGTGCCGGCCAGAATCGGCGCGAGCAGCTTGTCGATCTCGCCTGCGGGCGTATTCACATTGAGCTCGCGAATCTCGATTTGTTGGATTGGGCGCTCGGTACCGACCTTCTTCAGGAACGCACGCGTCGTTTTCGCGTTTTCGCCGATGTAGTAGTGCAGCGCCGCGGCGCGTGCCCGCACCGGCGCGGGCAGGACGGCGTCGAGCGCCTCTGCATCGCCTTCACCGAGGGTATTCGGGATCAAATACAGTGTGCCGCTCATTGCGCCCCCAACAAAGGAAAACCGGCTGCCAGCAGCATCCGCGATAAAGCAATCAGCGGCAGTCCGACGAGAGCCGTCGGATCGTCCGACTCGATCGCATCCAGTAGCGCAATGCCGAGCCCTTCGGATTTGGCGCTGCCGGCCACGTCGTAAGGCGTTTCGGCGTGCAGATACGCTTCCAGCGTGGCGTCGGGCAGGCTCCTGAAGCGCACCGTCGTAATGACATCGAGCGTCTGGGCGCTGCCGTCACGGCTATCGAACAGGCACAGCGCGCTATGAAACAGCACTTCGCGGCCGCGCATCGCCTGCAATTGGGCGAGGGCTTTGTCGTGCGAACCGGGTTTGCCGATCTGCAGGCCGTCGTAAGTGGCGACCTGGTCCGAGCCGATCACGAGCGCATGCTCGCCGGCGGGCAGTTTGGCTGCGACTGCCTGTGCTTTGGCTTCGGAGAGCCGCAGCGCAGTGGCTTCGGGCGCTTCGCCCGGCTGAGGCGTCTCGTCGACGGCAGGCACGACGACGTCGAACGGCACGCGCAGGCGTTCGAGAAGCTCGCGGCGATAGCGCGAACTCGACGCCAGAATCAGGCGCGGCGGGCGGGAAAGGGTATCCGGCATGGTGAACCAACGGCTAGAGAGGGCAGGCCGCACGGGCCGTGGCGCGTGCGGGCTTAAGTGTTTGACTCGAAAAGACAAAACGGATATGATTTTGGGCTTTTCATCGGTATGTGAATGTTGCAGCCACGTTGCAACGGAAATGCCAACCCCGTGCAAACCCCTCCGCAGCCTAGCTGCAATCAGGGTTTGTCTCGTAGTGGCAGCGCCGTAACAGGCAGCATACTCACCATACCGATAACCCCGGCTAAATCCGTGCCGACACAGGAGCGCACATGACTCAACATCCTGGCAAACCTGTAGGTCTCGCCGACCCGCATGATCTCGATCTGTTCGAATTCGCGCGTAGTGGGCGCCAGGCCGCGGGTCTCGTGCGCGTCTCGCAACTGCCGCGCATGTTAAACGAAGTACCGGCGGAAGCGCCAGAGCGCGAAAGCGCGTTCACCTGGCAGGCCGAAGGGGCGACGCAGCCGGAATTGCAGGACGACGGCACCGAGGGGCCGCAGCCTTATCTGAGGCTTGCGATTCACGGGTCGGCATGGCTCGAATGTCAGCGGTGTCTTACGCCGTATTTGCAGGCGTTCAACGTCGATGCGACTTACCGGATCGTCAACACCGAGGCGGAAGCCGAAGAGTTTCCGCTCGACGAGGATGAAGTCGATGTGATCGTGGGTTCAGCCCATTTCGATCTTATCGACTTGATCGAAGAAGAGTTACTGCTGAGTTTGCCGTTGGTGCCCAAACACGATGTTTGCCCCGAAGTGCACGAGTCTCTCGTGTCAGGGGTGGCGGGTGATGAGGGCGAGGGCGACGAAGCCGCGCAGGATGAAGCTGAAGAGGGCGGCGAGCCCGATCGGCCCAATCCGTTCGCGGCGCTCGAAGCGCTCAAGAAGGGCGGGTCCGGCGGCGAGAAGCACTGAACAGTTGCATAGGAGCGCGATGCGGCGCATTGGCCATCCGGTCATTGGCGATTGCAGTATCGGGCTGTGTTAGAATTCGGAAAATTTTTAGGAGTTATCATGGCAGTCCAACAAAACAAGAAGTCGCCGTCGAAGCGCGGTATGCACCGCTCGCACGATTTCCTCAGCGCAGCGCCGCTGGCTGTGGAACCGAGCACGGGTGAAGTGCATCTGCGTCACCACGTTAGCCCGAACGGCTACTATCGCGGCAAGAAAGTCGTCAAGACGAAGAACGACTAATCGTTGCACTGCGTTGCGCCCTTTGGCGTTTCGCGTGGCGATCGGCTCGCTTGACATTTTCCCGGCTCGGCAAAAAGGCGGCATTCTACTGCCGCTTTTTTGTGTCCATCGCGGTTGGCGCTTTAACGCCTGCTGCGATCCCATGCAGAGCGCCTGAAATTCGTCGCACTCCATGACAGTAAAGCTCACAATAGATTGCATGGGAGGCGACCACGGCCCGTCCGTGACCGTTCCCGCGGCTGTCAGTTTCGTTCGTTCGCATCCCGATGCGCAGTTGATGCTTGTCGGCATCGAAAGTGCCATTCGTGCGCAGCTCAAGAAGCTAAAGGCTGAGAGCGAGCCTTCCCTGATCGTGGTGCCGGCTTCCGAGATCGTCGCCATGGACGATCCGGTCGAGGTCGCGCTGCGCAAGAAAAAAGACTCGTCGATGCGCGTGGCGCTGAACCGCGTCAAGGAAGGTGAGGCGCAGGCCTGCATCTCCGCCGGCAACACCGGCGCGTTGATGGCCGTGTCCCGCTATGTTCTGAAAACGCTCCCGGGCATCGAACGCCCGGCGATCGCGTTCGCGCTGCCCAATCCCACCGGCTATACGATGATGCTCGACCTGGGCGCCAACGTCGATTGCGAGCCGCAGCATTTGCTGCAGTTCGCGGAGATGGGGCATGCGCTCGTGTCCGCGCTCGAAGGCAAGGACCGTCCCACGATTGGCTTGCTCAACATCGGCGAAGAGGTCATCAAGGGCAACGAGACCATCAAGCGTGCCGGTGAACTGCTGCGGGCGAGTACACTGAATTTTCGCGGTAACGTCGAAGGTGACGACATCTATAAGGGCACGACCGACGTGATCGTCTGCGACGGCTTTGTCGGCAATGTCGCGCTGAAGACCTCGGAAGGGCTCGCGCAGATGATCCGCGACATCATCAAGGAAGAGTTCGGCCGTTCCTGGTTGACCAAGATGATGGCCGTCCTCGCATTGCCGGTATTAATGCGCTTCAAGAAGCGTGTCGACCATCGGCAATACAATGGCGCTGCACTGCTGGGCCTGCGCAGTCTCGTGATCAAGAGCCATGGCTCGGCGGATGCGTACGCGTTTGAGTGGGCGATCAAACGCGGGTATGATGCCGTCAAAAACGGCGTGCTGGAACGCCTTGCGCGGGCGATGGAAGAGAATGCGAGTTCTCTGGAACAGGCGACGCGCGACGCAAGCGGCGCGGGTTACGCAAGCCCGGCCGCAGGCCAGCCAGCCGAGCCCTACGCTGCGCAATCCTCGAAGGCATAATGGCTCAATCGACAATTTATTCCCGCGTGCTGGGCACCGGCAGCTATCTGCCGCCTGGGCGCGTCACCAATCAGGAACTGGCTGAACGTCTCGCCAAGCAGGGCGTCGAGACGAGCGACGAGTGGATCGTTGCCCGCACGGGTATCCATGCGCGCCACTTCGCAGAACCTGATGTCACCACCAGCGACCTCGCGCTCATCGCCGCCCAGCGTGCGATCGAAGCCGCCGACGTCGACCCGCAATCGATCGATCTGATCATTGTCGCCACTTCTACGCCGGACTACGTGTTCCCCAGCACGGCATGCCTGCTGCAGAACAAGCTCGGCATCAAAAACAACGGCGCCGCGTTCGACGTGCAAGCCGTGTGTTCAGGTTTTGCCTACGCGGTGGCGACGGCCGACAGTTTCATCCGCAGTGGTCAGCATCGCACCGCGCTGGTGATCGGCGCTGAAACCTTCTCACGCCTGCTCGATTTCAACGACCGCACCACTTGCGTGTTATTCGGCGATGGCGCCGGCGCAATCATCCTTTCGGCCTCCGAACAGCCCGGCGTTCTCTCGAGCGCGCTGCACGCTGACGGCAGCCATTCCAACATTCTCTGCACTCCGGGCAATGTGAATGGCGGCGTGATCGCCGGCAGCGCGTTCCTGCATATGGACGGCCAGGCGGTGTTCAAGCTCGCCGTCAACGTGCTGGAGAAGGTCGCAGTCGAAGCGCTTAGCAAAGCTGGCCTCGAACCGCAACAGGTCGATTGGCTGATTCCGCATCAGGCCAATATCCGTATCATGCAAAGCACGTGCCGCAAGCTCGGCCTGCCGCAGGAACGGATGGTCGTCACAGTGGGCGAGCACGGCAACACGTCGGCTGCGTCCATTCCGCTCGCGTTTGACGTCGCCGTGCGCGACGGCCGCATCAAGCGCGGCCAGAACGTCCTGATCGAAGGCGTCGGCGGCGGCTTCACGTGGGGCGCGTCGGTTATCCGTTATTGACCCGCTGAGTGAGGCGGCGCATGGGCGCCGCCCGCAGGGGTTAATTGCGTCGATCAGGCTGTGCGCCGTGCGTATCTGAAAAATCGAATTTTGAGGATCCTATGAAATTTGCGTTTGTTTTTCCTGGTCAAGGCTCGCAATCGGTCGGCATGCTCAATGCATTTGCCGATCACGCTATCGTGCGCGAGACGGTTCAGGAAGCGTCCGACGCGCTCGGCCAGGATCTGGGCAAGCTGATCGCTGAAGGTCCGGCGGACGACCTGAATCTCACCACCAATACCCAACCCGTCATGCTGACGGCCGCGTACGCGATCTACCGTGCCTGGCTGGCCGCGGGCGGCCCGGCGCCGGCGATCGTCGCCGGCCACAGCCTCGGCGAATACACGGCGCTAGTCGCTGCGGGTGCGCTGAAGTTTCGCGACGCGGTGCCGCTCGTGCGCTTCCGCGCGCAGGCCATGCAGACCGCGGTGCCGGTGGGCGTAGGCGGCATGGCCGCCATCCTCGGTCTCGACGACGATGCCGTGCGCGCGGTCTGCGCGGAAGCGTCCGCTGCGGGTGTCGTCGAAGCGGTGAATTTCAACGCGCCTGCGCAAGTCGTGATCGCCGGCCACAAAGCCGCGGTCGAGAAAGCCTGCGAACTCGCCAAGGCCAAGGGCGCGAAGCGCGCGCTGCCATTGCCGGTCTCGGCGCCATTCCACTCGTCATTGCTCAAGCCCGCTTCGGACCAGTTGCGCGAGTACCTGGCGAGCGTCGAAGTGCAGGTGCCGAAGATTCCGGTCGTCAACAACGTCGACGTGGCCGTCGTCAACGAGCCGGCCGCCATCAAGGATGCGCTCGTGCGTCAGGCAGCCGGCGCGGTGCGCTGGGTGGAATGCGTGCAGGCGATCGCGGGGCAGGGTGTAACGCACGTGGTCGAATGCGGTCCCGGCAAGGTGTTGGCGGGTCTGACCAAGCGCATCGACGGAAATCTGGTTGGCGCATCGGTGTTCGATCCGGCCTCGCTCGAAGAGACGCTCAAGCTCGTAACGGCCTGAGCGCTGCGCAAGTAGCACAAGGCAAGTAGCAAGACCAGCCAATACCAACCCGCCTGAAGATTGCAATCAGCCCTCACGGGCAATCCGGACTGACAGATGGAAAAGACTCTCGATAAGCAGATCGCGATCGTGACGGGCGCCTCGCGCGGCATCGGCCGCGCCATTGCGCTCGAACTGGCGCGCCAGGGTGCAACGGTGATCGGCACGGCGACCAGCGAAAGCGGCGCAAACGCGATTACCGAAGCCTTCAAGGCCGAAGGCGTGAATGGCCGCGGCGCCGTGCTGAACGTGAACGACGCTGCCGCTGCGGAAGCGCTGATCGAAGGCACGGTGAAGGAATTCGGCACGTTGCACGTGCTGGTGAACAACGCGGGCATCACCCAGGATCAACTGGCAATGCGCATGAAGGACGACGACTGGGACGCGGTGATCGACACCAATCTCAAGTCGGTATTCCGCTTGTCGCGCGCCGTATTGCGTCCGATGATGAAGGCACGTGGCGGCCGGATCATCAACATTACTTCGGTGGTCGGTTCGGCCGGCAACCCGGGGCAGGCCAATTACGCAGCGGCGAAGGCCGGCGTAGCGGGCATGACGCGGGCGCTTGCGCGTGAAATCGGCAGCCGCGGCATCACCGTGAATTGCGTTGCGCCGGGCTTCATCGACACCGACATGACGAAGACCCTGCCGGAAGAGCAGCAAACCGCGCTGAAGGCCCAGATTCCGCTTGGCCGTCTGGGCAGCCCGGAAGACATTGCGCATGCTGTCGCGTTTCTTGCTTCGCCACAGGCCGGATACATCACCGGCACGACGATGCATGTAAACGGCGGCATGTACATGTCGTAACGGAATTCGGTTACCATCCGCGCCGTGACGCGTTTCTCGGCGCGGTGGGGCGGATGCCTTGACAGGAACCGTGCGCGCCGCTTTTTTGCAGGGGCAAACCTGATAAAATGCGCGCACCTGTATTTTTGAACTTCTTTTCCCTTGGAGGGGTTAATGGACAATATCGAACAGCGCGTCAAGAAGATCGTCGCAGAACAACTGGGCGTTGCTGAAGCGGAGATCAAGAACGAAGCATCGTTCGTGAACGACCTCGGCGCTGACTCGCTCGACACCGTCGAACTCGTGATGGCCCTCGAAGATGAATTCGGCATGGAAATTCCGGATGAAGAAGCTGAGAAGATCACGACCGTTCAGCAAGCGATCGACTACGCTCGCGCGAACGTCAAGGCCTAAGGTCATTCGCGCCCGCGTTGCTGGGTTGGCTGCGTGTGACGCCCTGTCGTGCCGGTTTCCGGCGCCCGCAGGGTTGGCGCTATTGCCAGCGAGGTTGGCGATGACGTTGCCAGCGCGATTTCGAGCGCAGTTTCCAGGTTAACAGCCACAGGGCTCACAGGTCTGATTCCTGTAGCCGCTGTGGCTTTTGCTTTTGTCACCTATGAAAAAGAGGTTACCGTGAGCCGTCGTCGTGTTGTTGTTACAGGCCTGGGGCTGATTTCGCCTGTTGGCAATAATGTTGCCGACGGCTGGGCCAATCTGGTCGCAGGCAAGTCGGGTATTGCCAATATCACGAAGTTCGATGCTTCGAACTTCACGACCCGCTTTGCCGGCGAGGTGAAGGGCTTCAATATCGAGGACTACATCCCCGGTAAGGAAGCACGTCACATGGATACGTTCATCCATTACGGCGTGGCTGCCGGCATCCAGGCGATGCAGGACAGCGGGCTCGAAGTCACCGATGAGAATTCAGAGCGCATCGGTGTAGTGGTCGGCTCGGGCATCGGTGGTCTGCCGATGATCGAAGTCACGCAAACCGAGCTGCTCAACCGCGGTCCGCGCCGGATTTCGCCGTTCTTCGTGCCGGCCTCGATCATCAACATGATCTCCGGCCACCTGTCGATCAAATTCGGCATCAAGGGCCCGAACCTCGCGATCGTCACCGCGTGTACCACCGGTCTGCATTGCATCGGCGAAGCTTCGCGCCTGATCGAATACGGCGACGCCGACGTCATGATCGCGGGCGGTGCGGAATCCACCGTGTCGCCGCTCGGCATTGGCGGCTTTGCAGCGGCGCGCGCGCTGTCGCAACGTAACGACGACCCGGCAACGGCTAGCCGTCCCTGGGACAAGGACCGCGACGGTTTCGTGCTGGGCGAGGGCGCAGGCGTGATGGTGCTCGAAGAGTATGAGCACGCGAAGGCCCGTGGCGCGAAGATTTACGCCGAAGTGAGCGGCTATGGGATGAGCGGTGACGCGTATCACATGACCGCGCCGCTGGAAAACGGCGACGGGGCGCGCCGCTGCATGCTGGCGGCACTGAAGAACGCGGGCGTGAACGTGGATCAGGTGAACTACCTGAATGCACACGGCACGTCCACGCCGCTGGGCGACCTGGCAGAAACCACCGGCATCAAGCGTGCCTTCGGCGATCACGCGAAGAACATGGTCGTGAATTCGACGAAATCGATGACAGGCCACCTCTTGGGTGGCGCTGGCGGTCTCGAATCCGTGTTTACGGTCCTGGCCGTGCACAATCAGGTCTCGCCGCCGACGATCAACATCTTCAACCAGGATCCCGAGTGCGATCTTGATTACTGCGCCAACACTGCGCGGGAGATGAAGATCGACGTCGCGCTGAAGAACTCGTTTGGGTTCGGCGGCACGAACGGCACGCTCGTCTTCAAGCGCGCCTGAGCAGGCCAGGTCGTTTGACCTCAACGTCAACACCCGCGCCCACGCAACACCCCACGCAGACCGGTTCGGCGCTTATGCCCGGACCGGCCTCATCCAATGGGGTGTCGTTAATCACGCTGGGGCGTTCGGTTGCGATGCGCGGCGCAACGGCGGCGTTTGTTCTGATTGCCGCGGCAGCCGTTCAGGCGTGCCTCGCAGCCCGGCTCGGCGCCTTGCAGGCAGCGCCTGCCACGCTGGCTGTGCTAGCCTCGCTGATGCTAGGGGTGTGGCGGAATTGGCGCACCGAGCCCGGCGCCGTCAAAATCGGGCCGGATGGCCTCACCGTCTGGAACCGCGCGGGGCAGATGCTCGCGCAGGGTCGTATTGCCGGTTGTTCGCAGTGGAGTGGCCGGCTCCTCATTCTGGCGCTCGCAGACGCGAGCGGTCGTTCCCGGGCAATATTGATCGCGGCGGACACGCTTTGCGCCGACGCTTTCCGCGAGCTGGCCGTGCTGGGCCGGCGTGCCGCGCGCGTCTGACTGTAACGACTGTAACCGCTGTTACCTTAGTACCGTGACGCGATGATGGGGACGCTACAATGGTGCCCCGCGATGCGCCCCATAGTTAACGGATTTATCAGGTGAGCGAAAAAGAAATTGATCAGGTGCTGGTCGAACGCGTCCAGAAGGGCGACAAGGCCGCGTTCGAGCTTCTGGTCTCCAAATACCACCGTAAGATCCTCCGGCTGATCTCGCGTCTCGTGCGCGACCCCGCTGAGGTTGAGGACGTGGCTCAGGATGCCTTCATCAAGGCATACCGGGCGCTGCCCCAATTCCGCGGCGAATCGGCTTTTTATACGTGGTTGTACCGGATTGCGGTCAACACGGCAAAGAACTACCTTGCGACCCAAGGGCGGCGCGCACCCACCTCGACCGAAGCAGATGCTGAAGAAGCTGAAACTTTCTCGGACGCCGACCAACTAAGGGATATCAACACGCCTGAGTCGATGTTGATGAGCAAGCAGATCGCTGAGACGGTCAATGCTGCAATGGCGGTTTTACCGGAAGAGTTGCGCACCGCCATTACTCTTCGTGAAATTGAAGGTTTGAGTTACGAGGAAATCGCTGAGATGATGGGGTGCCCCATTGGCACGGTCAGATCACGAATTTTTCGCGCTCGCGAAGCCATTGCGGCAAAATTGCGTCCGTTGCTTGACACACCCGAAGGCAAGCGCTGGTAAACACCGGCTAGCCCTACGGGGCAATGGGGCAATATCTGGGTTAGGTGGTGTCACTATGGGTGTCTGTAAGATGGGGAGCATCATGGGGTCGGTCTCGATGCAATCGCAAGCAAGCTCGCGAGGCGAGCGTCTGTCCGCTTTTGTCGACGGTGAGCTAATCGGCGAAGAGCATCTGAACAAGTTTATTTCGGAACTGGATCACGAAGATCGTGCATCCTGGTCGCATTACCACCTGATTGGCGACGTCATGCGCTCCGACGATCTGGCGGTGAGCCCTGCGGCCAGCAGCGCGTTCCTCGCCGGTTTTGCGGCGCGCCTCGAGCAGGAGCCGCACGTGCTTGCCCCTGCGGCGCTGCCGGTTGCACGCCGTTTGCTGGCGCTGCGCCGCCGTGTCGTGCCGGCCTTTGCGGTTGCCGCGGCCGCCGCCACGCTGACGTGGATTGTTGTGCCGCAACTGCAGGGTGTGCCGGGCGGTGCGGGCGTGAGCCAGGTCGCGTCGATCCAGTCCCATGGTGATGCAATGCAGCGTGTGGCGATGGCTTCCGTGCCGGCTGTAACCGCCGCGCAGCCGGTCCAGGACGGTAATATCATCCGTGACGCCAGTCTCGACCAGTATCTGGAAGCCCATCAGCAGTTCGCGCAGCAGCCGGTCATGCCCGGTTCGATGCCGCTGATTCGTACCTCCGCCATGACCACGCAAGGCCAATAGTCTGATGCAGACACTGCGGTTGAATAAAACGACTATCTGGGGGCGGCTGCCAGCATTTCTGTTCTGTGCAGCCGTATTGTTGTCAGCCACGCCGCGTGTCTTTGCGCAATCAGACGATCCGCTCGTCGCCCGCCGCACCGCGGCGGACTTGCTCAACCGGATCCACCAGGCCGCTCAGCAGCAGAATTACGAGGGTGCGTTCGTGTATCAACGGGGCAATTTCGTCCAGACCTCGCGGATCGCGCATTACGCCACCCGCAACGATGGCGAATTCGAGCAGCTCGAAAGCCTCGATGGCAAGCCACGCAAGATGTTGCGCCATAACGACGAAATGTACACGTTCATCCCCGAACGGCATCTGTGCGTCGTCGAAAAGCGCCAAAACAAGGATTCTTTCCCGGCACTCCTCGCCGCTTCCAGCGATGACGTGCTGTCGGTCTATGAGCCCAAGCTGCTCGGTACCGACCGCGTCGCGGGAATCGACAGTGATGTTGTCGAACTTGACCCGAAAGACGCGTACCGGTTCGCGTACAAGCTCTGGGCCGACAAGAAGACCGGTTTGCTGCTGCGCGCGCAGACGCTCGACCCGAGCGGGCAGGTGCTGGAGCAGTTGTCGTTCTCGCAGATCAGCATTGGCGTCCCGGTCGACAAGACCGCGATTGTCAACGGTATCCACAATACCGCGGGCTGGACGGTGGTGCGGCCGCCGGTCGAGCCGGTCGACATGGAGGCGCAAGGTTGGGATATCGCGCCCACCGTGCCGGGTTTCCACAAGATTCGTGAGTTGCGCCGCCCGATGGCTTCGGCCGATCCTGCCGAGCCGCCCATCCCAGTCGATCAGGCCGTGTTTTCGGACGGTCTCGCGGCGATTTCGGTGTTTGTCGAGCCGGTTGAGAACAACACGCGCAAGGAAGGCGCGGGCAGTAGCGGGGCGACGCACGTCCTGGTGAAGCGTCGCGGTGACTTCTGGATTACTCTGTTGGGGGAAGTGCCCCAAGCCACATTGCAGCAATTTGCGTCTGCCATAGAATATAAGGCTCCCAAGTAATCCCTCGAATCCCTCGGCTGGCTAAGATATGACGATTTTCACGGTGCGCAAATTTCTCGCAGCCGCGCTGGTGGCGGTTTGTCTGCCGCTTGTGCCGCATGCGGCGTCGGCGGCCCCTGCAGCCAATCTTCCCGACTTCACCGATCTCGTCGACAAAGTCGGCCCGGCGGTCGTCAACATCCGCACCACGACCCGGGTGTCGAGCAGCACCGGCAGCGCCCACGGCATGCCGCCGGGGATGGATGACGGCGACATGTCGGAGTTCTTCCGGCGCTTCTTCGGCATCCCGTTGCCTCAGCAGCCGGGCTCTTCGCCCCATGGCGGCGGAGGTGGCGGCGACAACGGCGATAACGGCAGCAGCAACGGCGGGAGTGGTGGAAGTGGCGGCAGTCAGGACGCGCCCGACAATTCCGATACCGAGCAAAGCAGCGGTGTGGGATCGGGCTTCATCCTCTCGGCGGACGGCTATGTGATGACCAACGCCCACGTGGTGGACGACGCCGACAACATTTATGTCACGCTCACCGACAAACGCGAATTCAAGGCCAAGCTGATCGGCGTCGACGATCGTACCGATGTCGCGGTGGTGAAGATCAACGCATCAAATCTGCCGGCGGTCACGATCGGCGATTCGACCAAGGTCCGCGTGGGTGAATGGGTGGTGGCAATCGGCTCGCCGTTCGGCCTCGAAAACACGGTCACCGCCGGCATCGTCAGCGCCAAGGGGCGCGATACGGGCGATTATCTGCCGTTTATCCAGACCGACGTGCCGGTCAACCCGGGCAACTCGGGCGGCCCGCTGATCAACATGCAGGGCGAGGTGATTGGCATCAACTCGCAGATCTATAGCCGTACCGGCGGTTTCATGGGCATTTCGTTCGCGATCCCGATCGACGAAGCGATGCGCGTGGCCGACCAGCTGAAGACCACGGGCAAGGTCACGCGCGGCCGCATCGCGGTGGCGATTGGTGAAGTGACCAAGGACGTGGCCGATTCGCTTGGCCTGCCGACGGCGCAAGGCGCGCTTGTCAGCAGCGTCGAACCGGGCGGCCCGGCCGATAAGGCAGGCGTGCAGCCGGGCGACATCATCCTGAAGTTCAATAGCCATTCCGTCGATACGGCCACCGATTTGCCGCGCATGGTCGGCGATACGAAGCCGGGCACCAAGGCCACCATCACGGTTTGGCGCAAGGGTCAAACGCGCGATTTGCCGGTGACGATTGCTGAGATGCAGCCCGACAAGACGGCCAAGGTCGACGAGAAGCAGGCGCCGCCGCCGAAACAGCGCGCCACCAACTCGCTCGGCATCGCAGTGAGCGACATCCCGACTGACCAGCAAAAGACGCTGAAGGTGCACGGTGGTGTGCAGGTCGATCAGGTGGACGGACCGGCTGCCCGCGTCGGCTTGCAGAAGGGCGATCTGATCCTGCGCGTCGGCGACACGGATATCTCCAGCGCCAAGCAGTTCGACGATGTCATTGCGCATCTCGACTCGCAGAAGATGGTTGCGTTGCTCGTGCGTCGCGGCGACAACACGCAGTTTGTGCCACTGCGCCCGCGTAGCAGCTCCGCGCAGAAATGACGACGGCGGCACCGCTCACGCTCTTTGGGCGCGCGTGGTGCCATTTGTGCGACGACATGCGGGCCGCACTCGAGCCGCTACTGGCCGAGTTCGGTGCGCAGGTCGAGGTGGTAGACGTCGACGCTGACCCGGCACTTGAAGCACGTTACAACGAGTTGGTGCCGGTTCTGGTGTGCGATGGTGTCGAGTTGTGCCACTATCATCTCGACGAAGGGCGGGTCCGTGCAGTGTTGAGCGCACGCGCCGGACAGACCCGCTAGCGCATCGAAAGTCCCCGGGCCTGACATGACGTCTGAGCCCACTTTCCGTGCTCTCCTGCAAGATATGCCGGGCGCAAGCCTTTTTCGGCTAAAATAGACAGGTTTTTCACCTACTTACAAGGCGTGCTCCGCAATCGTCCGAGCGCGCCTTTTTCGCTTGATCGGTACTGAATGGATCATATTCGTAATTTCTCGATCATTGCGCACATCGACCATGGCAAGTCGACGCTCGCCGATCGCATCATCCAGATTTGCGGTGGACTGTCCGACCGCGAAATGGAATCGCAAGTGCTCGACTCGATGGATCTCGAGCGCGAGCGCGGCATCACCATCAAGGCACAGACCGCCGCACTGACGTACAAAGCCCGCGATGGGCAGATCTACAACCTCAACATGATCGACACGCCGGGGCACGTCGACTTCTCGTACGAAGTGAGCCGTTCGCTGTCGGCGTGCGAAGGCGCACTGCTGGTGGTTGACGCGAGCCAGGGCGTCGAAGCCCAGACGGTCGCCAACTGCTATACGGCTATCGAGCTCGGCGTCGACGTCATTCCCGTGCTCAACAAGATCGACTTGCCTGCCGCTAACCCGGAAAACGCGATCTCCGAAATCGAAGACGTGATCGGCATCGACGCAACCGACGCGACGCGTTGCAGCGCGAAAACCGGCCTCGGCGTCGAAGACGTGCTGGAAGCGCTGGTCCTGAAAGTACCGCCGCCCAAGGGCGATCCGGAAGCACCGCTGCAGGCATTGATCATCGATTCGTGGTTCGACAACTACGTCGGCGTGGTGATGCTGGTGCGTATCGTCAACGGCACGCTGCGCCCGAAAGACAAGATCCGTTTGATGGCGACCGACGCGCAGTTCCCGGTCGAGCACATCGGCGTGTTCACGCCGAAGTCGAAGAATCTCGAGTCGCTGTCCGCAGGGCAGGTGGGCTTTATCATCGCCGGCATCAAGGAGTTGGCCGCTGCGAAGGTGGGCGACACCGTCACGCTGGTGAACCGTCCGGCCGCCGAGCCGCTGCCTGGCTTCAAGGAAGTGAAGCCGCAGGTGTTCGCCGGTCTCTATCCCGTCGAAGCAAACCAGTACGACGCACTGCGTGACTCACTGGAAAAGTTGAAGCTCAACGACGCCTCGCTGCATTACGAGCCGGAAGTTTCGCAGGCGCTCGGTTTCGGCTTCCGTTGCGGCTTCCTTGGTCTCTTGCACATGGAGATCGTGCAGGAGCGTCTGGAACGCGAGTTCGACATGGACCTGATCACCACGGCGCCGACCGTGGTGTATGAAGTTCTGCAACGCGACGGCACGACCATCATGGTCGAGAACCCGGCGAAGATGCCCGATCCATCGCGGATCGAAGAAGTGCGCGAGCCGATCGTCACCGTGAACCTGTACATGCCGCAGGATTATGTGGGCGCGGTGATCACGCTGTGTACGCAAAAGCGTGGCAACCAGATCAACATGCAGTACCACGGCCGTCAGGTTCAGCTCACCTATGAAATCCCGATGGGCGAGGTCGTACTCGACTTCTTCGATCGTCTGAAGTCCATATCGCGTGGCTACGCGTCCATGGACTACGAGTTCAAGGAATATCGCGCGGCGGATGTGGTGAAGGTCGACATGCTGATCAACGGCGACAAGGTCGATGCGTTGTCGGTGATCGTCCACCGCTCGCAGAGCCAGTATCGCGGTCGTGAAGTGGCGGCGAAGATGCGCGAACTGATTCCGCGTCAGATGTACGACGTGGCGATCCAGGCGACCATCGGCTCGAATATTATCGCCCGCGAAAACATCAAGGCTTTGCGTAAGAATGTGCTGGCAAAATGCTACGGCGGCGACATTTCACGTAAGAAGAAGCTGTTGGAAAAGCAGAAGGCAGGCAAGAAGCGAATGAAGCAGGTCGGGTCCGTCGAGATTCCGCAAGAGGCTTTCCTCGCGATCCTGCGTGTCGAAGACAAATAAGACGAAGAACGGAACTCTATGAATTTTGCGCTGATTCTTTTTGTGCTCGTCATCATTACGGGCATCGCATGGGTCGCAGACAAACTGGTTTTCATGCCGCAACGGCGGCGCGCAGCGGACGAGGCGGTCGCGGAGTTCGATCGCCAGCAGGCACGGGTCGGCGAGCGCTTTGCCGACGAAAACGCCCCGCAAACGCGGGCGCGTCTGCGTGACGAGAAGCTGCGCCAACCGTGGTGGCTCGAGTACTCGGCGAGTTTTTTCCCGGTGATTCTGGTGGTTTTCGTGGTTCGCTCGTTTGTGGTCGAGCCGTTCAAGATTCCTTCGGGGTCGATGGTGCCGACGCTGCTGGTGGGTGACTTCATCCTCGTCAACAAGTACGAATACGGCATCCGTCTGCCGATCACCAACACCAAGATTACCGAAGGTCGCCCGCTTCAGCGCGGCGACGTGGTGGTGTTCCGCTACCCGAAAGACGAATCGGTCGACTACATCAAGCGCGTGATCGGTTTGCCAGGCGACGTGGTGTCGTATCAGGATAAGCAGCTCACGATCAACGGCAAGCCGGTGCCGGAAACACCGCTGCCTGATTATTTCGACGACGAGCGCATTGGTTACGCGAAGCAGTTCGAAGAGGACATCGACGGTCGCAAGAACGCGATTCTGAACAATCCTGCCGTGCCGCCGTTCATCGTCGGTGCAGAAGATTATCCGTATCGCGATAACTGCACGTATAACGCACGTGGCGTGATCTGCAAGGTGCCGCCTGGCAACTATTTCATGATGGGCGACAACCGCGATAACAGTGCAGACAGCCGTTACTGGGGTTTCGCTCCGGACCAGAATATCGTCGGCCGTGCGTTCTTTATCTGGATGAATTTCAGCAACCTGAAACGCATCGGGACGTTCCACTAATTGTCACCGCGCTTGACCGCGCATTAACCGCACAACACGCCGCGTCGATGTCATCCATCGGACGCGGCGTGTTATGACGCTACTTTAAGAACGTGCGGTAAGGTCGCTTCACTACGCTTTTTCCGTTGGCCGCCCCGCGTTTTCGCTGGGGCAGGCGCCCGCGTTATACTCTGCACATGCCCCTATCTCCGTTGGAAAGCCGTTTGCGCTACGAATTTCGCAATGCGGAATTGTTGCGCCAGGCTTTAACTCACCGCAGTCACAGTGCCACGCATAACGAACGGCTCGAGTTTCTCGGCGATTCCGTTCTGAACTGCGCGGTGGCTGCGCTATTGTTCCAACGTTTCAGCAAACTGGACGAAGGCGACCTGTCGCGCGTCCGCGCCAATCTGGTCAAACAGCAGTCGCTTTACGAAATTGCTCAGGCCCTGAATATTTCTGACGGTCTGCGGCTGGGTGAGGGCGAACTGCGCAGTGGCGGCTTCCGCCGCCCGTCCATCCTCGCTGACACGCTCGAAGCCATTCTGGGTGCCATCTTCCTTGACGGTGGCTTCGACGCCGCGCAGACGGTCATCAAGCGGCTCTACGTGCCGATTCTCGACCATATCGACCCGCGCACCCTCGGCAAGGACTCCAAGACGCTGCTGCAGGAATACCTGCAGGGCCACAAGATCGCACTGCCCACCTACACCGTGGTCGCAACGCATGGTGCGGCGCACAATCAGCAATTTGAAGTCGAGTGCACCGTGCCGAAGCTCGAGGTGAAGGTGTCCGGTTCCGGCGCCAGCCGGCGCGCGGCCGAGCAGGCTGCCGCCAAGAAGGCGCTCGATGAGGTGATGGCGGCGGCGCCTGCCGTCGTGGCCAAGCCGAAGCGCTCGAAGAGCGCCCGCGCAGCCAAGCACGCGGAGCCGGAGATTGTCCCCGGCGTGACCGGTGTGCAGACCGCGCTCGATCTTCGCGCGCCCGATCGCAAGAACGAGCGTCACGCGCGCGGCGAACCTAAGGCGACCGTCGCTGAGGCCCTGGCCGAGCGCCCGATGGCCGCCGCGGCTCCGGTCGTCGCGCCACTCGCCGTGATTCGGGCCGCCCACGTCGAATACAGCAACCAGGCTGCGCTGGAGAAGGATAAAACGGAAAAGTCGGATAAGACGGAAAAGACGGAAAAGACCGACAAAGCCGACGCCCACTCACGCAACACCGACAAACCCGCCGCCTCCCGTAGCCGCGAACCCGCGCCTGGCGTGGTGGAGCCTGCCGAACTCGAACCCGGCATTGCCGACGCGGTGCAAACGCGCGTCGCCGATGCGGGCCACTGATGTGACGGGCGCGCGTTTCTTCGCGCGTCCATACAAACTTGCCGTAGCCTGAATATGAACGCTTCCACTTCCACTGGTTTTCGCTGCGGCATGGTCGCGATCGTCGGCCGCCCCAACGTCGGCAAGTCCACGCTGATGAACGCGCTGGTCGGCCAGAAAGTCAGTATCACGTCCCGCAAGGCGCAGACCACGCGCCATCGCATCACCGGCATTCATACGCTGGAAGACGCGCAGTACATCTTCGTCGACACGCCGGGCTTTCAGACCAAGCACAGCGGCGCGCTGAACCGCTCGCTCAATCGCGCGGTCACCTCGACGCTGACCTCGGTTGACGCGATCCTGTTCGTCATCGAAGCGGGCCGTTTCGGTCCGGACGACCAGAAGGTGCTCGACCTGATCCCGCCGTCGGTGCCCACGCTGCTGATTGCCAACAAGCTCGACCGCGTGTCGGATAAGGATTCGCTGTTTCCGTTCATGCAACAGGTGAGCGCGCTGCGCCAGTTCAACGAGATCGTGCCGCTGTCCGCCAAGAATCCGGACGACATCAAGCGCCTAATGGCGACCATCAAGCCGTTCCTGCCGGAAGGCGCGCCGATCTACGGCGAAGATGACCTGACCGATCGCAGTGAGCGCTTCCTCGCCGCCGAAATCCTGCGCGAAAAAGTCTTCCGCTGGACTGGCGACGAACTGCCGTACACGAGTACCGTGCTGATCGACAAGTTCGAAACGGAAGGTCGTTTGCGCCGCATCTTCGCCACCATCATGGTGGATCGCGATACGCACAAGGCCATGATCATCGGCCAGAAGGGCGCCAAGTTGAAGCAGATCAGCACTGAAGCGCGCCTCGACATGGAAAAGCTGTTTGACGGCCCGGTGTATCTCGAGACCTTCATCAAGGTGAAGAGTGGCTGGGCCGACAACGAAGCCGGACTCCGTGCGTATGGGTACGAATGACGCATGGATGACGCTGCAACCCGACGCTGAACCGGACGATTCCGAGCCGGACGCGCGGGCGCGCGAGCCATCGAAGGCTCGCGCATCGAAGAAGTCTTCTTCAGGTACCTCATCGCGCGGTTCAGCGCGCGATTCAGCGCGCACCCCCCCGGACAACACGTCTGACGCCACCGGCGAACCACGCAAGGCGCCCGCGCGCCGGCCGTCGCGCAGTTCCGGCTCCGAGTACAAGGTCACCGAGCAACCGGCCTTCGTACTGCACAGCTATCCGCATCGCGAGACCAGTCTCATCATCGATGTGCTGACGCGCGATCATGGCCGCCTCGCGCTGGTGGCGAAAGGCGCCAAGCGTCCGCACTCCGCGTTGCGCGGGGTGCTGCAGACCTTCCAGCCGCTCGCGCTGTCGTGGTCCGGCAAATCCGAACTGCGCACTTTGACCGGCGCCGAGTGGGTGGGCGGCATGCTGCCACTCGCCGGCGACGCTTTGCTGTGCGGCTTCTACGTCAACGAACTGCTGGTTAAATTCTGCGGCCGCGAAGATCCCCATCCGCAACTGTTCCAGCACTACGTCGTCACACTGGCGCGGCTCGCGCACGACGAGCCGGCCGTGCAGGTGCTGCGTTCGTTCGAGCGCGTGCTGCTGCGCGAGACCGGCTACGCCATGGCGCTCAACCGCACGGTGTCGCGCAAGACCGTGGTCGCCGAAGGCCGCTACGTGTTCGATCCCGAACGCGGCGTGCGTGAAGCCTCGGATGATCTGCCCGCGCAATGGCCGGTGATTGCCGGCCAGACCTTGCTCGATATGGAAGCGGACGATTACCATCGTCCCCAGACCGTGGCGCAAAGCAAGACGCTGATGCGCTTTCTGCTCAATACTTACCTTGGCGGCACGCCGCTCGCGACGCGCCAGATCCTGATCGACCTGCAGAACTTATGAGCTTCTTTCTTACGTCGCCTAATGTGATCGACCTGGGCGTGAATATCGATCACGTCGCTACGCTGCGCAATGCGCGCGGCACGTCCTATCCGGATCCGATTCGCGCGGCGCTCGACGCCGAAGCGGCCGGCGCCGATGCCATCACGCTGCACTTGCGCGAGGACCGCCGGCATATCGTCGATGCCGACGTGCGCACGCTGCGTCCATTGCTGAAGACGCGTATGAACCTCGAATGTGCGGTCACGCAGGAGATGCTCGACATCGCCTGCGAAGTGAAACCGCACGACGTTTGCCTTGTACCCGAAAAGCGCGCCGAGCTGACGACGGAAGGCGGTCTCGACGTCGCCGGCCAGTTCGAAGCCGTACGCGCTGCCTGCAAGCAACTCGCAGAGGCGGGCTCGCGCGTGTCGCTTTTCATCGATCCCGACGAAACGCAGATCCGCGCCGCCCACGAAGCCGGCGCGCCGGTGATCGAGTTGCATACCGGCCGCTATGCCGAAGCACATGACCCGGCCGAGCAACAGCGCGAGTACGAGCGCGTGGTGCGTAGCGTCGAATTCGGGTTGTCGCTTGGCATCAAGGTGAATGCTGGCCACGGCCTGCATTACTCGAACGTCCAGCAGATCGCGGCGATCGACGGCATCGTCGAGCTGAATATCGGCCACGCGATCGTCGCGCATGCGATTTTCGCCGGTTGGGACAACGCCGTGCGCGAGATGAAGGCGATCATGGTCGCCGCGCGTCTCGCGGCGCGCGCTTAACGCCTCGTCGACATGGCAATCTACGGAATCGGCACAGATATCGTTCAGGTCAGCCGCGTGGCGGGGGTGATGACACGTACCAACGGGCGCTTCGCCGAGAAGGTGCTCGGGCCGGATGAACTGAAGATCTATCACGCTCGCCACGCCCGCTCGGCCGCACGCGGACTCGCGTTTCTCGCCACCCGTTTTTCGGCGAAAGAAGCCTTCTCAAAAGCCATCGGCCTCGGCATGCGGTGGCCAATGACCTGGCGCGCGCTGCAGACGCTCAACGAAGCGAGCGGCAAGCCCATGGTCGTCGCCTCGGGCGAACTGGCCGAATGGCTGGAAGCACGTGGCATCACCGCCCAGGTCACGATCAGCGATGAGCACGACTATGCGGTGTCGTTCGTGATCGCCGAAACAGCGAACCCGGTTACTCCCTGACTTCTCCCGGCGCGGCGTCAGCAACCCGCACCTTCTCTTTTTTCTTGCGGAATTCGATGAAAACCAATCCCGGACCGGTGATGCTCGACGTGGTCGGCAAGACGCTGAGCGCCGACGACAAGCGCCGTCTCGCGCATCCGATGACCGGCGGCGTGATCCTGTTCGCACGCCACTACGAGAGCCGCGCGCAACTGATTGCGCTGACCGAGGCGATTCGCACAGTACGTGAGGACCTGCTGATCGCCGTCGACCACGAAGGCGGTCGCGTGCAGCGCTTCCGTACCGATGGCTTCACGGTGCTGCCGGCTATGGGCAAGCTCGGTGCGCTGTGGGATTCGGATGTGCTTCACGCCACCAAGGTCACTACGGCGGTGGGCTATATCCTCGCCGCCGAATTGCGTGCCTGCGGGATCGACATGAGCTTTACGCCGGTGCTCGATCTGAACTATGGCCAGTCGCAGGTCATCGGCGACCGCGCGTTCCATCGCGATCCACGCGTGGTCACGATGCTCGCGAAGAGTCTGAATCACGGGCTTGCGCTGGCGGGCATGGCCAATTGCGGCAAGCATTTCCCCGGGCATGGTTTCGCCACCGCGGACTCGCATGTCGCGATGCCGGTGGACGATCGTCCGCTCGACGCCGTCCTGCGCGACGACGTGGCGCCGTATGACTGGCTCGGCCTTGCGCTGGCTTCGGTGATTCCGGCGCATGTGATCTATTCGCAGGTCGACTCGAAGCCGGCGGGTTTCTCGCAAGTCTGGCTGCAGGAGGTGTTGCGCGGCAAGCTGCGTTTCCCAGGCGCTATCTTCAGCGACGACCTGTCGATGGAGGCCGCGCGCCAAGGCGGCACGCTGACCGAAGCAGCGAGCGCGGCCTTGCATGCGGGATGCGACATGGTGCTGATCTGCAATCAGCCTGAGGAAGCGGAGAAGGTGCTTGACGCGCTGCGCTTTACACCGTCGAAGGAATCGCAGGCGCGCCTCAAGCGGATGCGCCCGCTCGGCAAGGCACTCAAGTGGAGCAAGCTGGTGGCCGAGCCCGAGTATCTGCAGGCTCAGGCCCTGTTGCGCAGCGCGTTTGCCTGAGCACGAAGCAAGCGGCGCGACGCACAAAGCACGAAGCACGCAGTCGAAGTAAAACGGCCGAAGGCGGCGCTATCGCGCCCACTTCGGCCATTCCTCAAGCTACGGCGAATAATCAGTTCAGACGCATCCGCTGCAGCTTGTTGTAGAGCGTCTTCGGACTGATCCCCAGCAGCGACGCGGCGCGATGCCGTGTGCCGCCGACTGCGTCGAGCGTCGCGCGGATCAGCATCTCCTCCACATCCGCGAGCGGCGTGCCGACGGTCACCTGCACGCGGCTGCCGTTCAGGTCGCGGCCCCCAACCGAACCGGCTTCATCGGCGCGCAGCGTTTCGAGCACGTCGCCTGATGCCTGATACGCGCGTCGCACGCGGTCCTGCAGTTCGCGCACATTGCCCGGCCATTCATACGAGAGACACTCGCGCAGGAAATTCGGCCCGATCTGTTTGGTGGCGTCGGTCACGCCGCGAGCGCTTGCCTCGCGATTCAGCTCGTCGACCAGCGATTGCGCAAAGAGCGCGGCATCGTCGCCGCGTTCACGCAGTGGTGGCAGCGACAGCGCCGCTGCGTCGAGGCGCAGCGCGAGATCCTCGTGAAGGCTGCCGTCAGCGACCGCCGCACGTGGCGACTTGCGGGTCGACGCGATCAGGCGGAAATCCGTGACGACCTGATGCGTGCCGCCGACCCGCATAAAAGTCTGCGAATCGAGTGCACGTAACAGTGCTTCCTGTTGGGCGCGCGGCAATTCTGCGATCTCGTCGATAAACAGCGTACCGCCGCTTGCCTGTTCGAACAGGCCCTGTTCGCGATGCTCGGCGCCGTTGAACGCGCCACGCTCGTGACCGAACAGAATGCTGTCGAGCGAGCGGTTCACCGCAAGGTTCGCCGCCGTGCGGCAATCGAACGTCACGAACGGCCCTTTGCGGCGCCGGCTCATCTCGTGCAGCGTGCGCGCGGTGACTTCCTTGCCGGTGCCCGCTTCGCCCGAGATCAGCACAGCGGTCTCGGTGGGCGCGTTGTGTTCAATGAGGTCGTACACGTGCTGGATCGCACCGCTCCTGCCAAGCATGGGTCCGAAGCGGCCGAGTTGGCGCAACGTCGCGCGCAGGGTCTGGACTTCTTCGGTCAGCTCGTACGGACGCGGAATGCGCGCGAGCAGGCTGCGCAGACGCGGAATGTTGACGGGCTTGAGCAGGTAATCCCAGATTCCGTGCCGCAGGCCTTCAATCGCGCTTTCGACGGTGGCGTTGCCCGTCATCACGATGACAGGCAGGGCGCCGCCTGGCGGTTGCGCAGGCAGATTCTGGAGCAGGTCGAGTCCGCTGCCGTCGGGCAGGTTCAGATCGACCAGCACGACGTCAGGGATGAAGCGCGTCAGCGCCGCGCGCGCTTCGGCGAGCGTCGTCGCGGTGTCGACCGAAAAGCCATCAGCGGCGAGGATTGCAGACAGGCCTGACAGGCTATTGGGATCGTCTTCGACAATCAGGGCGTGTGGCATGGCGAGCGCTATTTTAGGTTGATGGAAACCCCTGCCGGGACACCGTGAATCCGGCGCAGTGGAGGGGTGCGTTGGCCGGGCGCTGTTCCTCGCGGAATACAGCGCGCCGCGCGCGGTTAGTCCCGGTACTCATCGAAGAAGCGGTCCACTTCACGTATAGCTTCTTCACGAGTCTTGCCGTAGCGCTCCTGAATCAGCCCGGCGAGCTTGTCGGCGCGGCCTTCGGCCTTCGTCAACTCGTCGTCTGTCAGTTCGCCCCACGCGGTTTTCGCCTTGCCGATGATTTGCTTCCACTTGCCTTCAGCGATGTCGTTGTTCATGGCGCATCTCCGTATTGAGAAAGAAGAAGAAAAAGCCTTGGGAGGCCAATGCTTTCCTTTAGCAGGGAGCGTGCCATTAGCAATTACTTAAGCTTATCAATGGTTTGCCGAGCGCGGAGGGTCATGAAATGCATACGGACTGGAAAAATCGAAAACCGTACCGGTAAAGTTTTCCTCAACCATACACGGTCACGGAAAAAAGAAAAAGCGCCCAAAGGGGCGCTTTTTAATTCGGCCGCGCTCCCGCTGTATGCGGGGCGGGCCTTGCAGGCTGGCGCTTGGTTGCGCTCAGTTGCCCGCCGTGGCCTTCAGGCGCGGCTGCGGTACTCGTTCGTACGCGTGTCGATTTCGATCTTGTCGCCGATGTTGCAGAAGAGCGGCACTTGCAGTTCGTAGCCGGTTTGCAGCTTGGCGGTCTTCAGTACCTTGCCCGACGACGTGTCGCCCTTGACAGCCGGTTCCGTGTAGATGATTTCGCGGACCAGGGTGGTCGGCAGTTCGACCGAAATAGCTTTCTCGTTGTAGAACACGACTTCGCAAGGCATGCCGTCTTCGAGGTAGTTCAGCGCGTCGCCCATCATTTCGGCTTCGACTTCGAACTGGTTGTAGTCGGCGTCCATGAACACGTACATCGGGTCAGCGAAGTACGAGTAGGTCACTTCCTTGCGATCCAGCAGAACGACGTCGAACTTGTCGTCGGCCTTGTACACCGATTCCATGCCTGCGCCGGACAGCAGGTTCTTGAACTTCATCTTGACGACGGCGGAGTTACGGCCCGATTTGTTGTATTCGGCCCTTTGCACGACCATTGCGTCTGCGCCGATCATCACGACGTTGCCGGTGCGGAGTTCCTGTGCGGTCTTCATAAAACTGTCCTGTACGAAATTAGTAGCTTCAACTTTGCTCAACGGCATACGGCGCAAGCGGGTACGACACCTTTCGCTCCTGTTTGCGGCTAGCTCGTGAAGCTGCAAAGCGCGCTGCAAACAGGGCGGGGGGCGGTGCCGCGGGCGTGGCCGGTACTACGGGCCGCCGCCTGCTTGCCGCGGTTGCCCGCGGCCCGTCACCTTCCGATAACTTGTTTTACCCGGAGCGGGCGCGTACACGAGTGGCGCCGATGCACGAGGACGATCCGGTGTCAGTGAGGATGCACCTCTCGGTGCCGGGATTCGCCGCCGCCATCGTGCCGCGCTTGCGTCGTCGGCCGTTGGATAACCGCTTATTTTAACTGACTTTTTGCGAATTCGGCCAGATTTCCGGTGAGGTCACCAAGGGCCGCCAGTTCCAGTGCCCATTGCGCCGCGCGCCGCTCGAAAACGGCGCGGTGGCGCTGGAATTCCGCCCAGTCTGGCTTGCCGACGCCGTTCCAGGCGTGCCAGAAGCGCGCCAGCGCCGCGCGGGCCGCAGCGGGCAACCCATCGGCATAGTGGGCGAGGGCGGCGTCCAGCTTCGGCAGGTGCGCGTCGTCGGACTGCGGATAGATATGCCAGACGAACGGGCGGGCCGCCCATTGGGCTCGCACGAAGGAGTCTTCGCCGCGCACGAAGTTGAAGTGGCTGGCCCACAGCAGCGCGTCGTAACCGGGCTGGTCGGTGAACGCCAGTGCATGGGCGCGAAGGTTGCCGCGTTCGGCATGCGAACCCGCCGCGAACGACGGCACGCCGAAAAAGCGTGCGAGCGCAGCCGAAATCCGCCCTTCCGGCACAAGCAGCACTATCGGATCTGGGCTGTCGCGCCACTGTTCGAGCAGGCTGTCGACCGCGGGGTTCTCATAGGAGAAGAGCGAAATAACGGTGCTGTCCGGGGCGGGCTGGCCGGTGGCTTGGCGCCACCATGCTTCACGCGCTTGCGGCGACGCTTCGAACGCCGCCCGCGCGGTGTCCAGGTGATGTTCCTTCAGCACGCCGCCGGTCCCCGCGCCGAGGCCCGGGAAGAAGAACGTCTTCGTCAGCGGATAACGTGGGTGCGGCGACTGGCGCAAATGAAAGTCCGCGACCCAGTCTTCGGCGCTCAGGTATTCCAGATTCAGCCATACCGGTGCGCGCTCGCGGCGTGCCATCGCGGCCACGTAGACGTGCGGCAGTTCGCAGCCGAACGCCTCGATCACGACATCCGCTACTTCGAGCGTGTCGCCCGCGTGCGCCGGCTCATGCCAGTGTTCGATGACGATGCCGCTCACCGCCTGGCGACTGCGATCGAGTGCGAGCGCGGGACAGAGCTTCTGGAACGCGTGCAGATCGTCGACGAAAATGCGCACCTGCCAGCCGTGCTCGCTTGTCAGCTGGCGCGCGAGGCGCCAGCACACGCCGATATCGCCGAAGTTGTCGATCACGGCACAAAACAGGTCGCAGGCGATGGCGGTGTCCGCCTGCGCGGTCGTGGACGACACTGCGGTCCTGGACGGCGTGGCTTGCGAAATCGGGGCAGAAGGGCGCGCGGAGGACATGATGACCGGCATCCGGATCTCGGATGCGTGCGGAATGTTCTAAACTGGCGATTCTAGTGCGACACGACACCCTTCGTGTAGAGGGCGCCGAAGCTCTTTAAGGCGGCATTATTTAGGTGTGGCAAGGCTTTCGCGCAATACTACCTGAGGAATTTTCGCAGGTACAACAGCGGGAAGTAGCTTGCGAGCAGTTCTCGGTGGACTATGTTTTTGCGCCATCGACAGCTGGATTAACTCAGAAAGCGTTGTATCCGAACGACACTTCCTAGGAAATGTTGTTACGGAGAATTACGACGCTTAAAACGACAATAGCGCAGGTCCCTCTCACCATCTTCGCGATGGTTGGTCGGTCACGTGCATAAATCTGAACCTAAAGACCCTCGAAGGGTTAAAAGCTCTGTTTGTCATTGTTCAACTGTGGTGTTCTAGCAGCAGCGAACCGTTTGTACGACCAAACGTAGCCTAGGAAGACATGCGTCACTGGTAACGGTGGGGTGTGAAGCTCTTCCGACAATGTAGCCTCCTGAAGTTTTCGGGCAGTCAGGTGTTGCGAAACACGTGGCTGGAAGATCGTCAGCAGCGATGATCCAGGAGCTAGGCTGGCCGATACGGTCAATGTAAGTGAACCGCTGATAAACCTCGTTACCAGTGTTGAGCCAAATGCTGCTCGGGCTCTAGTCAAACGGCGCGTGGCCAGTTAGTCCACTTAGAATTTGGGCTACGTCGTTGAAGTGCCACCGGGGGATAGGCGGGACCTAAGTCGGTCGTGTGACAGGCAGGGAACGTGGTAAGCCCGTATCGTCGCCAATCGAAGCTGATTGGCAAGGTGGATCGCAAGATCCATTGACGGTGGTGCGGGTATGGGAGGACGGAAAAAGCGAATGGCAGTCTGTAATCGGCTGCATAGGGGTTGGGACATTACTCCACGCGAAAGCGGGCAGACTTCCGTCTGGTCTACCGTCGCAAGACGGCTGACAGACCCTTGAAACTTGGTGATCCAGACGATTTCGTCCGGATCAATTGAAATTCTCCCTAGCGGGTGCGTATTTTCCCCGCTGGGGAAGATGCGTCTCCTGTCCGGGACTTTCTTGTCCAGTAAGGAGAGCAGCATGGAAGAATCAGTCCGAAAGGGCGGATCTGCGCTTTCCCACGCGCCGGACCACTGGCACGCCGTAGATTGGCGTCGGGTTGAACGGAACGTGAGGGGAATGCAGATTCGAATTGCGAAGGCAACGCAGGAAGGCAACTGGCGTCGGGTGAAAGCCCTGCAACGGATGCTGACCCGCACGTTGTCCGCGAAGCTGTATGCGGTACGACGTGTTACGCAAAATACAGGCGCGCGAACGGCTGGAGTCGATCGCGAACTGTGGGTGACGCCTGAAAGTCGACTGGCAGCAGTCGACGGGTTAAAGCGGCGCGGATATCGGCCTTTGCCACTACGGAGGGTTTATATCCCGAAAGCCAATGGGCAGGAGCGCCCTCTGGGTATTCCAACCATGCGAGACAGGGCGATGCAGGCCCTGTATCTACTGGCTCTCGAGCCCGTGGCTGAAACGACGGGCGATCTGAATTCGTACGGGTTCAGAAGAAGTCGCGCGACGGTTGACGCCATGTCCCAGCTATTCCAATGCCTCAGACGGGAAGAGTCGTCGGCATGGGTGTTGGAGGCGGACATTAAGGGATGCTTTGACCACATTAACCATGACTGGTTGGAAACCAATGTCCCAATGGACAGCGAGATCCTACGGAAGTGGCTGAAATCCGGTCTGCTTTATCGGGGCCGGTATCAGGCGACAGAAGCCGGAACGCCTCAAGGGGGCATCATTTCCCCGACGCTGGCGAACATGGCGCTGGACGGGTTGGAACGGGACCTTACGAAACACCTCGGTGCCAAGTTTGGAATCGGTAAAGCCTCGGAACTAAAAATCCATGTTGTGCGGTATGCGGATGACTTCGTGATTACGGGTATCTCGAAAGAGGTCTTGGAAAGGGAGGTCAGGCCTTGGGTGGAAGCATTCCTCGCAGTTCGAGGTCTGCGGCTGTCTGAGGAAAAGACGCGCATCGTATGCATTGACGAAGGTTTCGATTTCCTAGGGTGGAACTTCCGGAAATATTCGGGAAAACTTCTCATTAAACCGAGCAAGAAAAACGTGAACACGTTTTACCGCAAGGTGGCGGAAACGATCAGCGCGAACAAGACGACCAAGCAGGCGGATCTAATCCGCAAGCTGAATCCGATGCTGCGGGGTTGGGCACAGTATCACCAACCCGCGGTCGCCAAGCAGGCGTTCATTCGCATGGAGCATCTGGTTTTTCAGAGACTCTGGCGGTGGGCCAAGAGGCGGCATCCAGACAAGAATACCGAATGGGTTAAACGGAAGTATTTTCACTCGGTCGGTGGTCGAAGCTGGGTGTTTGCCACACCTGCAGTACGACATGACGGTAGCACCGCGATGCTGGAGCTCTATCACACCAGTGGTACGGAGATCCGGCGACATAGGAAGGTGAAAGGGGAGTTCAACCCCTTCGATCCGATCTGGGAGCCGTACAGTGAAAAGCTGCGACAGAAGCGGATGGAGCGATCCAGAGGTTATCTGAAACAGTGGTACAAACTGTATGCGTCGCAGAGCGGCAATTGTGCGCACTGCGGCCACGCTCTCGAGTTTGATACGGGTTGGCACGACCATCATCTCGTGTACAGGATGCATGGCGGTACCAATGCCTTGTCAAATCGCGTGTTACTTCATCCTGATTGTCACCGGCAAGTGCACGTTGGTAGCATTGCTGTAACTAAGCCGGTTCCGATGTAATCTTGACGGGACTTTGAAAAGGTAACTTTTAACGTAGGCTTGAGCCGTATGCGGGGAAACTCGCACGTACGGTTCTTAGGGGGCCCTTCTTCCGTAAGGAAGGGGGGCTACCCTACAAGCACTCACCCCACTATCCGCGTGAATCCTGGCGCGGTGCTCACCCCGATTCTGCATGACCAATCCAGACGCTCCTGAAGCTTCCGAGGCATTCGAGCCAAAGAAGGTGCTCGCCCAGTTGCCGCATCTGCCGGGCGTCTATCGCTATTACGACGCGCATGGCGCCGTGCTGTACGTGGGCAAGGCGCGCGACCTGAAAAAGCGCGTGTCGAGCTACTTCACGAAGACGCTGCTGTCGCCGCGCATCGCGATGATGGTGACGCGGATTGCCCGCATCGAGACCACGGTTACGCGTTCCGAGGCCGAGGCGCTGCTGCTCGAAAACAACCTGATCAAGGCGCTCGCGCCGCGCTACAACATCCTGTTTCGCGACGACAAGTCGTACCCGTATCTGAAGCTGACCGGCCACACGTTTCCACGCATGGCCTACTACCGCGGCTCGGTGGACCGCAAGAACCAGTACTTCGGACCGTTCCCGAGCGCATGGGCCGTGCGTGAGAGCATCCAGATCCTGCAGCGCGTGTTCCAGTTGCGTACCTGCGAAGACTCGGTGTTCAACAACCGCACGCGGCCTTGCCTGCTGCATCAGATCGGGCGCTGTACTGCGCCGTGCGTCGGCGCGATCAGCGCGGAGGATTACGCGCGCGACGTCGCCAATGCCTCGCGGTTTCTGCTGGGACGGCAGAGCGAAGTGATGAAGGAGCTCGAGGAGAAGATGCACGCGTTCGCCGCCGAGCTGAAGTTCGAGCAGGCCGCGGCGGTGCGTAACCAGATGAGCTCGCTGTCGACGGTGCTGCATCAGCAGGCGATTGAAGTGGGTAGCGACAGCGATGTGGACATTCTCGCGGTGGTGGCCCTCGGTGGCCGCGTGTGCGTGAATCTCGCGATGGTGCGCGGCGGCCGGCATCTGGGCGACAAGGCTTATTTCCCGTCACACGTGGAAAGCGCATTGACCATCGACGAGGGCGGTCTGGAAGATGGCGATGCCGATGCGCAGGGCGTGCTGAAGGCGGTTGTTGCGCAAGGCTTGCGGGCGGCGGAGGAGGCGTCTTTGGCGAGCGTGGCGGCGCAGCGTAAAGCAGCCGCCATGGATGCTGACCACACCGCGGACGCGTTGGCGATTGCACAGGATCTGCCGCCTGAAACGGACGATGTGGAGGACGAAGCGTCGGACGACCTGGATGATGAGGCGGCAGATGAGGTGGACGATGAGGTGGACGCCGTCGATGAGGCAGCGTCCGGCGAAGCGGACGAGACCGGCGAGGAAGCCGTCGCGACCACCTCCAGTAAACCTGGGCGCCGCCGCGTGACCGGTATCGAATCCGAAGTGCTCGAAGCCTTCATCGCACAGCACTACCTGGGCAACCGTGTGCCGCCCGTGCTGGTCGTGAGTCATGCGCCGGCTAATCGGGAACTGGTCGACTTGCTGATCGAGCAGGCGGGACACAAGGTCACGCTGTTGCGCCAGCCCCAGGGGCAAAAGCGCGCGTGGCTGGCAATGGCCGAGCAGAACGCGCGGCTCGCGCTGGCGCGGCTGCTCTCGGAGCAGGGCTCGCAGCAATCGCGCACGCGCGTGCTTGCCGACACGCTCGGCCTCGAGTGCGAGGACCTCGCACACCTGCGCATCGAATGCTTCGACATTAGCCATACGATGGGTGAGGCGACGCAGGCGTCGTGCGTGGTCTATCACCATCACAAGATGCAGTCGTCGGAGTACCGGCGTTACAACATCACGGGCATCACGCCGGGCGACGATTACGCCGCCATGCGCCAGGTGCTCACGCGCCGCTACGAAAAGATGGTCGCGCAGGCCGCCGCGAACGCCGCTGACGAGGCGATCGAGCGGCCTGCGTCCGACCCCGCCGATCCTGCACTCGCGGCCGATGCCCCTGAGCCGGCCGCGGGTGGCGTGTTGCCGAACATCGTGCTGATCGACGGTGGCAAAGGCCAGGTGGAGATTGCGCGCCAGGTGTTCACTGAAGTGGGTCTCGATTGCGGGATGCTGGTCGGTGTGGCGAAGGGCGAGGGCCGCAAAGTCGGCCTCGAAACGTTGATTTTCGCGGACGGTCGCGCGCCGCTCGAACTCGGCAAGGAAAGCGCGGCCTTGATGCTGGTTGCGCAGATCCGCGACGAGGCGCACCGTTTCGCGATCACCGGCATGCGTGCGAAGCGCGGCAAGACCCGGCAAACCTCGCGCCTCGAAGAACTCGAAGGCGTGGGCGCGAAGCGCCGTCAGCGGCTGCTTGCGCGCTTCGGTGGGTTGCGCGGCGTGGTGGCGGCGAGCGTCGAGGATCTCGCCAGCGTCGAAGGAATTTCCCTCTCGCTGGCCGAGCAGATTTATCGGCAGTTGCACTGATTGCGCAACGTGACGGCGCGGCTATGTCGGACGCGCCGTCCCAGCTGAAACCTTCAGCATGCCGCTTTGCCGCGCGTTTGCGGCCTGTTTGCTTGTGGCAGGCCTTATGACACGGCACAATTGCAACTCCCTTGTCAGACGCTGCGCCTGCCCATGCCGTTTAATTTCCCGATTTTCCTGACGTGGCTGCGGATTGTTCTGATTCCGCTCGTCGTCGGCGTGTTTTATTTGCCGGACATGATGATGAGCCTTGCGCACCGCAATCTGGCGGCCGCGACGATCTTCATCTTGGCCGCCCTGACAGACTGGTTCGACGGCTATCTGGCCCGCAAGTGGAACCAGACCTCGGCATTTGGCGCATTCCTCGATCCGGTGGCCGACAAGCTGATGGTGACGGCGGCGCTGCTCGTGCTGGTGCAGCTGACGAGGCTCGATTCGGCGATTGCGTTGGTCATCGTAGGCCGCGAGATCGCGATTTCGGCGCTGCGCGAGTGGATGGCGCAGATCGGTGCCTCGAAGAGCGTGGCGGTAAATTCGCTGGGCAAATTAAAGACCACGTGCCAGATGATCGCGATTCCGATGCTGCTGCTCTACGGCCCGGTGCCGATCGCGCCGGGCGTGGTGATCGATACGCGTGTGTGGGGCCTGTGGCTCATCTTGCTGGCGGCGTTCCTGACGATCTGGTCGATGCTCTACTACATGAAGCTCGCATGGCCGCAAATTCGTGAACGGGGCGGGATCGTTTGAGCGAAAACTGTCCCGTAAAAGACCTGCGTGAAAGGGGTTGACACGTTTCAGCGCTTTATACATAATCTCGTTTCTCCGGTGCATGCAGTTCTGAACAACGGGGCGCAGTAAAGAGCAAGTAGGCGGTAAATAAGCAGCAAAACGCGGGAGTAGCTCAGTTGGTAGAGCGCAACCTTGCCAAGGTTGAGGTCGCGAGTTCGAGACTCGTCTCCCGCTCCAGATTTTTGAAGCAGCGTTTTGTGGCGAGTGTGGCAACAGTCAGGCAGTAGTAAAAACGTTGTTAGCAGGACCATGCGGGAGTAGCTCAGTTGGTAGAGCGCAACCTTGCCAAGGTTGAGGTCGCGAGTTCGAGACTCGTCTCCCGCTCCAGACATTCGGGGAAGCAAAGCTTCCCTTTTTGTTTGGTGGACCGACCGGCCATCGAACAAATCTGCGAACCCGTTGTACACGCAACTAGTTGCGACGGTTCAGCAGTCCGCTTACGGCGCGATAGCAAAGCGGTTATGCAGCGGCCTGCAAAGCCGTTTAGACCGGTTCGACTCCGGTTCGCGCCTCCAGCAGTTAAAGAAAAGCCCCGACTTGTCGGGGCTTTTCTTTTTTCGGCGGCGGTTTCTTCCGAAGCGAAATCTCGCTTGCCCACGGCTCAACATCAGCCAACTACAGCGCTATAGTTCACAAACTTCACTCGTCGAGGTACCCGCATGCCGACCACCGTGGCCGGAAAACACTCCCTGTGTTTGCGTGTCGTTTATGCGTTGTGCCTGGCAGGCGGTACATGGACGCACCTGCAGGTGGCCTTGGCGCACGGCCTCTGGTGGGACTACGGCGGCGCGGCTTTGGTGACACGTGTCTACTGGACTGCGCTGCTTTTTCTCGACCCTTTGGCCGCGGTGCTATTGCTGATGAAACCCCGGCTGGGGCTAATCGCGTGCGTGTCCATCATCGTGACCGATGTACTTCACAACACCTGGTTCGCGTTGCATAACCCGGCGAGGATGGATCTGTATCTTTCGCAAATCGCGTTCCTGCTCTTCGTTGCCCTCACTGTGCGAGCGGCATGGAAGGGCGCACCGCGAAGCAAACCCGCACGGCTGGGAATCTCTGGCAGCGAGGCATAGCCATCACGCGGAGCGATCAGGCGTAAGGTCGAGCCTCGCCCGCTGCCTATGAAATACTGACCGTCATTTCTCTTCGGACCACTGGCCCTCTATCCATGTACTTACAGCTCACCGGCACCCAGGTCCGGCTGCTTGGTTCAATGCATCTGTTCCCAGCCGCCAGTCCGCGAGTGCCTGCCTGGGTCTCGCAGGCGTTCGACTGGGCGGAAACGCTCGTCTTCGAATCCGATGCGCAATCCATCTTGCCGTTTCTGAAGCGGGGAGGCGGGCCATCGCTCGAGCATATGCTGCCGCCTGAAGTATGGCGTCGATTGGACGCGTCGTGGCCTACCGCGGGCGTGTTGGCCCCGCTCAGCGAGTTGCGGCCATGGGCCGCCATGATGGTGGCTCCGACGCTTTGCCAGCGAGTGGTGGAAGGCGTCGAGCCGCGGATGCTAAGAGAGGCCGCGGCGCAAGCGAAGCCGTATCGCTTTCTGGAGACTGCCGAAGAGGTGGTGACATCGCTCGAGTCGATCCCATTGCCGGCCATCTGCACCGGACTCGAACTGCTGCTCGCCGATCTGACCGAGCCTCAGCGCACGCTAGAACGCATGCAGGCCGCGTGGCTGCGGCGCGACCTTCAGGCCATCTATGACGTGGCGGCCGAGTCGCCGATGTTCAACTTGCCCGGTATTCGCAGTGCAATTCTCGACGCACGCAATCGCGCGTGGACGCCGCGCGTGCGGGAAGCGCTGGATAATCCGGCGCGCACACTCGTGGTGGTGGGCGCGCTGCATTTGTGCGGCCCCGACAACCTGGTCGAACGCCTGCAGCATCCCGTGGAGCACATCGCTGTGATTGATTGAGCGGCGTTGACGAACCGATGCCACGACCCAATGCCACGACCCAATGCCACGACCCAATGCTCTGGCTGGTAAGTCATAGACCCTCAGTAATTAGAGTTTCTCCTACGGGTCAATATTTCCACCAGTATCGAATGACGGCTCAAATTGGCATATTTCCAGTTCAGCAATTGTCGGGTAAGTTTCTGATCTGGCTCAGGCGATATGGCCGGCAGGATCGCTGCGCCGGCGCGGGACAGAGGCAAAGTCATCGGATAGAAATCGGGGGCGACTGATAAACCACAACGGGTCTGTCGGTCGAACAACTAAAATCGAAAGTAAAAATAAAGACAAATGAAATATAACGGCGGCTTTTCAGGGAAGAGGCATGCAATCGTTGTCGCTTTGTCGGCCATCGTGGCATCCGGCTGCGGGGCGGCGGTTCGAGTTCGTCGCCCAACTCGCTATTCAACGGTTCGGGCGGCTCCAATCTGAGTGCCGCCCAGCAGACTTATGAAAGATTCGCGTTGGCGGCTAACGGTGGTTTGCACTATCTGTCAGGTGAGCTGATCGTTACGACGTCATCAACTGGCGCAGTCTCCATCAGTCCCAGCAGTTTCTTTTATAGCGACAACTCAAGCGTCCCGGCGAGCCCGGCGAACGGCTCGCAAACCGTCACGGTTACCATGACCTCGGTGGCTTCGACGCTCTCGGTACCCTCGCTTACTCCGGGCCGCTTCCTGATCAATGGCACCATTTACGTCAGACCCGCCCCCGATCAGCCGAAGGTCAGCTATTCGGGGTCGAACGTGCTGGAGAGCTATCTCGCTACTGACGGGCAGACCGTCGACGAGTCCCTGCTTGGCACCGGCTATACGACCGTGCCCTTGTCGGGATTGCTTTCGAGTGCGCCCAGTGAACTCGTTACAGACAACAATTTTGGCCTTCTGACCAGTACCATCAACGGTCAATCGCTCTACAACCAGCAGGCAAGCTGGCAGGCGGGTTCGGCTTATATGAAGGTGGTCAGGCAGGTGGTCGGCAATACGGTTGGGGTCGGCGACTGCGTCGCGCCGGAGACGACGGGCACCAACATCACGCCGTGTTCGACCACGGTGTCGACGCTTGAGAATTTCTTCCCCTACGCGAGCGCGTTGGATGGCACCACCTACCAGCTTGCGGACGGTCAGATCACGACGCTGGCTGGGGTTCGCGCGTGGGTCGCAAACACTGCGCTATCGACGGCGACCCCGGAGTACCGCGTTTTCTACCAGAGTAACGGCGGCATTTACGCCGGTTATCTGATCAAGGACGGCACGCCGCTCCAGATCGCGCCGTCTGGGGGCGCAACGCCAACGAATTTCTACATCTTCCTGAACAGCGCGGCGCTGCAATCGATCAAGTCGGCCGTCAATTTTTAACCTTGGTACGAGCGCTCGGTCCTGCATGGTTTGAGCGCGAACGCCGCATAAGGCTCAGAGTGTGGGAGCCAGCCCTCAGGTAAAGATTGCTTCAAGTCATTGGAAGCCCCACTTCGTCGGGGCTTCATCGTTTCTACGCGGCGTCTGCATGAACCACACACTTCCTTACGGGTCCATATCATGAGTAGGCAATAGATCCTTATCCAAAGCGTACTCAATCTCCCGCGCCGTTTGCCGCTATACACTATCCCCCTGCAACCAAGGCCAACCTTCAACGGAATCCGACATGCTTGTACCGCCCATTCCAGCGAACGAGAGCACCCGTTTAAACACGTTGCGGACGCTGAGTATCCTCGATACCCCCGCTGAAGAGCGTTTCGATCGCCTGACGCGGCTTGCTAAGCGCATCTTCGGAGTGCCGATTGCACTCGTCAGCCTCGTCGACGAGAACCGCCAGTGGTTCAAGTCGTGCATGGGGTTGCCTGTCAATGAAACGTCGCGCGACGTCTCGTTCTGCGCGCACGCGATCCTCGACGACGATATCCTGATGGTGCCCGATACGCTGATGGACGAGCGCTTCCATGACAATCCGCTCGTGACTGGGGAGCCCGGCATTCGGTTCTATGCCGGTTGTCCACTGACCGTCCCGAACGGCAGCAAGCTGGGCACGCTGTGCCTGATCGACGTCAAGCCGCGCGGACTCGACGAGGAAGACCGCGCGCTCTTGCACGATCTGGGACGCATGGCGGGAGAAGAACTGGCCGCGGTCCAACTGGCTACGCTCGATGCACTGACGCACCTGTCGAATCGGCGCGGTTTTGAAGCGCTCTCGCAGCATGCACTCAATGTCTGCAAGCGAATGAGCAGGCCCGCCTCGCTGCTGTTTTTCGACCTGAACGATTTCAAGGCGATCAACGACACCTACGGCCATGCCGAGGGCGATCGCGCTCTGGTGAGCTTTGCCGAGATACTGCGCGAGGCATTGCGGGAGAGCGATGTGATCGGCCGTCTGGGCGGCGACGAATTCGTCGCGCTACTAACCGACTCCGATATCGCCAAGACGGCTACCGTCACTCAGCGTCTCCAGGAGCACCTCGCTGCACGCAACGCCGCTGCGCAACGCGGTTACGAAATCCGCTTTAGCGTCGGGCAGATCGAATACGACCCGCAGCACCATGCGTCGATTGCCGATCTGCTCGCCGCGGCCGACGCCGCCATGTACATGAACAAGCGGACGTCGAAGGCTCAGGCAAGACAGCGCGCGTGACGTACTCGTACTGATGCGCCGCAAGCGCGGCGCAGGTCCGGCTCGTGGTGCTCCCGAGCGGCATTCGCGGCATAATTCTGGAATCGCCGCCCGCCCGGGCGCACCCCTTTTGACGTGTTTCCCCATGAACGAGCCGCAACATTCCACAGCCACGCCGCAACCGAACATCGAATGGCGCTGGAAATTCTTCGATGACCTGACGACCACAGAGGTCTACGCCATGCTGGCCGCGCGCAGCCAGGTATTTGTGATCGAGCAGAATTGCCTGTATGGCGATATCGACGGTCTCGATACCGAAGCATGGCATCTGTTCGCGTTCGGTCCGGGTGAATCCAAGCCAAAGCTGGCGGGTTATCTGCGCGTGTTGCTGCCGGACGAGAGCGACGCGGATATCCGCATCGGCCGCGTCCTGACTACCGCGGATTTTCGCGGCATGGGGCTTGGCAACCAGATGCTCGCGCGCGCCGTGGGACACATTGCCGAGCAATGGCCCAACGTACCCGTACGTCTGCATGCTCAGGCGCATCTGCAAGGCTTCTATGGCGCATTCGGTTTCGTGCCGATCTCTGAGATCCACGAAGAAGACGGCATCCCGCACGTCTGGATGCGCGCTGCCTGAGAGTCTTGGCGCGGTGAACTTCGCCGCGCGTGCTTTGCGCTCAATTCAGCGCCTTACGCATCAGTTCGCCTGGGCCGGCGATTTGACGGCAAACGCCGTGTCGAGCGTCTCGCCATCCGAGAACTGCAGCTTCAGATGCACGGTGTCGCCTGGCGCCACCTTGTGTTGCGCGTGCTCCAGCATGATGTGATAGCCGCCCGGTGCGATCGCCACCTGGCCGTGCGCGGGCACGGTCAGCTTGTCGACCATCACCATCTGCTGCGTCGAGCCGTTCGCTACCGTTTGATGCAGCATCGTGCCTTGGTAGTCGTCACTCGAAATGTCGGTGAGATCGATCGGTTTGTCGCTCGAATTGACGAGCGTCACGTAGCCGGCCGCGGGCAGGTTATTCGGCAACCAGCGGACCCATGCGTGCTGGGTGGTGATGGCCTGCGGGCCGGCCGCTTGCGCGGTGGCGGCGAAGCTGAACGAGAGGGCGAGAGCGCAGCCCAGCGCTGCGAACGATTTGGTCTTGAGGTTCATGTACGGAGACTCAGGAAGGGAGCGGATAAGAGGTAGCCAGGGTGCAGATGGGGCAGCGGACAGCCGTCCATCATCAGGAATGGTCTTCAATGATACGACGCAGATCGGCGGCGACCACATCGGGTGAATCGCGGTCGGTGGCGAGCAGGCGCGCGTGGCCTTGCGCATCGAAGACGTACACGGCGGAGCTGTGCGTGACTTCGTAGTTGCCGTTCGGGTCGCGCTTTTCCATCTGGTAGGCGACGCGATACTTCCGCGCGAGCGTCTCGATCTGCCGGTCGCTACCGGTCAGGCCTATGGCGTGCTCGGCATCGAAAGCGCCGACGTAGTCATGCAGCGCCTGGGGCGTGTCGCGTGCCGGGTCGACGGTAATGAACAGGATGCGCACCTTTTGCGCGTCCGGGCCGAGTTTGGCGAGCACCTGCATCAGGCGCGCCATCGTCTCGGGGCAGACGTCCGGGCAGTGCGTATAGCCAAAGTAGACGAGAGCGGTGTCGCCCTTGAAGGTCTCGCCGGTGATCGGTTTGCCGTCATCGCCGGTGAGCGAGAAGTCGAGATCCGGCAGGTGGCCGGTCACGTTCGTCAGGTGCCAGGGCGCTTCCTTGTGCGTGCAGCCGGCGAGCAGGCCAAGCGCCATCGAGAGTGCCAACACCCCCGGCAACGCGGCCCGTTGCAGTCGCCGTGCGGTGCGAGCCTCGCGTGGCGCTTGCCGCGGCGGTTCAGGTTCATCCAATTGCACCCGTTGGCGCGAAATTCTGGGGAACAAAGCAGGCATCCATGACTCGATTAAAGGGGACGCCCCGCGGGGGCGCCTCGCAAAGGCGCGTCGCGACGCTGAGCGGCTGGCAGATCGCGGCGCTGCGGTTCTCGTGCGGACCTGTCAGCGTGGCTGGGACTGTATCGTAAATTATTGGGGCGCGTCATACACCACCTCGGAGGACCGGCATCGCGGGGCAATTTGACGCCTCCTGATGAAACCGGCCGAGGGCGGAACCTGCGGATTTTGCACGGAATTCGCGCGCCCGGCAGGTGGATTCCGATGCTGGCGTTGCGCTAAGCCTTACTTTCCCGAAAAATAGCGGGATGCGCGGTAAGATGCGCACACTTTTGCGGCTGCGAGCGGCTGAAAGGCAAGATAAACCGATGCAAGCACTTCCGGCTGTTCTGTCTCCCGGTGAGACGGCATTTTTCTTCGATTTCGATGGCACGCTGGTCGAACTGGCCCCCACGCCCGATGGTGTGTTGGTGCAGCCCCAGGTCATCACCCTGCTCACAGAGCTGCGCCGCCTGACGAACGGCGCCGTCGCGGTTGTATCGGGCCGCGGCATCGAGAGTATCGACTCGTTCCTCGGCATGCCCGATCTGCCCATTGCCGGCCTGCATGGCGCCGAGCGGCGCGACTCGAACGGCGATACCCAGCGCATCGGCTTTCATGATGAGCGGCTCCTGCGCATGGAGCAGGTGCTGGCCGATGTCGTCAATCACAATCCGGGCATGCTGCTCGAAATCAAGGGCGCGGCGCTGGCGCTGCATTATCGCAACGCGCCGGACCGCGAGCCGGTGGCACGCAAGGTCACCGAGCGGCTCGTGGCCGACTATCCAGGCGCCTATGTGCTGCAGCCCGGCAAGATGGTCTACGAGATCAAACCGAAAGACGTCGACAAGGGCCGCGCCGTGCGGGCCTTTCTCGAAGAGCCGCCGTTCACCGGCCGCCGGCCGGTCTTTGCCGGCGACGATCTGACCGACGAGAAGGGTTTTGCGGTCGTCAACGAGCGTGGCGGCGTGTCGATCAAGGTAGGCCCCGGCGACACGATTGCGCGCTCGCGGCTCGAGTCGGTCGGTGCGTTGCTCGACTGGCTCGACGCCATCGTCACAGCGGCGCGCGGCGCATGATGCGCGCCCAGTTTCGCTTCAGCCCTTGCTTCATTCCGAACGTCCTTCTGCACGGAAATCGCGCTTCATGAGTCGACTGATTATCGTATCGAACCGGGTCGCGCCGATCTCGGAAGGTGGCCCGGCAGCGGGCGGCCTCGCGGTGGGCGTCTACGATGCGTTGAAGGAAACGGGCGGCATGTGGTTCGGCTGGAGCGGCGAGGTGCTCGCGTCGGGGCAGCCGCAGATCAAGGTCGAAGAACGCGGTCCTGTGACCTTCGCGACCATCCCCCTGATGCGGCGCGACTACGATCAGTACTACCGCGGCTTTTCTAATGCGACCTTATGGCCGGCGTTCCACTACCGCGCGGACTTGCTGCAGTACGACCGGCACGACTTCGGCGGCTATTGCCGTGTCAACACCTGGCTTGCCCAGCAACTCGTGCCGCTCTTGCGCGCCGACGACGTGATCTGGGTGCACGACTATCACCTGATTCCGTTTGCGCAGGCCTTGCGCGCGGCGGGCGTCAAAAACCGGATCGGCTTCTTCCTGCATATCCCGTTTCCGGCGTCGCAGGTGCTGCTGGCGGTGCCGCCACATCGCGAACTGGTCGAAGCGCTCTGCTCATTCGATCTGCTTGGATTCCAGACGAGTCTCGACCTGCGGGCGTTTTGCGACTACATCGTCAACGAGGCGAATGGCACCGTCGAAATTCCCGCTGAGGGACCGCGTGTCGTGCAGGCGTTCGGCCGGACCTTGAAGGCGTCGGATTATCCGATTGGCGTGTATCCGGACGAGATCGCGGAGCTCGCGAAGGCGGGCGAGCGCGGCAAGCCGGTGCGCACGATGAAGGCCACGCTGCATTCACGCAAGCTGATCATGAGCGTCGACCGGCTCGATTATTCGAAGGGGCTGGTGGAGCGCTTCCGTGCGTTTGAGCGGCTTCTCGAACATTCGCCCGCACAGCGCAACAAGGTGTCATTCCTGCAGATCGCGCCGCCCACGCGGGCCGATCTGCATGCTTACCAGGACATCCGTTTGCAACTGGAAGGCGAGTCGGGCCGTATCAACGGCCGTTTCGCCGAGCTGGACTGGGCGCCGATTCTCTACATTCATCGCCAGTATGAACGGCCGGTGTTGGCCGCGCTGTTTCGTACGGCCCACGTAGGTTATGTGACGCCTTTGCGCGACGGCATGAACCTCGTGGCCAAGGAATATGTCTCCGCGCAGGACCCGGAAGATCCGGGCGTGCTGGTGTTGTCCCGCTTCGCGGGCGCGGCGCAGGAACTGGACGGCGCGCTGATCGTCAATCCGGTGGATATCGACGGGATGGCCGAGGCGCT
This sequence comes from Paraburkholderia sp. EB58, assembly GCF_050436665.1. Classification (NCBI taxonomy): domain Bacteria; kingdom Pseudomonadati; phylum Pseudomonadota; class Betaproteobacteria; order Burkholderiales; family Burkholderiaceae; genus Paraburkholderia; species Paraburkholderia sp. EB58. The sequence goes on along the minus strand of NZ_JBNDMQ010000012.1, from coordinate 119,537 downwards.
GGCGACGGGGTTGTCGATGCCGCTCGTTGAGCGTCAGGCGCGTTACCGCGACATGATGGTGCAGTTGCGCGAGAACAACGTGTCGGTGTGGCGCGATAACTTCATGCGCGATCTGCAGGCGGCAGGTGCCGCGAAGGATGAAGGCGAGGTGGCGCCCGTGGTTCGCGAGCCCCTGACTGGGTGAGGGCAGGGCGAGCATAAAAAAAGCCGCTTCGATTGAGTTCGAAGCGGCTTTTTACATTCGGGCCGACCGTCACAGCGGCGTTGTTGCCGCCGCCAGGCTTCACACCACGTGCTGTTCGTCGACCTTCTTGCCACCGGCGTGCAGCGTCGCGCCTTTGCCGTACTGCTTCGACAACAGGTCGCGATACAGCCCGGGCCGGTTACGCAGCTCTTCGGGGGTGCCGTCGTCGACGACCTTGCCCGTGCTCATCACGATAATCCGGTCGAAGCTGTTCAACGTCGACAGCCGGTGGGCGATGGCGACCACTGTGCGGCCCACCATCAGCCGGTCAAGCGCTTTCTGGATCGCCTCTTCGGAGGCGCTGTCCAGTGCCGAGGTGGCTTCGTCGAGCAGCAGGATCGGCGCATTCTTCAGGATGGCGCGCGCAATGGCGATGCGCTGCCGCTGACCGCCCGAGAGCTTGACGCCGCGGTCGCCGACGATCGTGTCGTAGCCTTCCGGCATCGCTTCGATAAAGTCCGAGCAACGCGCTTCCCGAGCCGCTGCGAGCACTTCTTCGCGGCTCGCCTCAGGGCGCCCGTAGGCAATGTTCTCGTAGACGGTGCGGTGGAACAGGGCGATATCCTGCGGCACGACGGCAATGGAGTGGCGCAAGCTGTCCTGTGTGATCGAGGCGATGTTCTGCCCGTCGATCTTGATCTGGCCGCCTTGCGTCTCGTAGAAACGCTGCAGCAGCGAGAGCACGGTGGACTTGCCCGCGCCGGACTTGCCGATCAGGCCGACGCGCTGGCCCGGTTCGATATGCAGATCGAAGTGATCGAGAATCGGCCGGCGGCGCGGATATGCAAACGTGACGCTCTCGAAGTCGATACGTCCGCCTTGCGGCACCAGTTCGACAGCGTCCGAGCGGTCCGGCATGCCGTGCGGCTCGAGCAGCGTGCGCACCGCTTCGGCGAGCCGCGCGACGTGCTGCGTGACGTCGACGAGCGCGACGGCGAGGTCGCGCGTGCCGTGCAGAATCGTGAAGCCGAGCGAACTGACCAGCACGATGTCGCCCGAGGTGGCGCGGCCGTGATCCCACAGCCACAGCGCCCAGCCGAGCAGGCCCGCCGACAGCATGGCCGTGATGACCGCGTGCAGCAGACGCAGCTTCTCCAGATAGAGCAGGCTTTGCTGGCGCGCATCCATTTCGGCCTTGACGGTGGCGCCGAAGCGAGCCTGCTCGCGAATCGTCATACCGAACGCGCGCACGAGGCCCATGTTGCTGATCACGTCGACCAGTTCGCCATCCACCGAAGCCGCCTTGGTGGCGAAGTGATGATGACGCGCCGAACCGCGGCCGGCCAGCTTGTAGAGCACCACTGACAGGATCGCGGAACAGAACATCAGACCCGCCGCCATCAACGGATTGACGGCGGTGATCATGACGATGGCGCCGAGCACGGCAATACACGGCGGCAGCACATTCCACGCGGTGGTGTTCTCCGCCGTGTAGACGGCGTTCGACGTGGCCGTGATGCGGCTCGCGAGCATGCCTGGCTGCTTTTCCGAGTAGTACGTGGGCGAGTGGCCGCTCAGATACTGGAACAGATCGCGGCGCAGGTCGCCGGTGACGACAACGAAGGTGTGTGCGGCGACCCAACCGCCGACCCGCCACAGCAGGTTGTCGGCGGCAATCAGGCCGACAAGGATGGCGAACGCGCTCCACAGCGGGCCGGGATGGTGCCGGCCGCCGCCGAGGACGTCGATCAGATGCTTGATGGCATATTGAGAGGCGAGCGCACAACCCACAGCCGCGAACACGCTGCACAGGACGATCGCATGCGCGAGCGGGTGGCGGCGGATATAGCGAAAAAGAAACGCAAGCGGCCTGTGCGCATAGCTCGCAAGCTTTGCGTTGTGGGCGTTACGCTGGGCGATGGTGAGATGTTCCAATTGATCGTGTGGTCGGTGTGTTTCAGGTTATGTCATGCAACGGCATGGGCCACGGGACGCATCGCCACAATAGGCAGATGCTTCGCATTGTAAACACGCAAAAGGCATTCCGCCGTGTTTGAACGGCGACGGGACGCGACTGATTTCGCGATGGGCATCCGCAACACCTTGTTTGCTCGACCCCGCCACGCGGAAGTCGTTCATGCAGATTGCGGAATAATTTCGGGATATAATTACAAACGCCATTCAACGCGCTGCGACTTATGACTGCGCGTGGAAGAGCGGCACGCTAGAAGCATTGACGGGAAAATCTGCAAAAAAACTGCCTGCTGGCCGCGCGCCACAGCCAGTCCCTACTGTAGAACTGTCTTATAAAACAAGGGTTTGCAAAGTGTTTCCGCTTTGTAACAACGTAAAGTGTTTGAAATGTTTCACGCCCTGAGGGACTTCCGGCACCCATAATGCACGCTCGGTAGTCCCACGAAATTCTCTGACAGTTTGTCAACGAGTCTGACGCATGTGCGTTTATGGCACATGTACAGCCTGGTGACGATGATCAGTCTGGGCATCCTTACCAAGCGATCCATCGCAGGATTTCTCGAAGAAAGAGGCCCGCGCCGGTACCTCCGGCACGACTGGCCAGGCGAGCAAAGCGAGTCGCTTTTAACAAACCGCAGTACTTTTGCCTGATTTTTTACGAGGAGTTCTCTCTATGCGAATCGCACAAATCGCTCCGTTGCACGAGGCGGTTCCTCCCAAGCTGTATGGCGGAACGGAACGGGTGGTGTCCTACCTGACCGAAGCACTGGTCGAACAAGGACATGATGTGACGCTCTTCGCGAGCGGCGATTCGCAGACCTCGGCGAAACTCGAAGCTTTCTGGCCGCAGGCCCTGCGCCTCGACCCGACCATCCGCGACGTGATGGCTCCGCACATGCTGCTGCTGGAAGAAGTGCGCCGTCGCGCTGATGAATTCGATGTGCTGCATTTCCACATCGACTACTACCCGTTCTCGCTGTTCGCGCGCCAGCCGGTGCCGTTCCTGACCACGCTGCACGGCCGTCTCGACCTGCCCGAACTGCAACCGATCTTCAACACGTTCAGCGACGTGCCCGTGGTGTCCATCTCGGACAACCAGCGCATGCCGCTGCAGCAAGCTAACTGGTTGTCGACCGTTTATCACGGCCTGCCGGAAAACCTGCTCAAGCCGATCCCCAACGTCAAGCCGAGCTATCTCGCCTTCCTCGGCCGTATTTCCCCGGAAAAGCGCCTCGACACGGCTATCCGCATCGCCGAACAAGCCGGCATGCCGATCAAGGTTGCCGCCAAGCTCGACAAGGCTGACCGCGCGTACTACGAAGAAGTCATCAAGCCGCTGATGTCGCTGCCGCACGTCGAGTACATCGGCGAAATCAGCGAAGCAGAAAAGACCGAATTCCTCGGCAACGCCCACGCGCTGCTGTTCCCGATCGACTGGCCGGAGCCCTTTGGTCTGGTGATGATCGAAGCCATGGCTTGCGGTACGCCGGTGATCGCGTTCAAGCGCGGTTCGGTGCCGGAAGTGATCGAAAACGGCGTGTCGGGCTTCGTCGTCGAAGATGAAATCAGCGCGGTCGCTGCCGTCAAGCGTCTCAACACGCTGCCGCGCGAAACGGTGCGCAAGGCGTTTGAATCGCGTTTCTCGTCGAAGGTCATGGCGCAGAACTACGTCGCCTCGTACGAAGAGTTGCTGCGCCAGAAGCGCCGCACCGTGCTGCGCGAAGTCAACGCAGGCTAAGACTTCCCTAAGTCACACCGCTTCGGTGCTGCCTTCTGGCGGCCCGCAAGCGCCAACAACGCCCCGCGTGTGTCAAGCACGCGGGGCGTTGTTGCATGCGCGCCGCGCATTTATCGCGGAATCGTCTGAAAGTGGCGTTTTGGGGGCAGCAACCGTGAGGCGTCTCGGTAATATCCCTATAATGGCCGTGCCGCAAATTTGGCGCGGCGTCGTCAACGACCGGAGGATGCCTTGGCGAGAACGAAAGAGACGCGTGCGAACGCGGCGCCCGGCGCCGGAACGATTTTCGCGTTGCGCGCCATCGGTCTCGTGATTCTGGCTCGGTGGCTGTTTTCGATGTCGGGAATGGACATCGTCTCATCGCTCTCCGCGATGGCCTCGTCGCCATGGGCCTGCATCAACCTGGTCTTTCTGTTCCTGCTGATTTTTTTGCCGGGCGCGCGCGCCCAGGCCGAGCGTCCGTTTCATCCGCTGCCGCAATGGCTGCGGCAGGCGTTGCGGCTGTTCGCTTTCCTTGGATTCCTGTTCGCGGTTTTTTCGGTGGGCGCCTTTGTCTGGAGCGCAGGCGGCCGGCGCGCGATTCATGCGGTGGCCGCCACCAACGGGTGGTTGGTGGCGGCGCCGGCCCTGTACGCGGCGGTGCTGTGGATCTGCCGTCCGCGTGCGCTGTGGCGCACCAACGTGGCGGCGCGCCGCTTCGCGATAGGCCGTTACGCGATTTCCGTCGACGTGGCGACGCGCACCGTGGTCGTCTGGGTGGAAAGCCGCAAGCTCGGTCAGTACGATGCCCGCGAACTGTCGGTGCACTGGCCGGATGGACAGGGCGATGCGAATGCGGCGCTGGTTGCAGCACCTGCGGCAGTGCTCGACACGGCGGAGGTGGTGACTGCGGCGAGTATCGGTTCGGCTTCGGCTGCGGCGGTGCCGGGGGCTGCGGCGCACGCCGGCTGGCTGCACCGGCGGCCCAAGGTGGAGTTGCATTGGGACTCCCCCGCGGCTGCGGGACATAACCATCAGACCGTATTTCGCGCGGCGCTTGTTACGGAGGGCGACCGTGTCGCTGCACGGGCGCTCGATACATCGCTGCGCCAGGCCTGATGTTCGAGCATCTGTTTCCGGTCAAGGGTGCCGCTTAGTGACGGGCGTAGTACGCTTGCCCGCTCACGCTCTGAGCGCGATTGCCCGACTCCGAAACTACACTCGCGACGCCGCCGTATGCGTTGCCATTCGCGCCGTACGCGGCCTGCTCAACTGCGACCGTCTGCACGCTCGGGCCACGTTGCGATGCCGGGGCGCCGGCGATCGGGTTATACGACGGTGCCGGGCCGTAGCCGCTGCTGGCAAATGCGGGGGCGGCCACTGCTGCGGTAACGGCGACCAGAAGGGTTGCGATGAGATTGCGGTTCATGAGGTTCACTCCAATGTAGATTAAATGTCTTGTGAGTCCGGCAGTTCTCCGTTGCGCGGAGACGGCGGCGCAGTGCTGCTCGGCGACTGCGCCGCTGTCGGACTAACAGGTTCTTGCAAGGGTCTTACTTCAGGCGCGACTGCAACTCGTTGGCGAGCTGTTTGATCGCGGCCTTTGTCGGTGCGTCTTCGGCGAGCGCGTTGAGCAAACCGAAGTCGTGGATCGTGCCGTTGTAGCGCACCGTGGTCGCTTCATCGCCCGCTTCGTCGAGCTTGTGGCCGTACGCTTCGCCTTCGTCGCGCAGCACATCGGACTGCGCCACCTGAATCAGCGCTGGCGGCAGGCCCTTCAACTCATCCAGAGAAGCACGCAACGGCGACGCGTAAATCTCGTTACGCTGTTTCGGGTCCTTGGTGTACGCGTCCCAGAACCACTTCATCATCGGGCGGGTCAGGAAGTGGCCTTCCGGATAGGCGTTGTACGAACCGTCATTGAAATTGTTGTCCGTGACGGGCCACATCAGACCTTGAAAGCGGATCGCGGGGCCTTGCTTGTCCTTCGCCATCAGCGAGACCACCGCGGCCATGTTGCCGCCCACGCTATTACCGACCACTGCGAGACGGCTGCCATCCACCCCGATCTCGTTACCATGCGCTGCGACCCATTTGGTGGCCGCGTACGCCTGGTTGATCGCCACCGGATAGCGCGCTTCGGGCGATGGCGTGTAGTTGACGAACACCGCCACCGCGCCGGATTGCACCACGAGGTCGCGAACGAGGCGCTCGTGAGTCGGGAAGTCGCCGAGGATCCAGCCGCCACCATGGAAGAACATGAAGACCGGCGGCGTACCCGTGATGCCTTGCGGCCGCACGATGGTGATCGGCACCGTGATGCCGTCCTGCTCGATGGTCTTGTTCGACACATCGATGCCCGACAGATCGACCTTGACGCTGTTCTGCGCACCTACCAGCACCGCCCGTGCTTGCGCCGGGGGCAAGGTGTTGATTGCCGGTCCCGTGCCGCTGTTGAGCGCCTGCAGGAAGTGGCTCGTCACCTGATCGGGCGTGGCGGGTGCCGCCGGGGTCGCGGCGGCGGCGAAGGTCGTGCTGGCGGCGAGAGCAGTGGCGAGCAGCAGGGGCTTGATGGTCTTCATGATGGCTTCGGTCTGTGTGGTTGACGTTTGGGACTTAGGCGATCGTCAGCGTGACGTCGATGTTGCCGCGGGTTGCGTTCGAGTACGGGCAGACGATGTGCGCCTTGTCGACGAGGGACTGCGCCGCTTCGCGCGCCATGCCGGGCAGCGAAATCTTCAGTTCGACTTCGATGCCGAAGCCGTTCGGAATCACGCCGATACCGACGCTGCCGTCAATCGAGACGTCCGCCGGAATGGCGATCTTGTCGCGTGCGGCGACGAACTTCATCGCGCCGAGGAAACACGCGCTGTAGCCGGCAGCAAACAGTTGTTCCGGATTCGCGCCTTCGCCGCCTGCGCCGCCGAGTTCTTTGGGCGTAGTCAGCTTGAAGTCGAGGTTGCCTGCAGGCACAACGGCACGACCGTCACGGCCGCCAGTGGCGTGGGCTTGGGCGCGATAGAGAACTTTTTCGAGGGACATGGTGAAGCTCCTTTAAGTAGGTTGGGTTGCCAGATTTGTGCTATCTACTACTAGATAGATTCAACTGCGAAAACAACAGCGACTTCTCTTTTACATCTATGTGTTATCTATCTACTCAAAGGTAGATAACACGGCCAAACAAAGAGGCGGACTAACCACCTCGTATTCAATGCCTTACCGTAACCGCGCAATTCTCACCGAAGCCTCGACATCTTCAAGCCGGGCCTTGGTGTGAAACAACCGGGCCGCCAACACGCTGCCCTGAAAAGACGCGAAGAGCGCGCGTGCCGCATTTTCCGGTTTGCCGTTCACCGCCAGCGTCCCTTCCTGCGCGCCTTGCGCGAGAACTTTCGCGAGCCAGTTTTCGTTTGCCTTGAAAAACGCCTGCACAGCTTGCCGGATGTTGTCGGGCAGTGACTCGATGTCTGCAGCCAGCATGCCGCACAGGCAGATCTGGTTGCCGTCACCGAGAGTCCTGCCGAACAGCTTCGCGTACTTGCTGAGCTTTGCATCGGCCGGCAACGAAGCGTCCACAGCGTGGAGGGCGTTGAGTACTTCCTTGCTGTACTCGTTGACCGCTTCCATTACCAGATCGTCTTTCGACGGGAAGTAGTAGTGGATGCTGGAGGTCTTTACGCCGACCAGACTGGACAGATCCCGGTAACTAAAACCGTTGTAACCGCGCAGCATGATGAGCGTGATTGCGTGGTCGAGAATCTGTTCGCGGACTGTCGTTGTCGTTTCCATGGAGTGAACTTTATCTACTGGTAGATAGATTGTCAAGCGTCGGTGCCCAAAATTTTTCGAGAACAAAGAGGGGAGGGTCTGCGGGGTAAAAAGGCCGGCGTATGGGCATACGCCGGCATGAGTGATTCCTGATGCTTGTGGATTGTGGCGGAACTCAAATCGGCGAAGCCGCCGGTTTCAGGAGCCTTCAGATGCGGGCGCCACGCGACCCCCGCATCCTCCGGCCGGTTACTCTCCTACCAGCATTTCCGAGTCGTCGATCTGCCTCGCGCTGGCGCTCACGCTTGCGTTAGCACCAAGCGCCGCACGCCTGACGTCCGGCTCGGACAGGCCCTTGATCAACTCGAGCGCCTGGCGTTCGAACAGCCGGCGGTACAAGCCTTTCTCGAGCTGGATCAGCGCTTCGTGACTGCCTTCTTCGATGACCTTGCCCTTGTCGAGCACCAGCAACCGGTCGAGCGCGCGCACGGTAGACAGCCGGTGCGCGACGACGAGCGTCGTACGACCCACCATCAGCCGTTCCATGGCCTGTTGGATCAGCACTTCACTTTCACTGTCGAGGCTCGAGGTGGCTTCGTCCAGAATCAGGATCGGGGCGTCAGCGAGGAACGCCCGCGCAATCGCGACCCGCTGGCGCTCGCCGCCCGAGAGCTTGACGCCGCGCTCACCCACCAGCGTGTCGTAGCCGCTAGGCAGCGTCACGATAAAGTCGTGGGCGCTGGCGAGCTTCGCCGCACGCTCGATCTCGGCGCGAGTGGCGCCGGGACGCGCATAGGCGATGTTCTCGGCCAGTGTGCGGTGAAACAGCACTGGCTCCTGCTGCACGATCGCGATCTGGCTGCGCAACGACGCCTGACTGACTAGAGCGATGTCTTGCCCATCGATCGTGATGCGGCCGCCCGAGACGTCATAGAGCCGCTGGATCAGCTTGATGAACGTCGTCTTGCCCGAGCCCGAATGCCCCACCAACCCGACGCGCTCACCCGGCGCAATACGAACGGAAAAGTTGTCGTAGAGCGGCGTAGCAAGCGAGCCATAGTGGAACGTCACATGCTCGAAGCGGATCTCGCCCTTACCGATGGCGATCGGACGAGCACCGGGCTTGTCCTCGATACCGAGCTGCTGCTTTTCGAGCGCCACCAGTTCTTCCATGTCGTTGACCGAGCGCTGCAGGTTGCGGATGTGCATGCCCACTTCGCGCAGGTAGCCCTGCAACATGAAGAACATCGTCAACGCGAACGTGATGTCGCCTACGCTCGCTTCGCCGCGCGCCCACAGGAGCAGCGCCGCGCCAAGGATCGAGGCCTGGATCAACACCAGCATGCCGCCTTGCACGCCGCCATTGAGCGTACCGCGCACCCACGTGCGTTTCGTGCGATGACGCCACTTGCTGATGATGCGGGCGAGCAGCACTTCTTCGCGCACTTCGGCACCAAACGCCTTGACGACCGTGTTGCAGCTCACGGCATCAGCCAGCGCGCCGCCCATCTTCGTGTCCCAGGCATTGGCGAGACGCGCAGCGGGCGCGACGAAGCCGAGCGACAGCATCGCCGTGACCGAGATGTAGATCAGCGAGCTGATGCCCACGACCGCACCCATCAGCGGCCAGCGCACGCCGAGCAGCACGGTGGAGCCCACCAGCATCACGAGCGACGGAAACAGCGCGATCAGCAGCGTGTCGTTGAGGATGTCGAGCGCCCACATGCCGCGCGTGATCTTGCGCACGGTCGAACCGGCGAAGCTATTGGCATGCCAGTCCGTCGAAAAGCGCTGCACCCGCTGAAACGCATTGGCGGCGATCTTGCTCATCATCTCGAGCGTCAGCGGGATGATGTTCATGAAGACGCCTTGACGTAGTAGCGTGGCGCCGAGTCCGAGTCCGGCCAGAATGCAGAACGCCGTGACGGCGGCGTGCCACGCGGCTGGGTTGCCGGCTGAGCCTGAGGCAATCGCGTCGACGAGGTGCCCTGCAAACATCGGCGTGAGCACGTCGGCCAATGCCGAGAGCAGCACCAGCGAGGTGACGGCGAAGATACGCCAGGGTTGTTCGCGCCAGTGGCGAAAGGTGAAGCCCAGGACGTCCTTAAAGGCTTGTCCGCGAAAGTCGAGTTTTTTAGTAGTCATTGGTCACGGCCTGGGGACGCAGAGACCCCGGGATTCCAGTCAGGAGCAATAGGAATAGACAGCCGCAGCGGGCCAGAATGAACTGGCGTACTGACTTTGGACCGTCTGGAAAATGCGCAGGCTTGCCAAAATGGCTGACCTGCGTAGGCGACTAGTTAAGGTCGCGAGGCCACGTAAAGAGTGGCAATGTGCACGCTGAACAACATGTGATGCCTCCCTTTAGTGTTGAGTGAAGTGAAGAAGATGTTGATCGGAGCTAATGTCCGAGGTTCGAATATATAGCGGGTTTATGGCGGTTGCAAGAGCGCGTTGCCTGGATGTGGTTGATTTGATACGAGGAATGAGGCGGGGCGTGTGGCCCCGCCTTGGCGACTCAAAACCCTTCGAGAACAATCTTGCCACGCGCGCGATTGCTTTCAATGAGCGCGTGGGCGCGCCGCAGGTTTTCCGCGTTGATCGTGCCGAAGTGCTCGCCAACCGTCGTGCGCAGCGTGCCGGCATCGACCAGCGCGGCAACGCGCTCGAGGATCTCGTGCTGGCGAATCATATCCGGCGTTTCGAATAAAGGCCGCGTGAACATGAGTTCCCAGTGCAGCGAAATCGCCTTCAACTTGAGCGGCATTGCGTCGAGCGTTTTCGGATCGTCGATGAGACCAAGCTTGCCTTGCGGCGCGAGCACCTCGATGATCTGGGCATAGCGCTCCTCGGTATGCGTGAGGCTCGCAACATAGCGCACCTGCGCAACGCCGATCCGGCGCAGTTCTTCTTGCAGCGGGCGGGTGTGGTCGATGACGTCGTGCGCTCCCAGATCGCGAACCCATTCTTGTGTCTCCGGTCGTGATGCCGTGCCGATCACGCGCAACTTCGTCAGCTGCCGCGCGAGCTGAACGAGAATCGAGCCGACGCCGCCAGCCGCGCCGATGACCAGCAGCGCATCGCCGTCGCCTCCGCCCTCGGCAACGCCGAGACGATCAAAGAGCAGCTCCCAGGCCGTGACTGAGGTGAGCGGCAACGCAGCGGCGTGCGCGTCATCGAGCGTGGTGGGTTGATGACCGGCGATACGCTCGTCGACGACGCCGTACTCAGCATAGGCGCCCGGACGGGTGACCGAGCCGGCGTAAAACACGTTGTCGCCAACCTTGAACAGCGTGACGGCCGCACCGACGGCCTCGACTATCCCCGCGGCATCCCAACCTAGCAGTTGCGGCGTCTCGCCGAACAGTCCCGCGCGGACTTTGGTGTCGACGGGGTTCACTGCGATGGCGCGGATTTTCACGAGCAGATCGTGCGGTCCCGGCGCGGGCTTCGGCAATTCCGTTTCGTAGAGTGCGCGCGGATTTTCGATCGGCAGCCCGATCTGGTCGTAAACGATGGTTTTCATCTATTTTGCTGGCGTGGTGTTCGGGACGAGCCGCTGTGGGCGACTCGGACAGCCTTCGATGATGCGCCGCACCAGCCACTCGAAAAACAGGGAGAATCGGGTAGAACTTTCACTACGGGAATGAAAATGATCCGGTTCGACGACCTGGCGCTGTTCGTGCGCACCGCCGCGCTCGGCAGCTTCTCGAACGCAGCCCGCGAAGCGGACCTGCTGCCGGGCCAGGTCAGCGCGGCAATTCAGAGGCTCGAGCGCGAACTCGACATACGTTTGTTCGCGCGCTCGACGCGCAGCCTGCGTCTGACTGCCCAGGGCGAGGAATATCTGCCGTACGCGAAGCAAGTGCTCGCGACCTTGCAGGAGGGGCGCGAGCGTCTGCGTGGTGAGGCGGACGCGCTGCAGGGGCTGCTACAGATTGCCGCGCCGTCGGATCTGGGTCGCAATGTTCTGCTGCCCTGGATCACGGCGTTTCGCGAGGCGCATCCGAAGCTGTCGGTGCGGCTGTTTCTGTCCGATCAGCTGACCGACATGTTTCGCGATCCGGTCGAGGTCGCCATCCGCTACGGGCGTGCCGAAAACGCGAGCTACGTCGCGTTGCCGCTTGCCAGCGACAACCGGCGTGTGCTCGTCGCGTCGCCCGCTTATCTGCAACGGCATGGGCGGCCGCGCACGCTGGACGAACTGGCAGCACACCACTGCCTGCTCTACGTGGTGGGCGGCCGCATCTACGATAAATGGGTATTTCCAGTGGCGGGCGAACTCCGCCAGGTCGCCGTCGCCGGGTCACTCGTTTGCGACGACGCGGACGTGGCACGACGCTGGGCGATCGAGGGGCAGGGGATTGCATATAAATCGTGGCTCGACGTGTGCGCCGACGTGCGGGCGGGCCGACTCGAAGTGCTGATGCCTGGGCAGCCCGGCGAGGCGGCACCTCTGAATCTGATCTGCACTCATCGAAAGCAGTTCTTTCCCGCGATCCGGCAGTTGCATGAAGTGCTGAAGGAGCGTATCGGGGCTTACGGTGCTGTTGCCAACGTAGAAACCTTGGCGCCGCTATGATTGCGGCTGCAAGTCCTTGCCAATCCGTTGGAGAACGTTATGCCGGAAGTCATTGTTTATGCAGTAGCAGGACGCTCAGCCGAGCAAAAGAAAGCGCTGATGACGGGGATCACCAAAGCGGTGGTCGACAGCTTTGGTGTCGAAGCAGAGCGGGTCGTCGTGCAGATTGTGGAGTCTTCACCAGACTCCAAGTCACGCGGCGGGATTCCGTTCAGCGAGCGCTAGCGCGCAAATCTTGAACCCGTATGGCGGACGCGGCTCTACTCATCCGGAGACGTTCGCCATGCGGCTGCTCAGGACCGTTTGTGGTGGTGGTCCGCCTATCGCCTTTACCCCTCACGACCGGCAACGAACATGAGCAAACCGTGGAGTCCCGACGACATCGCGCCCCAGACCGGCCGGCGCGTCGTCGTCACAGGCGCGAACAGCGGCATCGGCTATCACGCGGCCGCAATCCTGGCGAGCCATGGCGCTGAGGTTGTGTTCGCGTGTCGCGACGAACAACGTGGCGCAGAAGCACTCGCCCGCCTGCGGGCGCGAGTGCCTGAGGCCCGGGTGCGGCTTGCTCAGCTCGACCTGGCGAGCCTCGCCTCGGTGCGCGCCTTTGCCGATTGTGAGCTTGCCCTACGCCAGCCGCTCGACCTTCTCATCAATAACGCAGGCGTCATGGCGCCCCCGCGACGCCTCGAAACTGCCGACGGCTTCGAGCTGCAATTCGGCACCAACGTGCTTGGGCATTTTGCGCTGACCGGCCTCCTGCTGCCCGCGCTCGAGATGGCCGCGGACAGCTCGCCCGAACGACCTCGCGTGGTAACGGTCGCCTCAATCGCACACAAGCAGGGCAGGCTCGACTTCGACGACCTTCAGGCAACGCGACACTACGGACCGATGCCTTCCTACCGGCAGTCGAAACTGGCCAACCTCATGTTCGCGTTCGAACTCGACCGGCGTCTGCGCGCGGTCCGATCGCGGGTAATGTCGGTTGCCGCGCATCCTGGTGTCGCCAACACGAATCTGTTTCGCAGCGGCGACCATTCGGCGCTTAGCCGGGCTGCGCGGGCCGCCCTCAGCGGCTTCATCGGCGCCTTGCTGAACAGCGACCAGGCTGGCGCGCTGCCGACGCTCTACGCGGCGACCGCGCGCGATGTCGTCGACGGCGGTTACTACGGCCCGCTCGGCCTGTTCGAGATGCGTGGCGAGCAGGTGGGACCTGCAAAGGTCGCGTCTCAGGCAACGGACGAAGCCGATGCCCGGCGACTCTGGCAGATCTGCGAGACACTGACGGGAACGGCGTTCAGATAACTGCTCGTTGTCCCGGGTACGCAGGCCCGGGCAAGCTATGTTTGGTGCAAATAAAAAGGCCCTGAGACTTTCGTCTGAGGGCCTTTATCTCTTGCGGGTCACGCGAATCTGGTGGGTGGTACAGGGATTGAACCTGTGACCCCTGCCGTGTGAAGGCAGTGCTCTACCGCTGAGCTAACCACCCGAAGAGATTCGAATTATGTCAGAGGATCTTGGACTCGTAAAGTACTTTTTAAGCAGTTTGCTCATCGGCGGTTGCAACGGGTTGAAGACGCCAAACGCTCGTCCCTTTGACCGCCTTGTCGAGGCCATCGAGCACGGCCTGATGCGCAGCAATCTCCTCTTCGCTCGCGACGATCACCGGCAGTTCGAGCGAGTTGAGCGCCACACGCGGTGCACCTTCGTCACCACCCCGCGATGTCTCGCCCAGCATATCGATGACGAGGCTCTCCTGGCCGCGCGTCATCGCCAGATAAACTTCCGCGAGCAATTCCGAGTCAAGCAACGCGCCGTGCAGCGTACGGTGCGCATTGCTGATGCCGAAGCGGTCGCACAGCGCATCCAGTGAATTGCGCTTGCCAGGGAACATCGACTTGGCCCGCACCAGCGTATCGATCACTTCACCGCAATGCGAGCTGAACGGCGGCAGCCCAAGCAGTCCGAACTCGACGTCGAGAAAGCCGATATCGAACGGTGCGTTGTGGATGATCAGATCCGCGCCCTGGACGAAATCGCGCAACTCGTTGGCGATCTCCACGAACTTCGGCTTGTCGCTCAAAAATTCGGTGGTGAGCCCGTGGACGGCGAGTGCGCCCGGATCGCTGTCGCGTTCCGGATTGATATAGAAGTGCAGGTTGTTGCCCGTGAGCCGGCGGTTCACCAGCTCGACGCAGCCGATTTCAATAATGCGGTCGCCGGTGCGCGCATTCAGGCCGGTGGTTTCGGTATCGAGGATGAGTTGACGCATGTCGGATTAGCCCGCTCTAAAAATTGGCGTGGGGAAAACATAAAAGCATAAGCGCGGCAGCAGACTGCCAACGCGGGAGAGCACAAGCGCGCCTCAAATCTCCGCCAGCGACGCGACACCGCGATTGGCCAGCGCATCGGCGCGCTCGTTCTCGGGATGCCCCGCGTGACCTTTCACCCAGCGCCACTCGATCTCGTGCTGCTGGACGGCGATATCGAGCCGCTTCCACAGGTCGGCGTTCTTCACCGGCGTCTTCGCGGCAGTTATCCAGTTTTTCTTCTTCCAGCCGTGGATCCACTCGCTGATGCCTTTCTGAACATATTGCGAGTCGGTGTGCACGACAGCTTTGACCGGACGCTTCAACGCTTCGAGCGCGGCGATCACCGCCATCAGCTCCATGCGGTTGTTGGTGGTGTTGGGTTCGCCGCCGAACATTTCCTTTTCCTGCGCGCCGAAGCGCAGCAGTGCGCCCCAGCCGCCGGGGCCAGGGTTGCCCTTGCAGGCGCCGTCGGTATAAATCTCGATGAGTTCGGACGTCATTTTCTCTGATTGCGTGTGTTCGGGGTGGCGGCGGGGGCGAGGCCCGCTGCGAGGACGGGCTTTTTCACCTTCAGTGGCCCGATGAGACGCATGCCGCGCACGCGCTTGATCGCCTTCACCATGTAAGTGGCGCCGAAGATCGGCCACCAGCGGTCGCCGGCGGCTTCCATGAAGCCGTAGCGCGCGAGCCACTGGTCGCTCATGAGGGGCGGACGATAGCAGCCGAAGCGTCCGCGTTCAAGATCGAAGCCGAGCAGTTTAATCCAGTCCTTCAGGCGAGTGAACGCGATCAGGTCGTGCGTCGCCGGTACGAACGGGCGGCCCGTGACCTTGCCGACCGATTGCCGGGCGCCCCACAGCGATAGCGAATTAAAGCCGAGAATGATCAACTGGCCTTCCGGCATCAGCACGCGTTCGGCCTCGCGCAACAGCCGGTGCGGGTCGCGGGTGAATTCGAGCGTATGGGGCATGACGATCAGGTCGACGCTCTGCGCCTCGAACGGCAAGTCCAGCAAGTCGCACCATACCGCGCTGCGGCCCAGCGGTGCATGTTGTTCGGGCGTGGCAGCGCCTGCCGCGCGCGGAAAACGATACGGCGCGCTAGCTCCGCTGGCGGCGTCCAGCACCAGACCGCGGCATGGCATACGGTTCTCGCGCAGCGCGTCGAGCTGCGGCAGGCCGAGCTGCAGCGCGTGATAGCCGAACACGTCCGACACCACTCGGTCGAGCTGCGCCTGTTCCCACTCCAGCACGTAACGCCCGGGTGGCGAATGGGTCCAGGCGGGCCAGTCTATAATGGTTCGGTTAGACATATTAAAGATTGCGTCGCCTATGAATGCGCTCGAGTACGTACCCGTCCCGGCGTTTGAAGACAATTACATCTGGCTCGTGTCGGACGGTCACCATGCGGTGGTCGTCGATCCGGGTGAGGCCGCTCCGGTTCGCGCCTATCTAGCGAAACGGGGCTGGCAGTTGAGCGCTATTTTACTCACGCACCATCACCAAGACCACGTCGGCGGGGTGGCCGATCTGCTGAATGGCCAGGCCGTGCCCGTCTACGGTCCGGCCGGCGAGTCGATCGAGCATCTGACCTACCGCCTGAAGAGCGGCGATCACGTGAGCATCGCCGCGCCGGCGCTCGAGCTAAGCGTGCTCGACGTGCCCGGCCATACGAGCGGCCATATTGCCTACTTCCAGGCGGCCGATCCCGGCGGAACACCCCATGTGTTTTGCGGCGACACGCTGTTTGCGTGCGGCTGCGGCCGGCTGTTCGAGGGCACGCCGGCGCAGATGCTCAAGTCGCTGGACGAACTCGCCGCGCTGCCTGGCGCGACCCAGGTCCACTGTGCGCACGAGTACACGCTGTCGAACATCCGCTTCGCGCTGGCGTGCGAGCCGGACAATCCCGATCTGCAGGCGTGGCGCGATAAGGCGACGGCGCTGCGCGAGCGCGGCGTGCCGACCCTGCCCACGACGATCGAGCACGAGAGGGCGGTCAACCCGTTTTTGCGGGCAGACAGTCCGGCAATCCAGACTACGCTCGCCGAACAGTTGCATGAAACGACGTCCGATCGTTTGACAGCCTTCACACTGTTGCGAGAATGGAAGAATAGGTTCCGCTGACCCGCGGCTTCATGGGGCCATGTTCACCTTAAATTTCGGCAAAATCTGCCAAGCCTAAGATTTACCTAGGTTTTTCGTATATTTCCGATTGACGTAAACGTTTCGCTTTCGTACTATCGGCTGCAAATTCCAGCACTGTGGAAGCCGAGACGTTCATGAGATTTATCTTTAGTGCGTTGTTGGTCCTGATGCTCGCCGCGTGCGCGAGCCAGGGGCCGACGACGAGTAGCAATATCACCACTCCTAATCCTGCCAGCCAGCAAGCCGTAGCCGACGCCCTTCGCAATACAGCCGCTGCCAAAGAAACGATCGATGTCGATCAAGGTTCAGTCGATCAGTTGACGAGCCCGGACGCCGATCTGTGGGCACGGATTCGCCGTGGTTTTCAGATGCCTGACCTGCAAAGCGACCTCGTCGACATGCAGGCCAACTGGTACGCCCAGCGCCCGGAATACGTTCAGCGTATGACCGAGCGATCGCAAAAATACCTGTATCACATCGTCGAAGAACTCGAGCAGCGGCATATGCCGACCGAGCTCGCGTTGCTGCCGTTCATCGAGTCGGCCTACAACCCGCAGGCGCTGTCAGTCGCGAAGGCGGCCGGCATGTGGCAGTTCGTGCCGGACACGGGCCGTACCTACAACCTCAAGCAGAACATGTGGCAGGACGAGCGTCGCGACGTGCTCGCTTCCACCAGCGCCGCGCTCGACTATCTCTCGCGCCTGCACGACATGTTCGGCGACTGGCAGCTTGCGCTGGCGGCGTACAACTGGGGCGAGGGCAACGTGCAGCGCGCGATCGCGCGCAACGAAGCGGCGGGCTTGCCCACTGACTATCAGGACCTTCGCATGCCGAACGAGACGCGTAACTACGTCCCGAAGCTGCAGGCGGTCAAGAACATCGTGATGAATCCGCAGGCCTTTGGTCTGACGCTGCCGTCCATTCCGAACCACCCGTATTTCGTGACGGTAACTACCGCGCACGATATCGACGTGGAAGTGGCGGCCAAGCTCGCCAACATGACGCCTGACGAATTCCGTTCGCTCAACCCGTCGTTCAAGAAGCCGGTCATCCTGGGCGCGACGCAGCCGCAGATTCTGCTGCCGTTCGATAATGCGAGCGCTTTCGAACACAACCTGAAGGCCTACACCGGTAATCTGTCGTCGTGGACGACTTACACGGTGACCGAGCGCGCTGCGCCGGCGGCGATTGCGCAGAAGATTGGCGTCGACGCGGACACACTGATGGAAGTCAACAAGATTCCCGTCGGCATGCGCCTGAAGCCGGGTTCGACGATCGTCGTGCCGCGTAGTGACGACGGCAACGACGACGAAGACATCAGCGCCGACGTCGCCGAAAGCGCCGTCCTCGCGATGGAGCCGGACGTTCCCGACACACGCAAGATGCTGATTCGCGTGCGTCGCAAGCAGACCATGGCGGCGCTGGCGGTTCGCTACGGTGTATCGGTTGGGCAATTGAAGGGATGGAATCGCACGCATCGCGACCAGGTGAACCCGGGTCAGGTGATCGTGCTGCACGTGCCGGTTGGCAAGGCCATGCCGAGCGAACCCGGTCCGGAGCGGATCGCGACCAGCGTGCAGGGCGGCGGCGTCGAGCGGATCGGGACCCAGGTCACAGACACGAAGAACGATTCGCGCTACGATAAAAGATCAGGTCGTGGCCGCACCGCTGTCGTAAAGGTGTCGGATCCGGCGGGCAAGGCCAGCAAACCGTCAGCGTCGAGCGCCGCTCCCAAGGGCAAGATGGTGAAAGTGGCGGCGCCGGTCACGTCCAGCAAGGCGTCGAAGGCTGCGGCAGTAAGCCGCCCGAAGACTGCGGCCAAGACGAAGAAGGGAAATTAAAGCAAAGCGGCTCCCACGGAAGTGGCCACATGCGTTGCGGGGGCAGCGCATGAATTGCGCTCCGATCACTTCTCGTTTTTCAACGCCGTCACCTCTGGTGACGGCGTTTTCGTTTCAGGGTCTTTGTGCCCAGTCCTTGCGTTTTCCTTTATCGTTCCACCTTTCGTCTGACCTGAATCTGCTGCCCGCCTATGTCGCCCACCCAGCTTCGCGTGTTCCTGCTGTTTTCCGCGGGCTACTTCGTCTCGTACGTGTTTCGCGGCGTCAATCTGGGCTTTGCGCCGCTCATTACCCATGATCTGGGACTATCGGCGGCCGATCTCGGGCTGTTGACGAGTCTCTATTTCCTTGGTTTCGCGGGCGCGCAGCTTCCGGCGGGCGTACTGCTCGACCACTTCGGCTCGCGTCGCGTCACGGCCGGCACGCTGTTGTTTGCGGCCACGGGGATCTGGGTATTCGGGGCGGCGCACAGCATCGCCATGATGATGCTCGGGCGGCTGTTGATCGGTGTGGGCGTGTCGGTCTGTCTGGGCGCGGCGTTCAAGGCGCTGGCGCAGCATTTCGAAGCCGCCCGGCTGCCGTTGATGAACGGGTTCGTCATGGCGGTTGGCGGACTGGGCGGCGTAGCCGTGGGTTCGCCGCTGACCTGGGTGCTCACTTTCGCGAGCTGGCGGGCGGTGTGCGGTGCGCTCGGCGTGCTGACGATCCTTGTGGCGCTCGCCTTGTGGACGCTCGCGCCGGAGACCCGCGACAGTCACCGCCAGGCGAGCCTCGGCACGCAGTTCAAAGGCACGTGGCATATCCTCAAAAGCCCGGCGTTCTGGAAGATTGCGTCGTTTTCGGTGGTCACGCAGGGCGTGTTCTACGCCATGCAATCGCTGTGGGTGGGCGCGTGGATGCGCGATGTCATGGGCCTCGCGCCTCGCGAGGCGGCGGCTCAGGTGTCGATTCTCGGCTTTGCGATGATGGCCGGTTGTGTTGGTTTCGGCGCCGCGGCGCGCGGTCTGGAAAAGCGCGGCGTATCGCTATATGCCTTTTGCGGGATCGGGATGGCGCTTTTCGTCGTCACCCAGTTGCTCATCATGTTGGGCGCCCCGTTGCCTGCGGGACTGCTGTGGGCCGCGTACGGCGTCTTCGGCGGTACGGGCATCCTCAGCTACGCAGTGCTGGCGCGGCATTTCCCGGCGCATCTGATCGGCAGGGGCAACACCACGCTCACGCTGATTATCTTTCTCCTGATTTTCGGCTTCCAGATCGGCGTCGGCGCGGTGCTTTCGCTGTGGCCGGCGACGGCCGGCCACTATCCGGCCGCTGCACACCTCACCGCGTGGGGCATACTGGTCGCGTTACAGATTGCCAGCGCGATCTGGTACGTATTGCCAAGCCGAGTGCTGGCAAAACCCGTCCATCTTCAAACTGAGCATCATTCTTGATGCCGGCGGCGTGAGAGCCAAGCTGGCAAAGGCGCCGAGGCGTCGCGCGCGGTCTTGCACCCCGTTCTGCTGCCATCTCGGATTTGGAGAGAAGGGCATTTTCGGGCTATAATTACAAGGTTTGAGCTTATCAACCCGCACCCTAGCGCCTACCTCTCCCACACCGTTCATCCGCCGCGCGCCGCCGACGCACCGCACCCAGCCGATCAGTCCACACAATGGATCCATCGCGCCCTTGCGACGTCAGCCGCGGTACGCGAGCGAGCCTGCGCGCGCATCCACTGATGCGCCTCGCTGCGGCTCGCACGGCTCGGATAGACAGGTCGGCATCAGGGTGTTCCCCCAAGGAGTCTCCCGTGTTGCCGTCTTTTTCTCCCGCTCTGCTCGCGCTCGCCGACGGCACGGTCTTTCGTGGCTACTCGATCGGCGCCCCCGGCCATACGATTGGCGAAGTCGTTTTCAACACCGCTATCACCGGTTATCAGGAAATCCTGACTGACCCGAGCTACGCGCGTCAGATCGTGACCCTCACGTATCCGCACATCGGCAACGTCGGCGTGAACGCCGAAGATGTCGAAGCCACCAAAGTCCATGCCGCCGGCCTCATCATCCGCGACCTGCCGGTTCTCGCGTCGAACTTCCGCATGGAGCGCACGCTCTCCCAATACCTGCAGGACGAAGGCGTGGTCGCCATCGCCGGTCTGGACACCCGCAAGCTGACGCGCGTGCTGCGCGACAGGGGTGCGCAAAACGGCGCGATCCTGGCCGGCTCGGATGACCAAGCCCGTGCCATCGAACTCGCGCGCTCGTTCCCGGGCCTCGCCGGCATGGATCTGGCGAAGGTCGTGTCGACGAAAGAATCGTTCGAATGGACGCAGACCGAGTGGCGTCTGGGCGAAGGCTACGGCACGCAGAAAGCGCCGAAGTACCGCGTGGTCGCGTTCGATTACGGCGTCAAGTACAACATCCTGCGCATGCTGGCCGAACGCGGCTGCCACGTCACCGTGCTGCCGGCGCAAGCTACCGCGGCTGACGCGCTCGCGCTCAATCCGGACGGCGTGTTCCTGTCGAACGGCCCCGGCGACCCGGAGCCTTGCGACTACGCGATCGCGGCCACCAAGGAACTGATCGAGCGCGGCGTGCCGACCTTCGGCATTTGCCTCGGTCACCAGATCATGGGCCTCGCGGTGGGCGCGAAGACCATGAAGATGAAGACGGGCCATCACGGCGCGAACCATCCTGTGAAAGATCTGGACGACGGCCGTGTGGTGATCACGTCGCAGAACCACGGCTTCGCGGTCGACGCCGCCACGCTGCCTGCCAACGCGCGTGCCACGCACGTGTCGCTGTTCGACGGCACGCTGCAAGGCTTCGCGCTGACTGACAAGCCGGCCTTCTGCTTCCAGGGTCACCCGGAAGCGTCGCCTGGCCCGCACGACATCGCTTATCTGTTCGACCGCTTCACCGGCTTGATGGACCAGAAAAAGGCCGGTACGACGGCAGCCGCAGCGGCGGCTTAAGGCGTCAGCTTATGTGGTCGCCTAAGAAGGTGTCCACATATGACGCACACGCCAAGCGGAGCCCCGGAGGGTGTAACACCGGGCCGCTCGCGCAGGCGAACAGAACAGAGCGCGCCGCCGCAGGCGCATCGGGAGGCCACCAGCAGCAACGGCCCCGGCAGCAGCGGCGAAGCGCGCCAACGGAAAGAATTCAGGAATACATTAGCGAGAGCGTTATGCCCAAGCGGACAGACATTAAGAGCATCCTCATCATCGGCGCGGGTCCGATCATCATCGGCCAGGCGTGCGAGTTCGACTACTCGGGCGCACAGGCTTGCAAGGCGCTGCGTGAGGAAGGCTACAAGGTCATTCTCGTCAACAGCAATCCGGCGACGATCATGACCGACCCGAACACGGCTGACGTGACCTACATCGAGCCGATCACGTGGGAAGTGGTGGAGCGCATCATCGCCAAGGAGCGCCCGGACGCGATCCTGCCGACGATGGGCGGCCAGACCGCGCTGAACTGCGCGCTGGATCTCCACGCACACGGCGTGCTGGAAAAGTACAAGGTCGAGCTCATCGGCGCGTCGCCGGAAGCCATCGACAAGGCCGAAGACCGTCAGAAGTTCAAGGACGCGATGACCAAGATCGGTCTCGGTTCGGCTAAGTCGGGCACCGCGCATTCGATGGAAGAAGCGCTGCAGGTGCAGGCGCAGATCGCCGTCGAAACCGGTAGCGGCGGCTATCCGGTGGTAATCCGTCCGTCGTTCACGCTCGGCGGTTCGGGCGGCGGCATTGCGTATAACCGTGACGAATTCGAAGAGATCTGCAAGCGCGGCCTGGACCTGTCGCCTACGCGCGAACTGCTGATCGAAGAATCGCTGCTCGGCTGGAAAGAGTACGAGATGGAAGTGGTCCGCGACAAGAAGGACAACTGCATCATCGTCTGCTCGATCGAAAACCTGGACCCGATGGGCATCCACACCGGCGACTCGATCACCGTCGCACCGGCGCAGACGCTCACCGACAAGGAATACCAGATCCTTCGTAACGCATCGCTCGCGGTGCTGCGCGAGATCGGTGTGGACACGGGCGGCTCGAACGTGCAGTTCTCGATCAATCCGAAGGACGGCCGGATGATCGTGATCGAAATGAACCCTCGCGTGTCGCGTTCGTCGGCATTGGCCTCGAAGGCGACCGGCTTCCCGATCGCCAAGGTCGCGGCCAAGCTCGCCTGCGGCTACACGCTCGATGAGTTGAAGAACGAAATCACCGGCGGCCAGACCCCGGCATCGTTCGAACCGACGATCGACTACGTCGTCACCAAGATTCCGCGTTTCGCGTTCGAGAAGTTCCGCGAAGCCGATCCGCGTCTGACGACGCAGATGAAATCAGTGGGCGAAGTCATGGCCATTGGCCGCACCTTCCAGGAATCGTTCCAGAAGGCGCTGCGCGGTCTCGAAGTCGGCGTGGACGGTCTGGACGAAAAGACCACCAGCCGCGACGAGATCATCCGCGAGATCGGCGAAGCCGGTCCGGACCGCATCTGGTACGTGGGCGATGCATTCCGTATCGGCATGACCCAGCAGGAAATCTTCGAAGAGACCTCGATCGACCCGTGGTTCCTCGCGCAGATCGAGCAGATCGTGCTGAAGGAAAAGGCGCTGGCCGGTCGCACGCTCGCTAGCCTGTCGAAGGAAGAACTGAAGTATCTGAAGCAAAGCGGTTTCTCGGACCGGCGTCTCGCAAAGCTGCTGGGCGCGAAGCCGGATGAGGTGCGTGCTCGCCGTATCGAGCTGAACGTGCGCCCGGTCTACAAGCGCGTCGACACCTGCGCGGCCGAGTTCGCCACGAAAACCGCCTACATGTACTCGACCTACGAGGAAGAGTGCGAAGCGAACCCGACCAACAACAAGAAGATCATGGTGCTGGGCGGCGGCCCGAACCGGATCGGTCAGGGCATCGAGTTCGACTACTGCTGCGTGCACGCCGCGCTCGCCATGCGCGAAGACGGCTACGAAACGATCATGGTCAACTGCAACCCTGAAACTGTTTCGACCGACTACGACACGTCCGATCGTCTGTACTTCGAATCGCTGACGCTCGAAGATGTGCTGGAAATCGTCGACAAGGAAAAGCCGGTCGGTGTAATCGTTCAGTACGGCGGCCAGACGCCGCTGAAGCTCGCGCTCGATCTCGAAGCGAACGGTGTGCCGATCATCGGCACGTCGCCGGACATGATCGACGCCGCCGAAGACCGCGAGCGTTTCCAGAAGCTGCTGCAGGACCTCGGCCTGCGCCAGCCGCCGAACCGTACCGCACGCGCTGAAGACGAAGCGCTCAAGCTCGCTGAAGAAATCGGCTATCCGCTGGTGGTGCGTCCTTCATACGTGCTGGGCGGCCGCGCCATGGAAATCGTCCACGAGCCGCGCGATCTCGAGCGCTATATGCGCGAGGCCGTGAAGGTATCGAACGATTCGCCGGTGCTGCTCGACCGCTTCCTGAACGACGCAATCGAATGCGACGTGGATTGCATCTCCGATGGCGAAGCCGTATTTATCGGCGGCGTGATGGAGCACATCGAACAGGCGGGCGTGCACTCGGGCGACTCGGCGTGCTCGCTGCCGCCGTACTCGTTGTCGAAGGAAACCATCGCTGAACTGAAGCGTCAGACCGGCGCAATGGCCAAGGCGCTGAACGTGATCGGCCTGATGAACGTGCAGTTCGCAATCCAGCAAGTGCCGCAGGCAGATGGTTCGAAAGAGGATGTGATCTACGTGCTCGAAGTGAACCCGCGTGCTTCGCGTACGGTGCCGTACGTGTCGAAGGCGACCAGCCTGCCGCTCGCGAAGATCGCGGCGCGTGCGATGGTCGGCCAGACCCTGGCGCAGCAGGGCGTGACCAAGGAAATCGATCCGCCGTACTTCAGCGTGAAGGAAGCGGTGTTCCCGTTCGTCAAGTTCCCGACCGTCGACCCAGTGCTCGGACCTGAAATGCGTTCGACCGGCGAAGTGATGGGCGTGGGCCAAACCTTTGGCGAAGCGCTGTTCAAGTCACAGCTTGCCGCAGGTTCGCGTCTGCCGGAGTCGGGCACAGTGCTTTTGACCGTGATGGACGCCGACAAGCCGAAGGCTGTCGAAGTCGCCCGCATGCTGCACGAACTGGGCTATCCGATCGTCGCGACCAAGGGCACGGCTGCCGCAATCGAAGCGGCCGGCGTGCCGGTGAAGGTGGTCAACAAGGTGAAGGACGGTCGTCCGCACATTGTCGACATGATCAAGAACGGCGAAATTGCCCTGGTCTTCACGACCGTCGACGAAACCCGGGCTGCGATCGCCGATTCGCGTTCGATCCGCATGAGCGCTCAGGCCAACAAGGTCACGTATTACACGACCATGTCGGGCGCGCGTGCCGCGGTGGAAGGTCTGCGCTATTTGAAGGACCTGGAAGTCTATGATTTACAAGGACTCCACGCTCGCCTAAACTAAGGCTTCGAATACCTGTCCGAGATGTAAGTGCCGCGGTTAAGCGGCGTCCCCCAAGGTACCGGCACGGGCTTTGCCCGGGTTCAGGCACCAGCGGGGATGCACTTAACCGCGGTGATTTTTTTTACGGCCGTTTTTTGCCACTAGAGCTGTTTATGAGCACTATTCCATTGACGACGCGTGGCGCCAAGAAGCTGCGCGATGAATTACAGCACCTGAAATCGGTTGAACGTCCGGCGGTCGTCAACTCGATCGCCGAAGCGCGTGCCCAGGGCGATCTGTCGGAAAACGCCGAATACGACGCTGCGAAAGAAAAGCAGGGTTTTATCGAGGGCCGCATTGCGGAAATCGAGTCGAAGCTGGCCGGCGCACAGATTATCGATCCCGCCGCAGTGGACGCGGACGGCCGCATCGTGTTCGGCGCGACCGTTGAGCTGGAAGACCTTAAATCGGGCGCTTCGGTCAAGTATCAGATCGTCGGCGACGACGAAGCGGACCTCGAGCACGGCCTGATCTCGATCAGCTCGCCGATCGCGCGGGCATTGATCGGCAAGTCGGAAGGCGACGTAGCATCGGTGCAGGCACCGGGCGGCGTGCGCGAGTACGAAATCATCGCCGTCAGCTACATCTGAAGGGTACACCGGTGTCTACTCAGGCTTCCCCCGTGCCGCATAGGGTGTTCCGGCTGCTGACCGTAGTGTGGGTCGGTAGTTTGCTGACCATCGGTTATGCGGTTGCACCCGTGTTGTTTACGGCGCTTGACCGGATGACGGCCGGCGCGGTCGCCGCGCAACTGTTTCGCATCGAAGGCTTGCTGGGCGTGGTGTGCGGGGTCTTGCTGCTTGGGCTTGCCAATGTGCTGGTCCGTCGCGGTAACGACGCCTATCGCCGCCTGCGCTGGCTGATTGTCGGGATGCTGGTATGCGTGCTGCTCGGTTACTTTGCGCTGCAGCCGTTCATGAATGCGATTCGCATGGCTGCGCTCGAGGCCGGCACGGATGTCGCGCATTCGCCTGATGCGACGCGCTTCGGCGTACTGCACGGCGTGTCGAGCCTGTTTTATCTGATCGAGAGCTTGCTGGCTATCGCTCTGGTGTGGAAGCTGCCCACCGCGGCGAGCGCAACACTGGCTGGGCAAGACACCCGAGGTGCGGCAGGGAAGGGCTTAACGGGTTAAACAGCGGGGTTAAACAGAGCGCGGTTACCCGCCCAACCTGCAAGGCCGCGGGCAGGGCGCCCGCAGCTGCAACACAGCTTACTTCACCGACTGATGCGGCCGCTTCGCGCTGGTTTGGCGCTTCTTGGCGCGCTTGATATTGCCGCCCGCTGTGACGCGTTCGTTGCCGCGTACCACAACTTTTTTGGGCTTCGGCTTGCGCATCGGGATCTCAGAAGGCTTGATCACCGTCACCACGCGCGGGGCGCGGCCTTTGCCCGGCTTGGCATCTTCAGCCGCCGCTTGACGGGCGCTCGGCAGTTCGCCACGTTTGATGCTCGGCGTCTCACCACGTTTCGCGTGGGTTGACGGTTTGGCCGCCGCTTCCGGCTTCCAGATCACCAGCAGCTTGCCGATATGCTGGATGGGCGCAGCGTTGAGGGTGTCGCAGATCTGTTCGTAGATCGCCAGACGTTCTTCGCGTTCGTCGCCGAATACGCGGATCTTGATCAGTTGATGCGCGCCCAGGTGGACCTTGATCTCGGCCAGCACGGCGTCGGTCAGCCCCTCGGCGCCGATGAGCACCACCGGTTTGAGCGCATGTGCCTGGGAGCGCAACTCGGCGCGTTGGTCGGAAGAGACTTTAAGGGCTGGCATGGAAAGTGAGAGACTCGACTAAAATGGCGGCGCCTGCAGTTTCGAGCGATTTGGTCGCTCATTGGCTCGATCAAGCAGGGCGGCGCGTCAGAACAACAGAGAATCGCGGTTGATGGCCCCGGGGTTCATGACCCATTGGGCGGCAGCCGCGCGAATTAAACGCGTATTATCCGCTAAAAGCGCTGCATTAAGCAGCAAGAGTTCAACGTTTAATGGCAAAAAACAAGTTCAACACGTCGTGGCTGCACGATCACATCAACGATCCCTACGTGAAATTGGCGCAGCGGGAGGGCTATCGTGCCCGCGCAGCCTACAAGCTGAAGGAAATCGACGAACAGGACAAGCTGATCCGTCCCGGCCAGGTCATTGTCGACCTGGGCTCGGCGCCCGGTAGCTGGAGCCAGTACGCCCGCAACAAGCTGGCGCAGGGTTCGAAGCGCGACGCGACGCGGGAAGGCGGGATCGACGGAACAATCATCGCGCTCGACCTGCTGCCCATGGAGCCGATTGCCGACGTCATCTTCATTCAGGGCGACTTCCGCGAGGACACCGTTCTGCACCAACTCGAAGATTTGGTCGGAGCGCGTCAGGTCGACCTTGTAATTTCGGATATGGCGCCCAACCTGTCGGGAGTGGCGCTGGCGGATGCCGCGCGGATCGAGCATGTATGCGATCTCGCGCTGGAATTTTCGCAGAATCACCTGAAGCCGGATGGAGCCCTTTTAGTCAAATGTTTTCACGGCAGCGGCTACAGCCAGATTGTGGAAAAGTTCAAGCAGCAGTTTAAGACGGTGGCAGCCCGCAAGCCGAAGGCGTCGCGGGACAAATCGTCGGAAACTTTTATTTTGGGAAAGCATCTGAAACGGCCCGCTTAGTTGGGTTGCCCGGCGGGCGTTCCGCGATTTTTTTGAGTCCCATATTTGCCGGAAAAGCGGCACTGGGACAGCCTCCTGCACTATTTCTGTGGTAGAGAATGGTTATGGCAGGGGTCTGCGGTCTGGATTAGAATGCTTTAGTGGTGCCGCAAGGCAAATGTAGGCGCCCGTCTATGAGTGAAGGAGTGGTGCTTTGAACAACAATATGTTTTCGAAGGCAGCAGTGTGGCTGGTTATCGCACTGGTGCTGTTTACGGTGTTCAAGCAGTTCGATAAGCCCCGTGTCCAGGAAGGCGTTTCCTATTCGCAGTTCATGGATGACGCAAAGAACGGCAAGGTCAAGAACGTCATCGTTCAGGGGCGTAACCTCACGGTCACTCCAGCAGACGGCCAGAAGTACCAGATCGTGTCGCCAGGCGACATCTGGATGGTCGGCGACCTGATGAAGTATGGCGTTCAGGTGAGCGGTAAGGCCGATGACGAACCGAACGCGCTTGTGTCCGCGCTGTATTACCTCGGACCGACAATCCTGATTATCGGGTTCTGGTTCTACATGATGAGGCAGATGCAGGGGGGCGGGAAAGGCGGTGCGTTCTCGTTCGGCAAGTCCCGCGCACGCCTGATCGATGAGAACAACAACGCAATCAATTTCACTGACGTCGCCGGTTGCGACGAAGCCAAGGAAGAAGTCTCCGAACTGGTCGACTTCCTGCGCGATCCGCAGAAGTTCCAGAAGCTCGGGGGGCGCATACCACGCGGCGTGCTGCTGGTCGGGCCACCGGGAACGGGTAAAACGCTGCTTGCGCGCGCCATTGCCGGCGAAGCGAAAGTGCCGTTCTTCAGCATTTCGGGTTCGGACTTCGTGGAAATGTTCGTGGGTGTCGGCGCGGCTCGTGTGCGCGACATGTTTGAACAGGCCAAGAAGCATGCACCGTGCATCGTGTTCATCGACGAAATCGACGCGGTTGGTCGCCATCGCGGCGCCGGCATGGGCGGCGGTAACGACGAACGCGAACAGACGCTGAATCAGATGCTGGTCGAGATGGACGGCTTCGAAGCGAACTCGGGCGTGATCGTGATTGCTGCTACGAACCGTTCGGATGTGCTCGACAAGGCGCTGCTGCGTCCGGGCCGTTTCGACCGCCAGGTGTATGTTGGCCTGCCGGACATCCGCGGCCGCGAACACATCATGAAGGTCCACCTGCGCAAGGTGCCGATTTCGAACGACGTCGACGCAGCGGTGATCGCACGCGGCACGCCGGGCTTCTCTGGCGCTGACCTTGCGAACCTCGTGAACGAAGCGGCGCTGTTTGCGGCTCGTCGCGGCAAGCGCATCGTCGAAATGATTGACTTCGAAGATGCCAAGGACAAGATCTTCATGGGTCCGGAGCGCAAGTCGGCCGTGATCCGCGAAGAATCGAAGCGTGCCACGGCGTACCACGAGTCGGGCCATGCGGTGATTGCCAAGCTGTTGCCGAAGGCCGATCCGGTGCACAAGGTCACGATCATCCCGCGCGGTCGCGCACTGGGTGTCACGTGGCAGTTGCCGGAGCACGACAACGAAACGTATTCGAAGGACTATCTGCTGGATCGTCTGGCGATTCTGTTTGGTGGCCGGGTGGCGGAAGAGTTGTTCCTGAACCTGATCAGCACGGGCGCCTCGGACGACTTCAACAAGGCAACGGCTACGGCCCGCGCCATGGTGGCCCGCTTCGGCATGACGGATGCGCTCGGACCGATGGTCTACGTTGACGACGAAAACGACGCTACGCCGTTTGGCCGCGGTTTCACGCGGACCATTTCGGAAGCGACGCAGCAGAAGGTCGACGCGGAAATCCGCCGCATGCTGGACGAGCAGTACAACCTCGCCAAGCGCCTCCTGGACGAAAACCGCGACAAGGTCGAAGCGATGACCGCGGCCCTGATGGAGTGGGAAACGATCGACGCCGATCAGATCAACGACATCATGGCGGGTCGTCCGCCGCGTGCACCGAAGAGCTCGCCGCCGTCGGCAAGCGATGCATCGTCGGGTGGCAGCACGGGTACCGAGGTGAAGCCGGGCAGCGCGACCGCGCCGGCCTGATCGAAGCCAAGTCCAAAGCACGGGCCGGTGTGATTCCACACCGGCCCGTTTTGCATTGATCTCCATTTGCCCGCCTGTATGGCCCGTTACGTCTTGAACACCGCGTTACCTGTTATCTCCCCGCCTGAGCCGCTGCAATGCGGCCGCTTCACGTTGACCTTTGAGCGCCCGTTGGTGATGGGCATTCTCAATGTCACGCCCGATTCCTTCTCCGATGGCGGCAAGTTCGCGGTGCGCGGCGACGCGCTGCGCCAGGCCGAGCGGATGATGCTCGACGGCGCAGACATCATCGACATCGGTGGCGAGTCGACCCGCCCTGGCGCGCCGCCGGTGCCGCTCGACGAGGAACTGGAACGGGTGATTCCGCTCATCGAACAGTTGCGTGGTGCCGAGGTGCCGCTTTCCGTCGATACCTACAAGCCCGAAGTCATGCGCCACGCGTTGGCGGCCGGTGCGGACCTCGTCAACGATATCTGGGGCTTTCGCATGCCCGGGGCTATCGACGCCGTGCGCGATAGTCAATGTGGTCTATGCGTGATGCATATGCTCGGCGAGCCGCAGACCATGCAGGTAGGCGCGCCGGCCTATCAGGATGTGGTAAGCGAAGTGCGGGCGTTTCTGGAGGAGCGGGTGGCGGCGCTGGCCGAGGCGGGTGTCGCAAAACGGCGTATCAGTGTCGATCC
The DNA here is from genome assembly GCF_050436665.1 of Paraburkholderia sp. EB58. Lineage (NCBI taxonomy): Bacteria > Pseudomonadati > Pseudomonadota > Betaproteobacteria > Burkholderiales > Burkholderiaceae > Paraburkholderia > Paraburkholderia sp. EB58. Next base: position 89,144 of record NZ_JBNDMQ010000012.1, on the reverse strand, counting down.
CGGTTTTGGTTTCGGCAAGGCAACGGTCGAACATAATTACGCCTTGCTGGCCCACCTGCCGGACACGGCGCCGCGCGGCGAGCCGTCGTTTCCGATATTGGCGGGCATGTCGCGCAAGTCGATGCTGGGGGCGGTCACGGGCCGTGCCGCGTCTGAAAGGCTGGCCGCAAGTATCGCGGCTGCCGTATGTGCCGCTGAGCGCGGTGCTGCCATACTGCGCGTGCATGATGTCGCGCAAACCGTTGATGCATTAAAAGTTTGGGCAGCGATGCGTGACGCGACGCGTCGCGGCTGACCCTTCCAAAAGAGAGAGGAAAACTACACGATGGCACGTCGCTTTTTCGGTACCGATGGCATCCGGGGTAAGGTCGGCGAGGGGCCGATTACGCCCGATTTCGTATTGCGGCTCGGTTATGCCGCAGGCAAGGTGTTGGCCGGCGGCAATGGCTGGGCCAATACCGGCCAGCGTCCCACCGTCCTGATCGGCAAGGACACGCGGGTCTCGGGCTACATGCTCGAAGCCGCGCTCGAGTCGGGCTTTTCCGCTGCGGGCGTCGACGTCATGCTGGCGGGTCCGATGCCCACTCCGGGCATCGCCTACCTGACGCGCGCGCTGCGGCTCGCCGCCGGCGTGGTGATCAGCGCGTCGCACAATCCGTACTACGACAACGGTATCAAGTTCTTCTCGGCCCAGGGCGACAAGCTGCCCGACGAGGTCGAACTGAAGATCGAGGAGCAATTGGATCAGCCGCTCGCCTGCGCGGCGTCCGAGCAGCTTGGCAAGGCACGCCGCCTCGACGACGCGGCCGGCCGCTATATCGAGTTCTGCAAGAGCACCTTTCCGGCCGCGTTCGATCTGCGCGGCATGAGGCTGGTAGTCGATTGCGCGCACGGCGCAGCGTATGACATCGCGCCGCATGTGTTCCATGAGCTCGGGGCCGACGTCATCCCGATCGGTGTCGCACCGAACGGCTTCAACATCAACGACGGCGTGGGCGCCACCGCGCCCGACGCACTGGTGCGCGCAGTGCGGGCGAATCATGCGGATCTCGGCATCGCGCTCGACGGCGACGCCGACCGTCTGCAGGTGGTCGACGCCGCGGGCCGCCTCTACAACGGTGACGAACTGCTATACGTGCTGGTCAAGGACCGCATCGAGACCGAAGGCAGGGTGGAAGGCGCGGTCGGTACCTTGATGAGCAATATGGCCGTGGAAGTCGCGTTGCAGCGCGCCGGTGTGCAGTTCGTGCGTGCTGCGGTCGGCGACCGCTACGTGCTCGAACAACTGCGCGAGCACGGCTGGCAGCTTGGCGCCGAGGGCTCGGGGCACATCCTCTCGCTCGACCGCCATTCGACCGGCGACGGCATTGTCTCGTCGCTGCTGGTGCTGGCGGCGATGAAGCGCAGCGGCAAGTCGCTGGCGCAACTGCTCGAAGGCGTGACGCTGTTCCCGCAAAAGCTAATCAATGTGCGCATGCAACCGGGTGCCGACTGGAAGAGCAGCGACGCGATCCGCCGCGCGATCAGCGCAGCTGAGGCGGCTCTCGATGGCCACGGCCGCGTGCTGATCCGCGCGTCCGGGACCGAGCCGGTGCTACGTGTGATGGTCGAGGCGCAGAGCGTGGATGACGCCGTTCATCATGCTGAGACGATCGCAGGTGTGGTGAAGCAGGAGACTGCCTGATCAGGATCGGGACACAAAGTGGGTAGCGAGCTTCGCCGCGGCAATTAGCCGCGGCGAAGCTCGCTTAATCGCAGTTCGCGAAGCACACGACCTTCGCACCGTCATCGCGCCCATCGCACTTACGAAGTTCTTTCATTTCTCTGGAATCCCTTCCAGAAGCCCCTCATCTGCGCGCAAATGCTCCCGCCGCGCATTTTTCGCCCAATCTCTACAGAGGTGGCGAAGACACCGTTCACGTAACTTTCACCCGCCCACTCAGCCTTTCACGGCTGTAACCTTATTGTCACGCTTCATTCACGGTTCGTCACGTGACTGTCACAAAGAGACCCTATCCTTCGCGGTGTCGTGTAATCCGCTCACACCACTGGAGGTCTCATGAAATTGATGCAAACTGCGTTCGCTGGCTTGGCTGGCGCGCTCTTCGCGATCGCAGCGCAAGCCGCCGACATCACCGGCGCAGGCAGCACCTTTGCAGCACCCATCTATACGAAGTGGGCTGACGCTTATCAAAAGTCGGGCGGCGGTAAGGTCAACTATCAAGGTATCGGTTCGTCGGGCGGCGTCAAGCAGATCATCGCCAAGACGGTCGATTTCGCAGGTTCGGACGCTCCGCTGAAGGACGACGAACTGGCCAAGGACGGCCTGTTCCAGTTCCCGACGGTGGTCGGCGGCGTGGTACCGGTCGTGAACCTGCCGGGCGTGACCCCGGGCCAACTGGTGCTGTCGGGCGAAGTGCTCGGCGACATCTACCTGGGCAAGATCAAGAAGTGGAACGATCCGGCGATCGCTGCACTGAATCCGAAGGCAAAGCTGCCGGATACGGATATCGCTGTGGTGCGCCGTGCTGACGGTTCGGGCACCAGCTTCATCTGGACGAACTATCTGTCGAAGGTCAACGCAGACTGGAAGTCGAAGGTCGGTGAAGGCGCAACGGTCAGCTGGCCGACGGGCACGGGCGGCAAGGGCAACGACGGCGTCGCAGCCTTCGTGCAACGCCTGCCGGGCGCAATCGGTTATGTCGAATGGGCGTACGCGAAGCAGAACAAGATGGTCTACGTCGACCTGAAGAACTCGGCAGGCAACGTGGTTGAGCCGAAGACGGAAACGTTCAAGGCAGCGGCTGCCGGCGCGGATTGGTCGAAGTCGTTCTACCAGATCCTGACGAACGAACCGGGCAAGGACGCATGGCCGGTCGTCGGCGCAACGTTCGTGCTGCTGCACACGACGCAGGACAAGGCACCGCAAGGCGCCGAAACGCTGAAGTTCTTCGACTGGGCGTTCAAAAACGGTACGTCGGCCGCTGACAGCCTCGACTACATCTCGCTGCCGGAATCGGTTGTGACGCAAATCAAGTCGCAATGGAAAGACAAGGTGAAGGACGCTTCGGGCAAGTCGGTCGCCGAGTAAGCGTTAGCAAGCAGCAACAAGCCGCCCAGCCTCATGTGAGGCTGGGCGGCTGTAGTACTGGTTGCATGGCGTCGTGTCATGCAGCATATGGTCACAGGTGCATAGGTTCCCATGTCCGACATCCCTCTCGTGTCGAGCACGTCCGGCAGCGCGTCGCAGCAGAAAGCGCCTAGTCGCGCCGGCGATGTTATTTTCGGCGGTCTCGCGCGCCTCGCCGCGATCGTCACGCTCCTGCTGCTCGGCGGCATCATCGTCTCGCTGATCGTCGCCTCGCTGCCGTCGATCAAGCAATTCGGTCTGAGCTTTTTGTGGACCGCCGACTGGGATCCACCCAGCCAGAAATTCGGCGCGCTGGTGCCGATCTACGGCACGATCGCCACGTCGATCATTGCTCTCGTTATCGCGGTGCCGGTCAGCTTCGGCATCGCACTGTTCCTCACTGAACTGGCGCCCGCGTGGCTGCGCCGGCCGCTCGGCGTTGCCATCGAGCTGCTGGCTGCGATCCCTTCGATCGTCTACGGTATGTGGGGCCTGCTGGTGTTCGCGCCGATCTTCGCGACGTGGTTCGAAAAGCCGCTCGGTACCGTGCTCGGCGGCATTCCGTTTATCGGCGCGTTTTTCCAGGGCCCGCCCATCGGCATCGGCATCCTGTGCGCCGGGGTCATTCTTGCGATCATGATCATTCCGTACATCGCCTCGGTGATGCGCGATGTCTTCGAAGTCACACCGGTTCTGCTGAAGGAATCGGCTTACGGGATCGGCTGCACGACCTGGGAAGTGATGTGGAAGATCGTCCTGCCGTTCACCAAGAGCGGCGTGATCGGTGGCGTCATGCTGGGTCTGGGCCGCGCGCTCGGCGAGACGATGGCCGTCACCTTCGTGATCGGCAACACCAATCTGCTCAATAACGTTTCGCTGTTTTCGCCCGGCAACAGTATTACGTCGGCGCTGGCCAACGAGTTCGCGGAAGCGGATCCGGGCCTGCACACCTCCGCGCTGATGGAACTCGGCCTGATCCTGTTTGTGATTACTTTCATCGTGCTCGCGATCTCGAAGATCATGCTGCTTCGTCTCGAAAAAGGGGAGGGCGCGAAATGAGCCAGTCCTCATTGAATATTCCCGGTTCGCACGACGCCGCCGTTCTGGAGGCGATGCGCACCAAGCTGCAGGGGCGCCGGCGCGTGAAGAACGCGATTGCGTTGACGCTCTCGCTCGCGGCGATGGCCTTCGGTCTCATCTGGCTCGTGTGGATTCTTTATACGACGCTGCGTCTTGGTATCAGCGGTCTGTCGATCGAACTGTTCACGCAGTCGACGCCGCCGCCGAACACCGATGGCGGCGGGCTCGCCAACGCCATCGTCGGCAGCCTGATGCTGATCGGGCTGGCGACATTCGTCGGCACTCCGATCGGCATTCTCGCCGGCGTGTATCTCGCTGAATACGGCCAGAAGGGCTGGCTTGCCAGCGTCACGCGCTTTATCAACGACATCCTGTTGTCGGCGCCGTCGATCGTGGTGGGCCTGTTCGTCTACGCGCTCTTCGTGGCGAAGATGGGACACTTCAGCGGCTGGGCCGGCGTGTTCGCGCTCGCGCTGCTGCAGATTCCGATTGTGATCCGCACCACCGAAAACATGCTGAAGCTGGTGCCGAACGCCTTGCGTGAAGCCGCATTCGCACTCGGCACGCCGAAGTGGAAGATGGTGATGTCGATTACGCTGAAGGCGTCGGTGGCGGGCATCATCACCGGCGTGCTGCTCGGTGTGGCGCGAATTGCCGGTGAAACGGCACCGCTGCTGTTCACCGCGATGTCGAATCAGTTCTTCTCGTGGAACATGAATCAGCCGGTCGCCAACCTGCCGGTCACGATCTATCAGTTTGCGATGAGCGCCTTCCCGCAGTGGCAATCGCTTGCCTGGGCCGGCGTCTTCCTGATCACGCTCGGGGTGCTGGGATTGAATATCCTCGCGCGTACGATCTTTTCGAAAAAGTAAGGGCGGAGCACATCCGATGAACATGGCAGAAACTCAATTCAATCCGATTGCGCGTCCCACCGCGCCCGCCGGTTTCGACCCCGCCCAGGGCAACAGTGCCCAAGCGTCGGCGCAGCCGAAGATCGAGGTCAACGACCTCAACTTCTTCTACGGCAAGTACCACGCGTTGAAGAACATCAACCTGCGCATTCCCGAAGGCAAGGTGACCGCGTTCATCGGCCCGTCGGGCTGTGGCAAGTCCACGCTGCTGCGCACCTTCAACAAGATGTACGCGCTCTATCCGGAGCAGCGCGCCGAAGGCGAGATCCTGATGGACGGCGAAAACCTGCTGACCTCCAAGCGCGATATTTCGCTGTTGCGCGCGCGGATCGGCATGGTGTTCCAGAAGCCGACTCCGTTCCCGATGTCGATCTACGACAACATCGCGTTCGGCGTGAAAATGTTTGAAACGCTGCCGCGCTCGGAAATGGACGACCGCGTCGAATGGGCGCTGACCAAAGCGGCGCTGTGGAACGAAGTGAAGGACAAGCTCGGTCAGAGCGGCTACGGCCTCTCGGGCGGCCAGCAGCAGCGCCTGTGCATTGCACGCGGCATTGCGATCCGCCCGGAAGTGCTGCTGCTCGACGAACCGTGCTCGGCGCTCGACCCGATTTCCACGGGACGTATCGAAGAACTGATCGCCGAACTGAAGAGCGACTACACCGTGGTGATCGTTACCCACAACATGCAACAGGCCGCACGGTGTTCGGACTACACTGCCTACATGTACCTCGGCGAGCTGATCGAATTCGGTGACACCGAAAAGATCTTTATCAAGCCGGTCCGCAAGGAAACCGAGGACTACATTACCGGCCGCTTCGGTTAAATCCGGCGAGCACAATAAGGGAGCACGACATGTCCGACAAACACCTCTCCAGCCAGTTCGACGCCGACCTCAATCTCGTTTCCTCGAAGGTCCTCGAAATGGGCGGCCTCGTTGAATCGCAGATTGTCAATGCGATGAACGCGCTCAATAACTTCGATCTGGATATGTGCGAGCAGGTGATCACTGCCGAGGATCGCCTGAACAAGATGGAAGTCGATATCGACGAAGAGTGCAGCAACATCATCGCGCGCCGTCAACCGGCCGCGCGGGACCTGCGCCTCCTGATCGCGATCTCGAAGACCATTACGAATCTCGAGCGCGCCGGCGACGAAGCCGAGAAGATTGCGAAACGCACCAAGCGTCTGATGGAAGACGGCGCGTCGCGCACCATCAATATCGCCGAGATCAAGCTGTCCGGCGAGATGGCGGTGTCGATCCTGCGCCGTGCGCTCGACGCGTTCGCGCGTCTCGATACCGTGGCGGCCGCGCAGATCGTGCGCGACGACAAGGCGATCGACGAGGAATTCCGTGCCTTCGTGCGCAAGCTGATTTCGTACATGACGGAAGATCCGCGTTCGATCTCGGTGGGCCTCGACTTCCTCTTCATCGCCAAGGCGATCGAGCGGATCGGCGACCACGCAAAGAACATTGCTGAATTCATCATCTACATCGTCAAGGGCACCGACGTGCGGCACAAGTCGCGCGACGCGCTCGAACGCGAAGCACTCAGTTAACCCACCGTATAAAGGTCAAGAGGTGCCGATGCCCAGCAGCATTCTCGTCATCGAAGATGAGCCCGCGATTTCCGAACTGATTTCGGTCAATCTTCAGCACGCGGGCCATTGCCCGATCCGCGCCTATAACGCGGAGCAGGCGCAGAACCTGATCAGCGATGTGCTGCCCGACCTCGTCCTGCTCGACTGGATGCTGCCGGGCAAGTCAGGCATTGCGTTCGCCCGCGATCTGCGCAACAACGAGCGGACCAAGCACATTCCGATCATCATGCTCACCGCGCGTGGCGATGAGCAGGACAAGGTGCTCGGCCTCGAGATCGGCGCGGACGACTACGTCACCAAGCCGTTCTCGCCGAAGGAACTGATGGCGCGGATCAAGGCGGTGCTGCGCCGCCGTGCGCCGCAGCTAACCGAGGACGTGGTCGCGATCAACGGTCTGAAGCTCGATCCGGCAACGCATCGCGTGGCGGCGCATGCGGAAGGCAGCGAGATCAAGCTCGATCTCGGGCCGACAGAGTTCCGTCTGCTGCACTTCTTCATGACCCATCCGGAGCGCGTGCATAGCCGCACGCAACTGCTCGATCAGGTATGGGGCGACCACGTGTTCGTCGAAGAGCGCACGGTGGACGTCCATATCAAGCGCCTGCGTGCCGCGCTCAAGCCGGCAGGGTGCGATGCTATGATTGAGACGGTGCGGGGCAGCGGTTACCGGCTCGCGAAGAGCGCGTAATACCCGCTTGTACCGTTTCTACCGTTTGACCGGTTCGGCAGGTTTGAGGGGCTTAAGGCTGAACGACGGTTAGCGCCGTTTGCACTCCCGCGCCGCGCGATTTAATCGCGGCGCGTATCGTCTTCTCTTCGATCGCTAGAACATGAACATCATCTGGGCGCGTTCCATTGTGTCGGTCGTGCTGCTTGCTGTTCTGTGCGCGTTGCTTGGCGTGTTCGTCAGCGTCAGGACTGCACTGATCGTCGCGATCGTCGTGCTGATCGCGCAGAGCGTCTTTAGCACCTTCCATAAACAGCGTCTGTGGCGTCTGCTCGATGCGCCGGTCTACGGCGAAGTGCCGAGCGCGCCCGGTGTCTGGGGCGAAATCTACTACCGGCTGCATAAACTCGCGAAGCGCTGGCATGCCCAGGTGCGCCAGGTCGAGCAGCAGCATTCGCGTTTCATTCAGGCCATCCAGGCTTCGCCGAACGGCGTGGCGATGCTCGACGATCACGATCAGATCGAGTGGTGCAACGCAATCTCCGAGGTGCACTTCGGCCTTGATGCGAAGCGCGACCTGCGCCAGCACATCACGCACCTCGTGCGCCAGCCCGACTTCGTCCGCTACCTGAACTCGCATCATTACGAAGAGATGCTGATCATGCGCGGGATGGGCGAGAAGCGCCAGAACGTGCTGTCGGTGCAGGTGTTTCCGTACGGCGAAAACCGCAAGCTGGTGCTGTCGCAGGACATTACCGAACTCGAACGTACTGACGCGATGCGGCGCGACTTCGTGGCCAACGTCTCGCATGAACTGAAGACGCCGCTCACTGTGCTGTCCGGCTTTCTGGAGACGATGCGCGAGTTGCCGCTAGGCGAAGCTGAACGCGCGCGCTACCTCGAGTTGATGGAGCAACAGGCGGCGCGCATGCGGCATATCGTCGACGATTTGCTGGTGCTCGCGAAACTCGAAGGCGACAACAAGTCGCCGAGCGACCAGATGATCGATATGCGCGCGGTGCTGCGGCATCTGCGCGACGATGCGGCAAGCTTGTCGAGCGATCACCATCACATCACCTTCGACGCGGACGAAGGGCTCACCGTGACCGGCGTCGAAACCGAGATTCTGAGCGCGCTCGGCAACCTCGTGACCAATGCGATCCGCTACACTCCGGACGGCGGAAAAATTAATGTGACGTGGCAGGCCAACGGCGGCAGTGCGGTCTTTTCCGTGACCGATAGCGGCCTGGGTATTCCCGCCGCGGATATTCCCAGGCTCACCGAACGATTTTACCGGGTGGACCGCAGCCGCTCGCGTGACACCGGCGGCACGGGCCTCGGTCTCGCGATCGTCAAACACGTGCTGCAACGGCACGATGCGCAACTCGAAGTGAAGAGCGAAGAAGGGCGCGGCAGCACCTTCACCGTGCGTTTCCCGGTGTTCCGCACGGCGCGGCGGCAGCCCGCTCCGGCTTGATGGGTTGATGGCCTGAAGGCTTCTCGAAGGCCCAATAAAAAACCGCCTGTTCAGGCGGTTTTTTTACGACTCCTGCGGCGAGCCGCAATGTTGGCGGCTCGCTTCGCCTCGCGCGAGGCTCAGGAACAGAACTTCCCAAGCAGACTCATCTGCGCATTGCGCGACGACTTGCCCGGCCTGCGACGGCGATAGTGTCCGTCGCTTTGCATGAGCCACGCCGACTGGTTGTCGCCGAGGAACGCCGACAGGCCCTCAGCGATCACACGGCGTTTCAGGCGGCGGTTGTTGATCGGAAACGCCACTTCGACACGCCGGAAGAAATTGCGGTCCATCCAGTCGGCGCTCGACAGATACACGTCCTCTTTACCTTCGTTGTAGAAGTAGAAGATCCGATGGTGCTCGAGGAAGCGCCCGACGATCGAGCGTACCGTAATATTCTCCGACAGCCCCGGTACACCCGGTTGCAACGAACACACGCCGCGCACGATCAGATCGATTTTCACGCCAGCCATCGATGCTTCGTACAGCTCGGCAATCACGGTCGGCTCGAGCAGCGCATTCATCTTGGCGACGATGCGTGCCTTCTTGCCGGCGCGTGCATGCTCCGCCTCGGCGCGAATCGCCTCGACGAGCTTCGGATGCAGCGTGAACGGCGACTGCCACAGCTCGTGCAGCTTCAGCTCACCGCCGATGCCAGTGAGCTGCTGGAACACGTGATGCACGTCTTCGCAGATCTTCTGGTCGGCCGTCATCAGGCCGAAGTCGCTATACAGACGTGCGGTACGCGGGTGATAGTTGCCGGTGCCGAGGTGCGCATAACGCTTGAGCGTCATCTTGCCGTTGTGCGACACGCGGCGCACGATCAGCATCATCTTCGCGTGGCACTTATGGCCCACCACGCCGTAGACGACGTGCGCGCCCACGGCTTCAAGCTGCGCCGCCCAGTTGATATTGGTTTCTTCGTCGAAGCGCGCGAGCAGCTCCACCACCACGGTGACTTCCTTGCCGTTGCGCGCGGCCTGCATCAGCGCGTCCATCAGCGGCGAATCGGTGCCGGTACGATAGATGGTCTGCTTGATCGCCATCACGTTCTGGTCTTTGGCCGCCTGCAACAGCAGTTCGAGCACGGGCTGGAAGCTTTCGTACGGGTGATGCAGCAGCACATCGCCCTGATCGATCACATCGAACAGGCTCGCACTATTGGCGATCTGCGGCGGGATCGACGGAATATGCGGGACGAATTTCAAATCGGGGCGGTCCACCATCTCCGGCAACTGCATCAGCCGCACCAGATTGACGGGGCCGTCTACGAAGTAGCAGTCCTTGTCCGACAGATCGCTCTCGTCGAGCAGGCGCCGCACCAGATGCGCGGGCGTCTCCGCCGACACTTCGAGGCGCACGGCGTTGCCGAGGTGGCGCGCCGGCAGTTCACCTTGCAGCGCGACGCGCAAGTTGGTGATTTCGTCTTCGTCGACGAACAGTTCGCTGTTGCGCGTGATGCGGAACTGATTGCAGCTACGCACCACCAGATTCGGGAACAGCTCGCCCACGAAACGCTGCAGCAGCGAGCTCAGCAGCACGAAGCCGTGCGGATAGCCCGACAGTTCCTGCGGCATGCGGACGAGCCGCGGCAACGCACGCGGCGCCTGCACGATGCCCATCAGCGCCTGGCGGCCGAATGCATCTTTGCCTTCGAGTTCGACGACAAAGTTCAGGCTTTTATTGAGCACGCGCGGAAACGGATGCGCGGGATCGAGGCCGATCGGCGTCAGGACGGGCAGCAGTTCGTCGAAAAAGTAGTTCCGCGCCCATTCGGTCTGCGCTTCATTCCATGCTTCCGTGCCGTGAAAATAAATGCCTTCCTGTTCGAGCGCAGAGAGTACTGTGTCGTGCAGCATGCGGTACTGGCGGTGCACGAGCTTCTGTGCCCGCTCGACCACGAGGTCGTAGACGTGCTGCAGCGACATGCCGTCCGGCGAGAGCGCTCCAGGGTTATCGCGCATCTGCTCCTGCAGCCCGGCCATACGGACTTCGAAGAATTCGTCGAGATTGCTGCTGGTGATGCAGATAAAACGTAGGCGTTCGAGCAGGGGCACGGCGGGATCGGCGGCTTGCGCCAGCACGCGCTCGTTAAAACCCAGGATGCCCAGTTCGCGGTTCAGCAGGGGGTAGCGGGTGGACATCGGAAGCGAGAATGGAAGGTCGGGTAGGGAAGGCGAAAGACGCTCGGAAATTCTCACAGTATGATGACGCTCTTATGACAATCGATTGATTATAAACTTTACGCTGTATTGGCCTTGTGTCGTAAATATGACGCAATGAATATGGGACCATAACGCAGGCAATCACCCTGAAGGTTACATCGTGAGGTCCGGTACGCTTAAAATGGTGGCTTTGAACGGCGGGGCCGGCAACAAGCAGGCTGCGCTTGCGCGTATGGAGTCCGCTCAATCGATGGTCAACACTCCACAACTTCTCGCTGCCGTCGACCTTGGCTCGAACAGCTTTCGTCTGATCGTGGGCCGGGTCGAAGAAACCGATGCCGGCAGCCAGATCTACCAGGTCGATGCGCTACGCGAGCCCGTGCGGCTCGCTGCGGGCCTGTCGAGCGACAAGATGCTCGACCGCGCCTCGCAGGTGCGCGGCTGGGACGCACTCAAACGCTTCGGCGAACGGCTGCGCGATTTCCACCCTGACCACGTGCGTGCGGTCGCTACCAACACGCTGCGCATTGCCAAGAACGCCGGCGAGTTCCTAGGCGAGGCGCAGGCTGCACTGGGTTTCCCGATCGAGGTGATTGCCGGGCGCGAAGAGGCTCGTCTGATTTATGCGGGCGCAGCACACTCGGTGCCGGCAAGCCCGGGTAAGCGCCTCGTGGTCGATATCGGCGGCGGTTCGACCGAGTTCATCATCGGCTCGCACTACACGCCGATCAAGATGGAAAGCCTGTATATCGGCTGCGTGAGCCATAGCCGTGCCTTCTTCCCGGCGGGCAACGTCGACGAGTACACGATGCGCCAGGCCGAGCTCGCGGCCGGCCGCGAAATTCAGATCATTTCCAACGAGTACAAGAAAACCGGCTGGGAGCAGGCAATCGGCTCGTCGGGCACGGCACGCGCACTCGCGGAACTGGTCGAAGCGAACGGCTTCAACGACCCGGGCATAACCCACGGCATTTCGCGCGGCGGCCTCGAACGCCTGAAGCGCGCGTTGATCAAGGCGGAGAACGTCAATCGCTTGAAACTGGTGGCGCTGAAGAGCGACCGGATTCCGGTGCTCGCAGGTGGCCTGTCGATCATGCTGGCGGTGTTCGACGAACTGGGCGTCGATTACGTCGACACCACCGACGGCGCCTTGCGTCTGGGCGTGCTGTACGACCTGCTCGGCCGTTCGCAGCACGAAGACATGCGTACGGTCACGGTGGAAGGCTTCATGCGCCGCTATGGGGTGGATCGCGCGCAAGCGGTGCGCATCGGCGAACTGGCGGTGAGCTTCTACGATCAATTCGGCGAACCGGATACGGAGCGGCGCGTCGAAAATCGCATGTTCCTGAGCTGGGCGGCCTCGCTGCACGAGATCGGGCTGTCGATCTCGCATAGCGCGTATCACAAGCACTCGGCCTATATCGCGAGCAACGCCGACATGCCGGGTTTTTCGCGCACCGACCAGGCGCGCCTTGCCGCGCTCGTGCTGGGTCATGCGGGCAAGCTCGGCAAGCTGTCGCAAACGCGTGAAGTGGAATGGCCGTTGCTGTTCTGCTTGCGCCTCGCCGCGCTGCTGTGCCGGCGCCGTGCGGATGTCGGCCTGCCGGGTATTGCAGTGTCCCGTGCGAACAATGGCTACGAAGTGCGCTTGCCGAAGGAGTGGGTGGCCAACAACCCGCTGACCGATTACAGCCTGATTCAGGAAGCGGCCGAGTGGGAGAAGGTTGGCATCCCGTATCGGGTTGTTTATACGGATGACTGACGATACGCAACAACCGATGAGGCCCGATGTCCTGGTGTTTGTATAGGGCGTCTGGATCGGCAAATGGAACAGCAAACAGCCCGGCGAGCACCTGCTCTGCCGGGCTGTTTTATTTGCACCTACCCCGTAGCGTTTGACTTAGCCCGGCAATGCATCGCCAAGGAAGTGGCGTGCATATCGCGCGTTGATTTCGGACAGACGCAGCAGCGTCAGAAAGTCGGCCGTATTGAAGTCGGGATCCCAGGCCGGTGCGCCACAGATTTTCGCGCCGAGCCGCAGATAACCTTTGACGAGCGGCGGCGGTGCGACATCCGCGCCCGTTTGCAGTTCGTCGACAGGCAGCGGCGTGTGCGGAAAAGCGCGGTACTCTTGCGCGGTCATCGCGCTGTCGCGTAGCGCGCAGTACAGATTCGCCGCGTAGTGGCCACCATCGGCCATCGCCACGCTCGCGCAACCGAGCATCGTTTCGTAGCCGTTATGCAACATATACGACGCGAGGCCGCCCCACAGCGACATGATCACTGCGCCGCTGCGATAGTCCGCATGCACGCACGAGCGGCCCACTTCGACCATCTTCGGGCGCAGGTGCGTGAGACGCGAGACGTCGAACTCGCTTTCCGCATACAGGCGGCCGATGCGTGCCGCCTGATGCGGCGGCAGGGCGCGATAGGTGCCGACCACTTTCAGCGTGTCGAGATCGCGCACCAGCAGGTGGTCGCAGTAGTGATCGAAGGCGTCGACGTCGAGACCCGCGGGGCCGGTCAGGCGTGCACCCATTTCGTCGGCGAAGACCCGGTAGCGCAGATGCTGCGCTTCACGAAGCTCTTCCTCGGTACGCGCCCAGGCCACCTGCAGCCGGTGTTGTGCGGTGACCGTTTCCTCGGCGCGCGGCAATCGACGGCGCGTCTCGAGGGTCGAAGCGAGCGGCAGGGAAGACGTCGGCAGATCTTGCATGTGGCGTTCCTTGTCGAAAAAGAAGAATTTCGCTTTTTCGCCAATGTAGTAACGCCCGGTGACGCTCGCATGGCAAGGTCGTGACCTTTAGATGACGGTCCGTAAGGTCGCCGCTTATTTTCGGTTTCGTTGTTTTACAAAAGATCGGGGCTGATCGCCGCGCGCAGGAGCACCTGCTCGTCGCCGTCGCGCTCGCGGCTTGCAATCCACCATACGCCGGCCTTCTTGAGCGGCCAGCTGGCGTTGCTCTGGGCGAGCAACTGCGCTGCGACGTGACCGAGGGTGGGCTGATGACCGACGACCAGCACCGTCGGTGCAATACCTTCTGGCCAGCCGGCGGCGTCGAGGACGTCAGCCGCGCTGGCGCCTGGTGCGAGTTCACGCACCACGCGATACTGATCGGTCAGGCTTTCGACGGTCTGGATGGTGCGCACGGCGGGACTTGCGAGGATCACGGCGTCGTCGTCGAGCCGTGCGCGCAGCCACTTCGCCACGGCTTGCGCCTGTTTGCGACCGCGTACGGTCAACTGACGGGCCAGGTCGGTCGGGGCGATGTCTTCGGCTTCGGCGTGGCGCCAGAGGATCAGATTCATGTTTTGTCTCCATGGCTCTCTAGCGACGCAAAGGGCGCGACGCTGTGTTGTACCACTGTCGCACGGGTGGGCGCGTGACAGCAAGGCGGTGTGCCAGAGGAGGGGGCGGTGGCTCGAACGCCGTCGTCGCACGCAGAGGCGAGCGCCGCGACGGCGGAACACTGCGTGATGGGACGTAGGGAGGCTTCGGGGGGACGCGATGGTCGGTGGTGATGACACATGCGCGGGTGGGAGGCGGGCGAGTCCGTGACAACGCGTGTCACGGACCGCTTACCTGCGTCGTAAAACCCGCTCTGATCGGGATTCGATCAGGAGAGAGTCAGATTCACGACGCAACACATGACGAGCAGCAATAAGGCGTAGGTAACGGCGATATCAAACGGATAGCGCATAGCGTGACTCGACAGAATTTTTCCAGCAGTCATCTTAGGTAGCCACTTCTCAGGGCAACGTTACCAAGCGAACAGTTCGCAAAAAGACGTGCGCCGCTCGGGACGTTTTCTGTCGTGTGACGCGTGCCGTGGAGATATCCATTGACATGAACGATCGATTCGCGGCCTCCGCGCGCCACAAACATCACCGCGTCAGGGTCTGCTGTTTGCCGGCAAGGCGGGCGTGACCGACCGCGCGCGCCGTATCCCGTTATTGTCACGGTTTTGACAACAGTGTTTTCATAATCTAGGTATTTACCCTAGGTCGTCCTGACCCTACACTGTGCTGATCGGTCGCATACCAAGTGGTTGCAGGGCCGCACAAAACAAATTCCCGGAGGTAGTAATCATGAAGTCGCTTTTCGAAGCTGCTGTTATTGCCGCGCTGATCACCGCTCCGCTCGCCGCGTTTGCGCAGTCGAGCCAACCGCTGACCCGCGCAGAAGTGCGCGCCGAGCTTGTTCAGGTCGAGAAGGCTGGCTACAACCCGAACGACTGGATTCACTACCCGGAAAACATTCAGGCTGCTGAAGCCCGCGTCGCCGCTGAAAAGGGCGGCGCGCAGGCTGAAACGACCAGCTACGGCTCGGGCAGCAACGGCTCGTCGCAAGTGGGTCAGCGCGCCACTTCGGCACAGTGAGCACGTACTCCGCAGCGGTAGCGATTTACGGTCACTAAGCTGCGGGTAGCGCGGCGCGGATAGCGTCGCGCGGACAGCGTGGCGGGAAGGTTGCCGTGAGTTGTCCTTCGGGGCGCTAGCCGGTAACAGGCAGGTCGGCTCTCGCAAGAGATGCTGGCCTGTTTTGCCAAGCGGGCCTGGCTGTTAGATGTATCGCACGGACGTACCTGTTACGGGTCTGTCGGTTGCCGTGGTAGTGGCGGCCACGCCCAGCCTTCCTGGCTGGGCGAGTTTCACCGCCGCTGGCCGGGACGTCCCGGCTTGTGGCGCGCAGGTTGCTGTGGATGTGAGCAGTAATTGAACGCCGCTGCGGCTTAGCGCAGCACCTGACAAGAGGCCGCCATGGACGCGACTGTTTTGGCCACCGCAGTGGGATTTTCGGTTTTGCTGTTCGCAGTGATTTTCGCGGTCGGCCACTATCGGCGTGAGTCCGCGCGCAAGCGCGTGATTGGCGAGATGCAACGCCGTCGTCTCTATGAGTTTAGCCAGCCGAAACGTTGATCCGGTTGGCAAGCACGATAGGGGCGGTACGCGCCCGCAGTTCTTTTTTGACGTCTAGATAGCCATGCCGCCCGAGACTTCGATACGCTGGGCATTGACCCAGCGGTTGTCTTCGGCAAGAAGCGACGCGATCATTGGGCCGATGTCGTCGGGCAAACCTGCACGACCGAGCGCCGTAAACTCCGCCACGCGTTTGTTGATTTCCGGATTGTCGCGCACCATACCGCCACTGAAATCGGTCTCAACTGCGCCCGGAGCGACGGTGTTGACGCGGATCTGGCGCGGCCCGAGTTCCTTCGCGAGATAGCGAGTCAGAACCTCAACGGCGCCTTTCATCGACGCATACGACGCACTACCCGGAATGGCGACGCGTGTCAGCCCCGACGAAATATTCACGATGCGGCCACCGTCGCGGATGAGCGGCAGAAGTTTCTGGGTCAGGAAAAACACGCCCTTGAAATGGACGTTGTAGAGACCGTCCAGTTCTTCCTCGGTGGTCTGCTCGATCGGCGTGTGATTCGAAGTACCGGCGTTGTTGACGAGGTAGTCGAAGCGCTCAGCGCCTAACTGCGCAAGCGATTCCCACACCCGTTTCACGAACGGATCAAACTCGCTTACCTTGCCGGTATCGAGCGGCAGTGCAATGGCTTGTTGACCTTGCTCTTCTACAAGACCGACAACCTTCCCGGCTTCTGCCTGATTCGTGCGGTAGGTGAAGATGGAACTGACACCGCGCTTCGCTAGGTGGACCACCGTATTGCGTCCCAAGCCACGGCTGCCTCCGGTGACAATCGCGATCTTCGTGGTGGTACCTGCTGATTTTCCTGCTGTCATGCTGCACTCCGCGTTAGCTGTGGAGAGGCAAGCTTATGCCGGCAGATCCCGCCACTGAATGCCCGAACTGCCTCACTTCTTGCCTGATCCTGCCTCTACGCCCACCGCTCGCCACAAGCGGCGGTAACATGCAGGAAAGCGGATGTGGAGGAAATTCCTATGTCAAATGCCTTGCTCGAAGCCGTCAAACGCTATACCGACGAGCATGGCGGGCAGCAAAACCCCTTCGTGACTGCCATTGAGGGGATGGCCATCCTTCGCGCGGATCATGAGAAAGCGCCGTCTCATCTGATCATGAGACCGGCCCTCTGTGTCGTCGTCCAGGGCGCCAAATGGACCACATTCGGTGACAGGCGGTATGACTACAGGGCAGGGCAAGCGCTGGTCGTCAGCGTCGAGATGCCGGCGCTGAGCCGGGTGGCAAAAGCCAGCCCGTCCGAGCCATTCCTCGGCGTGGTGATCGAGTTCGATCTGGCGGTCATGCGCGATGTCATGGAGCGCCTCGACACGCCACCCACGCCAGAAGACCCGTTCGGACACGGCGTATTTGTCGCCAACTTTGACGGCCCGCTGGCCGACTGCGTGCTGCGCATGGTGCGGCTCCTCGATACGCCTCAAGCTATTCCGATTCTCGCGCCGATGATCATGCGGGAAATCTGCTACTGGTTGCTAAGCGGTCCTGATGGAAGTGAGGTCGCGCGAGTCGTGCTGGCAAATAGCCACGCGCAGCGAGTCGTGAACGCGATCCATGCCCTGCGGGACCAGTTCACCGAAACGGTACGTATCGAGGAACTGGCCGCCGTCGCGCAGATGAGTCCGTCGACATTTCATAGGCAGTTCAAGGCGCTGACTTCGATGACCCCGCTGCAATATCAGAAGCAGCTTCGCTTGCTCGAAGCTCGCAACTTGATGGTGGCAGGCGAGGCAAACGCTGAAGCGGCTGCCTATCAGGTGGGTTATGAAAGTCCATCGCAATTCAGCCGCGAATACGCCCGCATGTTTGGCGCGCCACCCCGGCGCGACATTGCCACGTTGAAAACTGCCGTCGCCTAGTCGAAACGTCCCTCGTCGCCGAGGGGGAGTCAGGCCAGTATTTGGATTGTGAGATTTACGAGAATAGTGATTTCATGACTTAGGTATTTACCCTAGGTTCGTCGCTCTCTAGACTGTCTTTACCGGCTGCACACAACGTTGTTTGCAGCGCCGTTAAAACAATCACTGGAGGTAGTCATCATGAAATCGCTTATCAAGGCTGTTGCTCTCGCCGTTGTTCTCGCCGCTCCGGTTGTTTCATTCGCCCAGTCGAATCAGCCGCTGACGCGTGCCGAAGTCCGTAACCAACTGGTCCAGCTCGAAAAGGCAGGCTACAACCCGAGCGTCTCGGACGACGCTACGTATCCCGCGGACATCCAGGCAGCGGAAGCACGTGTTGCTGCCGAAAATGGCTCGACGAGTGGCGTCGGCGGTGCGGTCAGCGGCTCGTCGGATTCGGGCGCTCGCGCTTCTGCGGCCTCGGCATTTACCGGCTCGCGTTCGATTTACGCTGGTCACTAAAGCGGTGCCGCAGTGGTGCGCTCGTGGCGTTAAGCCGGGGCGTCAGCAGCTTGTGCGGATTGGATGGCCCGCTACTGCGCACATGCGCGGTAGCGGGCCAATTTGCTTATGGGGCGTGCACCAAAGTGACCGCGAATATATCGGGCAGCCGTTACAATCGTCCGATCGAATTTTCACGGGAGTGACTGGATGGCCAGCATATCGACCATTGCCCGCCTGTCCTTCAATGACGTTTTGCCCACGACACTGAATACCGCAGATTCAGATTCGCCACAGCATTCGATCAGGTACTCGCTCCGGCTCGTAGGAGCGCTGCTTTTCTCGCTGCATTGCGCGCCTGCACTCGCCGGCGATATTGCACGAGACACCCCTGCCGCTTCAATGGCACTCGCGCAAGGCCTGTATGCGACACCTGGGCCATCTGCGTCAGTATCGACCGTGGCTACGCCAACAGTCACGGCATCTCCACTTCCGTCGGCATCACCGCCGTTGGCATCGCCGCCGGAGATCGTCTGGGCAGCCGCTCCTTCGCTGGTCGCAACAGCACCGCCCGCCAAGGCACCTCAGGCAGACTGGATGAATTATGTTGCCGTCATTGCGGGCATCGTGGGCGCGATTGCGGGTATCGCGGGCGCCATCATGGGCGGACTCAGTCTTCGCCGGGTCAATCGTCAAGAGCGGCGATATTGATCAGGCACGCCTCGCGCCCGGTCTGCCCGGCGCGTTGCGGTTCCCGTCATTACGCACCTCAGTGTCAAACGCCTGGCGTGCGAAAGCCTGCCCAATGCGGGCTGCTATGAATCAACACGGGAACGGCTTAACGCGGAGACGGCCGCTCAGCTATATCTCGCTGTTCGACAACCGCTCGTCGAACGGCTTCCAACAGGTCTGGGCGTGCTTCAGACGGGGCAGTTTCGATCAACTTGCGCGGAGGAGTCTTGACGCGAGGCTTCAGCGTCACACCGTAAAGTTTTTGCGGCGCAGTCATGCTTGACCTCCACAGTTTGCTTGCGCATACGGTTGGGTAATGCGTGCGGAGAAAGTGTAGGACTTTTTGCGCCGCTTGTCTCGAACGCCTTGGTGCAGATCAGTGATTAGAGGTTGCGGCGATGCTCGCCGCAACCTCTGCGAACGACGACCCTTATTGAATCCAGGGTGTCGCCAAATGCGCTACATGTTAGTGGCAGACATGCACGTGGTGGTGGTGATGCCACTCCCAATGGCAATGATGATGATGGTACTCGTCGGCGAACGCCGGCGCGGTCGCGCATAGCGTTGTCATAGCAACAACCACAGCGATGCAGATCTTCTTCATAGTTTGCTCCGCAAAAAGATACCGACAGAAAAGCAGCAGTATTCGTACCTGATGAGATGCCTGCGTCAATGGCGGACCCTATACCCCTCGATTGTGAGGTTTGCCAGAACAGTGATTTCATAACTTAGGTATTTACCCTAGGTCTCCAGCTTTCTACACTGTGATCACTGGCTGCACACAAACGCGTTTGCAGCGCCGTTCAAAACAATGTCTGGAGGTAGTTATCATGAACTCGCTTATCAAGGCTGTTGCTATTGCTCTCGTTCTCTCCGCTCCGGTGGCTTCGTTTGCTCAGTCGAATCAGCCGCTGACACGCGCCGAAGTCCGTAGCCAACTGGTCCAGCTCGAAAACGCCGGCTATCGCCCGGGTGGCGATCACGCCAGCTACCCGGATCAGATTGAGGCCGCTGAAGCGCGTGTGGCTGCGCAGAATAGCTCGACCAGCGGTGTCGGTGGTGCAGTGAGCGGCTCGTCGGAATCAGGCGCTCCTGCTCTTCCGGTCTCGACATTTACCGGCTCGCATTCGCTTTACTCTGGTCACTAACCAGTCAGATTGGCGAGTCGTTAGCGATTCATCCGGTCGCTAACATCACCAACTGAGCGCGCAGTACCTCTGCGCGCGCTAGTTTGCCAAATTGTCCCGCTATCGCCGCAATATACGGTAGCGGGACAATTTCATTATTGGATGATCCGCCGTCCCTTCAATCGATCGCCATCCCGTGAGTCGCGCAAGCCTGCCGCATTGCGCGCAGGACAATCGGTTGCATCTTCTCATTCCACGACTCAGGGTGCGCATCCAGATACTGATCGACGATGGTGCCGACTTGCCGGGTGTTGGCATTCATCGCTCCGATACAGCGTCGCAGTTTCTCGATCTTCGAATCCGGCGCGCCGAATACAGTCGCGTAGGAGAAGCCGTCGAGGATGCCAATGACATAGGCGGCACGCATCGATTGGCTTCCACCGCGAAAGAAGGTACCTGTGAGAAACCCGTCGTTGACGTCTGACGGTGGACTTGCCTGCGCGGTGGAACACAGTGCGATGAGTGCCAGCGCGGCCATTGATTTTTTCATCTGATGTTGGCTCAAAGGAATGAGGTGCGCCATTGTGTGCCGCCATTGTGACGATTGCTGCAGCGGCCTTCTAAATGCGTGTCCAATAGCCTTCCTTCGAACCGTCTGACGCGTGCACCGACAGATCTCGCGGTGGCAATATCACCGCTGCTGAGTAACGCCCATTCGCGACTCGTCGAATAAGATCAGATCACATTACCAAATAATTACGCATATATATCAAATCGATTTCAACACGTTCTTTAATCGGCAACGTGACTGATATCACGTTCTCCACCGCACATAGTCATTGTTATAGCGCTGCTAGAGTCCCAGAACGGTTGTGGCGAAGCAAGCGGTTCGGGGCTCCGCATTCTGTTATAAAAACGTAATGTGAGAGTGGGATGACTACAACAGACAATAGATACGATGCACTCGACGGCTTGAGAGGCGTCGCAGCCATCGCAGTGATGTTTTCGCATTTCACCCAGGAAAGCGTGTTCAAGAACGCGTATGTGGCAGTCGATCTGTTTTTTATGTTAAGTGGCTTTGTCATTGCCCACTCTTACGGTACCCGACTCCTTGCAGGAATGACGGCGGTCGAATATATAAAAAGACGCATTATTCGCCTGTATCCGATGCTTCTACTATCGCTGCTGATCGGTCTGCCTGTATTGATCGAGGCGGGAACGGTGGGCATATCCACCTATCCGATGCGAAATGTTATATCCGCAACCATCTATAATCTGTTCTTTACTCCGTATATGGCCAGTTTCGGCACCGTAAACATGGCAACCGTGAACGCCGTTACTGCTATCGATCCCACCATAGGCGAGATATTCCCATCGAACCCGCCTGCATGGTCACTTTTCTTCGAGATGGTGGCGAGTATCGCGTTCGTGGTCATCGTGCGATTAAATAAGAATGCATTGCTTAAGATCATTGCCGTCAGTGGAATTATGTTTGTGATAACAGGTTTGCTGGCGAGCTTTGATGGCCACGGACATTCAATAATAGATTTTGAGCAAGGTTGGTCTTGCGGCAGGGTTGATGGTGGGTTCTATCGCGTTTCATTCGGGTTCGTTGTCGGCGTTCTCCTGTACAACATAAATAATTCGAATGCTCAGGTTCGCGCGGCAGAAATTCCGAAGTGGGTGTTTCGAAATTCTTATTGCCTGTATGCTCTGGCGCTCGCGTTGTTTCTGTTTCCGTACGCGGTTCGTGGCTTGTACCCGCTGCTCATTATTTTCTGCGTTGCGCCATGCCTTGTTATGGTCGGGGCGAACCTGTCCCGTTTGTCGGCCTTCGAGAAGAAAGTAGCGCGCTTTCTCGGCTGGCTTTCGTACCCGATTTATCTCCTTCATTTCCCAATCGGGCGAGCCGTGTTCATGTTCGTGGGAAAGCCCAACGGGTCTACGGCAGTTCCGTTATTCGTCGCATGCGCTGTTACGCTCCTAAGCGCGATTGTTTTGACGAAATATGTTGAGGAGCCGGCACGCGCTTTCCTGTCAAGGCGTTTTGCAAGGTCATCCGCGACTCGTGCTGGTCTGACAGATCGGAGCCCTGTTTGATGACAGCCGGGCGCAACGTCCCTATCGATACCGCAAATACCGGGGTCGACGAGCGCGGTTTTCCCGTGCCCGCCGCCGAGTCGGTGAAGGCTGAAGCGAGATTGCAATGAGCCGGCTATCGCGGGCCGCCTCAGCGCGGCATTTTTGCTGTCGTGTCAGGCAATGCACTGCGAACCCCGGCTGAATCATCAACCTCATCGTTGGGGCTTTTGGTGGCGTGAGCAAGCGATTCCGCTTTTTGCGCGTCTTTACGCTTACGGTAGTTCTTACGCGCCAGCTCCCTTATCCGTTCCGCATGTTCAGGCGATGCTGCATATTTCTTCGCATATTTCCTGATATTTTCTCTGACGATTGGATCGGCAGACCGCGCCTTCCTGTACTCCGCTCTCCGGGCAGCGACCCTTACGGAATATTCCTTCCAATATTGCTTCACACATTCGATGCAGCGGGAATCTTTTCCATCTCCGCTGGTTCGGTTGTTGTAGAAGTCATCAAAGGGTTTGTATTCCTTGCAACTACTGCAGCGCTTGCGTATCAGCTCATCGGGATTGTTGATCGACTCAGGGCCAGTATATACGGGCGGATTCTTTGTCTTCTTATCCGTCATTTTCCAACTCCGTTAGGGCATATGGTCATCTCGTGCAGCCAGAAACGTGCCAGCAGGGGACGAACTTCATGTTACCCCTAACCGGTGAACGGCGAACGTGATTGCAATAAATTGTAATCGTGGGCCACCAGCAGATGGCCCTTTTATTACGGGTCTTTTCAACCGGAAAAAAACGCGGCCGCGGTGTGTACGGTAAAAGATGCTAGCTTGTTTCGGCGGCCAGCTCGCGTAGATAAAGGAAATCGTCTTTTGGGTTCTTGATTTTGTCGGAAAGTCGGTGCGCCTCAATAACTCGATGATCAGCGCTGCGACCGGGCAGGCTGCGGCTTTGCTACTTCCAGCGTTTTCGCAATATCCATGTTCGCGTATTGAGACGGTTTTATTGAATGCCATGCCAGTCCCCTTGAGCGCGGAGTAATGCTGGCATGGAGGCTTCAAGAACGGCTTCGAGCGTCGGCCGATGCAATCCATCCGATTGCCTTGCACGCGCATGCATATGCATTGTTCAGCGCATCTTCGGGTCGGCTCTGCGGAGCGTTCTCGTCCGGAAGCGGCCGGATATCGATCCGCACATCCGCCGCGGACCGCTGAAGGGAAATTCGCTGGACACAATAGAGGCCATCGCCGGTGGAGGAGGCAAGGGCGTGAACTGTGTATCCCATGTAGACCCAAAGACGCTCAAACATCGGTTCCTCCGCTCGATGAGCAAAACGTTCTCACGAACGAGCGTCGGCTTCTGTGCGGAACCATACCGACATTTATCTACCCGCCTCACTGTAATCAAAGTGACAGGAAAAGATTGCTGGTGAAGCGGTTCCACAAGCGGGGCGACGAGAAGCGATCCGTTGTGATCGGGCCGCCGGCAGCGTTCAGCACGCGTCGTGTCCACCGGGCACGGTGAGCGATCGCGCGTACTCCTCGTGCGTTAGCGTACTCACTAGCATTGTTTTTTTGGAAAGCAGGCAGGCGACGCGGTTATTGTTTTAGTGGAATTTCCAGGGGGCGCGGTTGCCGTCACGGGATTGGGCGCTCGCCCCTTGCACGTGTCTTCGAAGCCCCACTTCGAGGGGCTGAAACCCATGCAAAGAATAAAATTTGTCGGTGAGCGGGGTTTTGCCGACGCTCAACGCACGGAGCACGCTGTCCGCTCAGCGTTCCGCTACGACATCAACGGCCTGCGTGCGTGGGCGGTGCTGCCAGTCGTGCTCTTCCACTTCGGGATTCCGGGCTTTTCCGGAGGGTTCGTCGGTGTCGACGTGTTCTTCGTTATCTCAGGATTCCTGATGACTGGAATTGTCGTCTCGGCGCTCGAGCGCGACCGGTTCTCGCTGCTCGATTTCTATCTGTCGCGTGCGGTGCGCATCGTGCCGGCGCTTCTCGCGCTGTGTGCCGTGCTGCTCGCAGTCGGCTGGTTCTGGCTCGTGAGCATCGAATATCGGACGCTCTCGCTCAATGTGGTGTCCGCGCTGACGTTCGTCTCCAACGTCCAGTTCTGGAGAGGCTCTGGCTACTTCGATACGGCGTCGCATGAGAAGTGGCTCCTGCACACGTGGTCGTTGTCCGTGGAGTGGCAGTTCTACCTACTGTTGCCGCTTGCGGCGGCGTTCGCCTGGCGCTGGCGGCGCAGGGCCGGCGTGTGCGCGCTGTTAGCCGTTGTGTGCGTCGCGTCGCTGGCCTGCTCGGTGTACGCTTCCGGGCGTTGGCCAGCCGCCGCGTTCTATTTGTTGCCAAGTCGTGCGTGGGAATTGCTGGTGGGCGGAATGGTCTGGCTCTTCACCGGACGGCGCCAGTTGCCCGCTGCGCTTGCGGGCGCGCTCGAAGGCGTCGGACTTGCGCTAATCGCACTGGCCGTGGTGCGCTTCGACTCCGGGCTGAGGTGGCCTGGCGGCTTCGCAATCGTGCCGGTGCTCGGCGCGGCGCTAGTGATTGCAGTATCGAGGCAGCGCTCGCCATTCACCGGCAACAGTGTCGCGCAATGGCTCGGCACCCGTTCGTATTCGCTCTACCTCTGGCACTGGCCAGTGGCGGTGTTGCTGGTCTACTCCGATCGGCAGCACGATCCCGTGAGCGTGGCTAGCGGGATTGCCGCAGCGCTGCTACTCGGCGAAGCGTCATATCAGTTCGTCGAACGGCCGTCGCGCGGGCATCTCTCACGGTTTGCGAAGCCTGTGCGCCTGCTGTGTCTCGGCGCGGCGCTGGGGGGCTTGACGCTCGGTGCGGTTGCCGCCCGGTATCAGCACGTGCCGAACCGGGTGCCGCCGCAATGGGACATGGCCGCCGACGAGCAACTCGACTACAGCCCGGTGCGCGACCAGTGCCTACCCACATCCGGCGGCACATCGCCCGCGTGCCTGTTCGGCAGTGGTCCGCTGCGGGCGGTTGTACTCGGCGACAGCCACGCGGACGCAATGGTGAGCGCCGTCCAGCAAGCATTGTCCGCCGGCGCGGTCATGGAGTTGAGCTACTCGGGTTGCCCGACGCTGTATGGCGAGCACGCGGTTCCTGGCTCGCAAGATGCTGATCAGCAATGTGCCGACTTCAATGATCGGGCATTGCGCAAGCTGGCTTCGCTCGACCCGGCGATTCCAGTGTTCATCGTCAACCGTACGTCGGACTACGCGTTCGGGCCGATCGATGGCAGCGCACTCAGTCACCATCCGCTGATCTACTTTTCCCGCGTGTACGATTCTCCGACGCCCGCGTTCCTCGCGGAGTTTGCGCAGCATCTGGTCGCATCGGCCTGCCTGATCGCAAAGTCCCGCCCGGTGTATCTGGTGCAGCCGGTGCCGGAAATGCCATTCGATGTCCCGCAGGCGATGGCGCGCCAGTTGATGTTCAGGCGGGGCAATGCCGACCTGTCTATTTCGCTCGCCGACTACAACAGGCGTAACGCGTTCGTGCGGACGGCACAGGAGGCCGCGGCCGCACAGTGCGGCGTGAAGGTACTCGATCCCGAGCGCTGGCTGTGCGACCGCGGGCGTTGCTGGGCAAGCCAGCAACTCAGGCCGTTGTACTACGACGCGGATCACCTCAGCGAATTCGGCAACAAGCGGCTGGTACCGATGTTCCGCGAGGCGTTTGCTCAACCCGAGGTGGCGCTGAAATAGAGCGCTGGGCCGCGCGAGATTGAGTGGCCGTTATCGAGAAGGTTGAAGCTCGGACCGTTGCAAGGCCAGCGGGTCAGACGTAGTTTCCACGATGATGCGGCGGCGGGCGGCGATGATGATGGCGCGGCGGCGGCACCGGCCGGCAGCGGCGCACCAGATGGCCGCGATACCAGACGCGTTTGCACACTACACGGGGATGCGCCTCGGCACTGACGGGCGCGAATGCTCCGGCGAATGCCGCAAGCAGGATGAGCGATACGAATTTACGCACGGATCGATCCTCGAACAGAGTTGGACATACGTCACCATCCGACCACGAATGAACCTGACGAGCAGAGTCCGACGTTGACTGAATCCGGTTACGCACGGGTGACACGGGGGTTACGCGGTGTCTACACGGAAACAGGAAAAGAAAAAGGGTTACACGCCGAAGCGTGTAACCCTTTGATTCTATGGTCGGAGCGATAGGATTCGAACCTACGACCCTCTGATCCCAAATCAGATGCGCTACCAGGCTGCGCTACGCTCCGACGAATCAAAGATCATATCTTGTCATACCTATCGGCGTCAATCTCGAAATGAAAAAAACTAAAACATGTTCACGCGTGCCGCATTCAACACGTGACGCATCGCTCCCGCTCTCGCGCATCGACGGGACGCTTCTGTCCATCGCGCAGCACGCACGCACGCCGTTCGATCCAGACCGAATCGCCGAATTCATGCGTGCGATAGCGATGCGCCTCGAGCTCCTCGCTCGCCCCCAACAACGTCAAGGTATCGGTGAAGGCGCGCAATAAGGCGTAGTGGCTCGTCTCCGGTTCGTGCGTGCCGGAGACGATCACGTCGGCGATGCGTAACCGGGTCTGCGGCCCGATCCGCTGCGTCGCGAGGCCGTCACCCGCATGCACGACGCCATCGCGGCTCGCCGCGTGTTCCAGCGCCCGCACTACCGTCGTGCCGATCGCCACGACGCGCCCTTGCCGTGCACGGGTTGCCGCGATCAATGCAGCAGTTGCCGCGGGAATGCGATAAGGCTCGTCGAACGGCAGGCGCTGATCGAGCGCCGTATCGCCCGTGGATGACAGGCCTGCTGCGTGCGTGAGCGTCGCAAACGGAATCCCGCGAGCATGCAGTGCATCGACGTTCTGCCAGTCGAGCACGAAGCTCGCCGACGGTGGTTCGAACGCCACCGGCTGCGCGGCGATTGGTGTCCATACGTCCCACAAGGCGAGCGGATCGTGCAGATGCGAGTACTGAACCGGCTTGCCTTGTTCTGCCAGCGCGCGCCAGATGTGGGTCGCATCGCCGTCGAATTGCAGTTCGACGAGACGCGGATGATCCAGCAAGCGCACGATGGTTGCGCTGAGGATTCCGAGCGTCAGCCGGTCGCCGGACGCGAGGGCAGGCGGGGCGATACGCGCTTCGGTCGGCGTGCGGAAGTCTCCTGCGCCGAACACCACAGCGGTAAAGCGTTTGACGTCTTTGGGATCGAGCGACACGCGTCCCGCAAGGCGGATTTCGATCTGCGCGCCGCTGCGACGATGGATACCTTGCAGGCTGGCGGGCAGGGTGGCCGCGTCGTTCGCTATGACGCAATCGCCGGGGCGCAGCAAGGTTGCGAACGCGCTGCGTGGACGATGCTCGATGTGCCCGCGCGAATCGATCACCAGCAGCCGCGCATCATGAGGGCGTTGGAGAGGCAAGGTGGCAGCTCGCATTGTCATGCTCGTACTCCCTCAGTAGTGACGGTCTCGGTGGTGGATTGCCGCAGCGCCTGCAACGCCGTTTCGATGGCATCCGCGAACTCACGGGCTGCGTCAGCAGGGCGCTTCAACGTTGCGGGGTCATCGCCAGGCGCGGCAAGTGCGTGGAGCGGCGTGTCCATGTCTCCTGGATCGAGCGACAGCACGCGCACGTGCTGGGCAGCCAACTCCTTGTCCCAGATGCGGCTCAGATGGCGCAGCGCGGCCTTGCTGGCGCCGTATGCGCCCCACGTGGGATACGGCTCGATGGCCGCATCGCTCGAGACGTTCAGCACGACTGCGCCGCCTCGTTCGCGGGCCGCGGCGGTGAGCGAGCCGAGCAAAGCGCGCGTGAGGCGGAATGGTCCGAGCAGATTGGTTGCGAGCGCCGTCTCGAAGTCTTCGCACGCTGTGTCGGCAAGCAGCGCGAGCGGCACGGGTCCGAGCGCCGACGCATTGTTGACCAGCACGTCGACGCCGCCCAGCAGGCCGCTGATCTGCATCGCAAGGGGATAGATGTCTTCCTTGTCCGCGATGTCGCCGACGATACCGGCCACCCGCGAGCGCGACGCCGCCACCTCGGCCAGGCGCCGCTGGTGGCGCGCGACGAAGGCGACACTCGCCCCGCGCGCCAGCAGTTCGTCCATCAATGCGAGGCCGAGTCCCGAGGTGCCGCCTGTGAGCGCAACACGGATGCCATGCAGGGTCTTGTGGTTTGTTTTCATGCGGGTTCTCCGGTTCAGGACGAGACGATCGCTTCACCTGCGCTGTCTCGATGGCCCGATAATAGGAACCCCACGCCGCACGGCCGAGTGCGATGTCCAACTCCTTGTCAGAAAGTCGATACGATGGACGAGACCGCTTACGAACCCGCTCGCGAGACCTCACCCGACACGGCTCACGCGGCCCATCATCTGGCGCGCAATCTGGTGGCGTTACGGCATGCCCGCTCGCTCACGCAGGAGGGGCTCGCGAAGGCGTCGGGCGTGCCGCGCTCGACGGTCGCGAATCTGGAGTCGGGCGAGGGCAATCCGTCGCTGGCGGTGCTGATGAAGGTGGCGGGTGCGCTCGGTGCGCCGCTCGACGAGTTGCTCGCCTCGCCGCGTGCGAAGGTGCGCAAATGGTCCGTCGACGATATCTCCGCGCAAAATCGCGGCAACGGTTTGACGATCCGCCCGCTGGTCCCGGAACCAATGCCGGATGGCATTCTCGAGACGATGGCCTTCGCGCCCGGCGCCTATATGCGCGGCACGCCGCATCTGCCCGGCACGCGCGAGTATTTCACCTGCATGGCAGGGCGGGTCGCGATTTTCGTGGCGGGAGAACGGCATGGACTCGAGACGGGCGATGTACTCGCTTTTCCCGGACATGTGCCGCATTCGTATCGCAATGAGGATACGCAGAACGAGGCGCTAGGGGTGTCGATCGTGGTGCTGGCGAAGGCCGGCGTATAAGCGCGGCGCACCTGCAGCGGCTATTTTCCAGCGCATGATTGGGAGCGGGGCCGCACGCACGAACCCCCAGACGCGTTAATGCAGATAGCAACACCAAACCTTGCCGCCCAGGCTCGCTGCCTGGCAGCAGGGTCAGTTGCAATTCCAGATGCTTACGGGTTGCGCGGCCTGGTTGCCGCGACGGCGATATGGCTTAGTGTCTACGCCGTATCCGGCTGAGCATGTGATGCTCGGACAACCAGTGGTGCATCATCCCTTCACCGTTGTGTTCGCGCCGGTAGGTCCGCGATTCGAAAATCGACAAGCCTATCAGCACGGCCAGGCCCACCCCGAGCCCGATGAAACCCGCGATCGATTCGGTGTCCATGGCAGCCTCCTTCGACGATTGCAGCCATGCGTACATAGTAGTCCAGACTTCGCGAAAACGGGGGCGTGCGCAGTGCATGACCCTGCGTCGCAGGGAGCGCCGCTGCAGCGGCCAGGTCTTTGCAGGTAGACTCTCGGCGCGCCTGCGTTATTGTGTTCAATTTTGAGAGTCTATGAATCGCGTCTTTTTGATTGTCTTAGCTGCGGCGGCCCTCGCGGCCTGTTCGAACGATCCTGCCTCCGGCCACCATGGTCCGCCCCCGAAAGACCCGCCTGATTACCACGGCGTGCCCACGGACGACCGCCCGCCATCCATGCTGGATACGCCGGATACGTCGCAACCTGCGCCGAAGCAAGCCGCGCCGCAATAACCTGCTGATTGGTGGCGGGGTGACGGTGGTCCGACACGCTTGTGCATGCCTCATGGGCCGGGCCGTCGAATGTGGAGGCGAAGTGCCGGCGCGGGCACGCCGACACCTCTGACCCGAGCAGACTGTTCGCGCGGAGAGCACGGGCTGACCCAATTCTAGGGCGAGCGGCCCGCGTGATATGTATGCGCTTGTTTCAACCCGTAACTGGAATTCGCAGAGCGGCGCGCACTCGCCCCCAGCCGGCTCGCTGCGATGGCGAGACGCGGCACGTGGCGCGTGGCAAAAGCCGTATCAGCGTGGCGCCGCCCCGTTCACTCCCGTTCCTGCACGCAGACCCAAGGCGAGACCACCACCGCCCAGAGGTTTGGATCGCGCGCGGCGAAATCGGCGGCCGTCTCAGCCTGGATCCGCTCGAGCAGCCCCGATGAGAGCCACTGGGTGACTTGCGTTGTATCGTCGCTGGCGATGGCTTCGGCGACGCTCACCAGATCGAGGTCGCGCGCGACGTGCAGCAGGATGCCGCGGGCAAAGAAGCGCTCGAGTTCCGGCCAGCCGATCTGCGCGGTTTCCGCGAGCAGCGAGAGGTAGAGTGGGCTGTGGGCGGCTTCGTTCGAGGTCATCGGAGTAGAGGGGTAGGGACTGGCGGGCGTTACTATAAACCATCGTAGCGCGTCCGCCATGGCCACCGCAGGTTCCGGTACGCTTGGCATTTTGCGCCTGATCGGCGCTCGGGGTTTTGCTTTTACTTCATCGGACTATCACGGTCCTTGGGTCCGGCACGCACCGGACAGGAACAGTTTTTTCATGTCGATTAATTCTACGACGCCGGACACCGGCATTCATACCGTCACCGACGCGACGCTTGCACGCGAAGACGTGCAGCAGTTGATCGGCGCCAACCGGCAGCCGCTGCGCTTCGAAGACTGCGATTTCGAAGGCGCGGACCTGTCGCGGCTCGACCTTCGCAGCGCCGAATTCCATCGGTGCACCATTATCGAGAGTTCGTTTTTCGGCGCGGCGTTGACGCAAAGCCGCTGGCTGCGCTGCCGCGGACGGCAGGCGGATTTCGCCTCCGCGGACCTCGTCGAGGCAACGTTTCAGTCCAGCGACCTCAACAACACGAGCTGGCGCCGCGCCAAGCTTGCCTCGGCCAGCTACAGCGGTTGTAAGCTGACCGGCGCAAATTTCGAAGATTGCAGCGCGCTGGGTCTGAGTTTTGTCGAAACGCTGCTGATCGGTGCCTATCTGCGCGGCCTGTCGTTTCGCAAAGCCACGCTGCAGGAACTCGATTTCTCCGATGCCGATCTGTCCGGCGCCGATTTTCGCGAGGCGATCTTCGAAGGCGGCAGCCTCAAGGACGCCAGTCTCAAGGGTGCCCGCTTCGATGGCGCGGACTTGCGCCTCGTCGACCTGAGCGGCGTGCGGCTCGTCGACGCGGGACTCTTTAAGGGCGCGACAATTTCGCATCAGCAGGCCGCCGTGCTGGTAACCGAACTGGGTTTGCGCGTGCTCTGATCCGGCCGCGACGGGTCGGCGAATGATGTGCGGCACCGTTTTTTTTGCGCGAACCAGCAATTCCGGGCCGTGTCGATTGCGAATGTGCGGAATCGCTCATTCAACGGTTTATCTCGACATATTTAACCGATAAAATGCTCCGCACGATGCGAATAAATCCAAAAAATATGATGAAAGCAGATGCCGTAATGAAGAGGGTTTGTGATTAAGTTCGCTGAAAGGTGCGCTTTCGCACCAAGAGGCGCAAGTCGCGGTAATCGGAATTGGCGCGTTTTAAAATTTGACGTCTTTATCCGGGACCAGCTAAATTCATGCGGTGCAGCATTACCTTATGAGGCAAGACCAGCAAGGGTTTGGCGTTGTTTGAATGGCATCTTTTCTAGTCTGTTTGAGGCTGCCGCCTCGTTTCATTTGACTCGTTTTATTCAGTTATCTCTTTATTTTCTGTTCGCGGAATGTGTATTCCGTGCGCAGACTCACATTTTTTGCAAAATTAATCGATTGCATGAGGGTGGATGCGTTGATAGATTCCGTATTGGCGCATGGTGAACCGGTCCTTTGCCGATATGCGCCGAACCCCCGTTCGCCCGGCCCTCGAGCCGGGCTTTTTTTTTCGGGCGTTTATAGATATTGCATTTGATGCGGTTTATTCCGGTTTAATTGACATCGAGCGCGAGGTTGCACGCTCATGCGTCTCCTGCGGCTACTGCTTGCAGCGGACCACCATCGAGCGGTTCTTGACATTCGCGCCGAAGATGCCGCCGACCGTCCCGCCGGAAGTGGCGCCATTGTCGACATCCTTCGAGATCACGTCGTAGCCGTACGCGCCGCATACTTCCCCTGCGCGTTTGTAGCATTCGGCCCAGCTCTCGCTGGCGTCGCTGCCACTGCAATTGATGGCGAAGCCGGTGTCGCCGCTAGGCAGGTAGGTCATTTTGGTCGAACTGGCGCAGCCGCCGAGGCTCGCGAGCGTCAGGGCGGCGCAGCTCGCCACCACGGCGACGGCCGTTGCGGTCCAGCCAGATTTCATTGGAAGCTCCTCTTAGACGGGGTGAAGGACGCGGCGACTCGCCGTGTCCGATATCAGATGGAGCGTCGCACGGGAGCCGAGGTTCCCGTACGGGCAACGTTCAGCCTGCGAAATACGCAATTAATGTGCCGGTAGCGCGCGCGACGGATCGATCGAGCGACCCTGATAGCGCAATTCGAAGTGAAGCATCACGCGATCCGTGTCAGTGTCGCCCATTTCGGCGATCTTCTCGCCTTGCGTCACGCTTTGGCCTTCCTTCACCAGCAGCACGCGATTATGCGCATACGCGGTCAGATAGTCCGCATTGTGCTTGAGAATCAGCAGGTTACCGTAGCCGCGCAGACCATTTCCGGCGTACACCACGCTGCCGGCGGCGGCCGCGACGACTGGCGTGCCCGCGCTGGCGGCGATGTCGATGCCTTTCGAGTTCGAACCGTCGAAGCGGCGGATCACCGTGCCGTTGACCGGCCAGATGAGCGCAATCGAGGTTGCCGGCGCCGCGGCTGGCGACACGTCGTCTGGAGCGCTGCGCGGTGCCGGCGTGGCAGCGGCGCTGCCACGGCTGCCGCTTCGCGCGCCGCTGCTTGCGGTCGCGGCCGTGACCGGCGCCAAACCGCCAGGCGGCGCGATGCGCAGCACCTGGCCGACCTCGATGCTGTCCGGATTCGACAGGTTGTTCCAGCGCACGATGCTCTGGACCGACTGCCGGTTGCTGCGGGCAATCTTCAACAACGTATCGCCCCGTTCGACGCGATAGAACCCCGGACCGACTGGCGCTGACCCGCACGCGGCGAGCACGGCCAGCAACGACACGCAAGCGAGCCGTTTCATTCTTCTTGTTCCCAACATTGGACCTCGCAAAGCGCTGCCGCGCGCCGATCCCGATCACGCGACAGAGGGGCAAAAACGTCCGATTCTAACGGTTTTGCAGCGCAGCATGCGAAACGGAACGGCGTCGCGCGAGCGGCATGGCGGACACCCCAAGGCCGCACCGCACCGCAGCGCGGAGGCGGCCTTATGCGTGGCGAATCAGCGCAGGGCGCCGACGGTGATGCGCAGTGCCGCGGACTCGGTTTGCCCCGGCTCGAGCCAGCGCAGGCCGAGGCCATTGTGGATCGCATCGGGCAGGCCGAGCCAGGGCTCGATGCAATAGAAGTCCGACTCCGCAGCTTCGGTCCATGTCGTGACCGCGTACCAGGGCACCGAACCCGGTCGTTGCAGGTCGATCGTGATGGCGCGGTTCAGGCCGGGTGCCACGAGCCGCACCGGCAGGTCCGGCGCACCGTCAAGACAGTGGAAGCGGTCGAGAATGCCTGCGTCGTCGAGCGTGTAGCGCGGCTCGCCCGGCTCGGCGGCGCTGATCGAGCCGTCGGCCTGCTGAAAGCGGCGCTGGGTGCGCGGCAGCTCCAGCACGGTCTCGCTACGTTGCGCGTGGGGCAACGAGAAGTAGAAGTGATGGCCGGCGTAGTAGGGCAGTGGCGCGGTGCCGGTGTTGGTGGTCGTCAGCTCGACGTCGAGCGTGTGATCGTCGGCAAGACGATAAACCGCCTCGAAGCGGAAGCCGAACGGATAGCCAGTGCGGGTCGCGTCGCTGTCGGTAAGCGTCATGCGCAACGTGGCGCTTTCACCGGCGCCAGCGGCAGCTGCGGTGGGTTCGACGGTGGCCGCAAACGGCAGGTCGCGCGCGAAGCCGTGCATCGGCAAATCGCGCACCGTGCCGGAGGCGTCGCGCCAGCGGCCGATCTGGCCGTCGACACGATGGCGCCCGAGAAACGGAAACAGCAGCGGATTGCCGCCGCGGATTCTCGCGGGTTGGCTCCAGTCGGCCACGTCGGGCCAGTGGATCATCGGCTGTCCGTCGATATGCCACGACAGGAGCCGGCCGCCGGCTTGCGGCGCGAAGCGCAAGAGCGATGCGCCTTGTGCAATCTCAATGATGTCCTGATGCTGGAATTGGGCCATGTTGGACGGTCTGGTTGGAAGCAGTCTGGAAGCGGTGGATTCACGGCCGCGCCAAAAAAAGCGCGGCACGAGGCCGATTTTGCGCTGCTTTGAGCTACGGGGAAACCCTTCTCGGGCAATTACGGGTTCGCGCCACCGGGAAGGGTGACCATAATCCGGCAGATCGCCCGGTCGTTTCAAGCGCCGGGCCTGACCGGATTCCGGAGGTGTCATGGATCTCGCAATGGCAATGGCTGTCGCCCTGTTCGGCATGTTTGCCGTCAGCACGGTGTACTTCTTCCACCAGCTCGAACGCTAGCGTCGATGTCCTGATGCCCGCCGCGCCGCCTCCTGCGACGCGGATCCGCCCCGTTCGTCACCTCGCGCAGCTTCGCCGCGAGGGCGTCCCCCGAATGGCTTGCGGCGGCGTAACAACCGTTTCGAGTTGTGTCGCAACGCATCAAAATTTCCCCAAACGTGGCTCAAACGCTTGGCGCTGACATAGCGGCCAGGCATAATCGGTGCGCTTCCAGACGTCGGTTCCACCAGGCCGGCGTGCTGCTCCTTATTCTTCACTCACTAAAAGGACCGCCGCGTGAGCTTGTTGTTTCTGATTTTTCTGAGCGTGCTGCAGGGCGTCACGGAACTGTTCCCCGTCAGCAGCCTCGGTCACACCCTGCTCGTGCCCGCGCTGTTCGGCATGCATATCGACGAGCATGCGCCGCAGTTGCTGCCGTTCCTCGTCGCGCTGCATCTCGGCACGGCGCTCGCGCTGCTGTGGTACTTCCGCAAGCGTTGGGTCGCGCTGATCGGCGGCTTCTTCGCCTCGCTCGGTGGGCGCCGCAACGACGACGGCCACATGATGTGGGCGTTGATCATCGGCACGATTCCGGCCGGTCTGGTCGGTCTGGTGCTCGAAAAGCGCCTCGAGCGGCTGTTCCACGATCTGCGCATCGTGGCGATCGCGCTGATCGTCAACGGGGTGCTGTTGTGGTTCGGCGACCGCCTGCAGCGCGCGCGTGTGCATCAGGCGCCGGAGAAGTTGACGTTTCGTCAGGCGTTCTTTGTCGGGCTGGCGCAGATCGGCGCGCTGATTCCGGGTTTTTCGCGCAGCGGTCTGACGATGATCGCCGGCAATGCGGCGGGCCTGAGCGCGGAGAAGGCGGCGGAGTTTTCGTTCCTGCTCGGCACGCCGATCATTTTTGCGGCCGGCATACTCGAACTGCCGAAGCTATTTCATGCGCCCGGCCAACTGGGCGACGCGCTGCTCGGTGGCGTGCTGACTGCCATCGCCGCGTATCTGAGCGTGCGCTTTCTGATGCGTTATTTCGAGGGGCGCGGGCGCCTCGCGAGCTTCGGCGTGTACTGCGTGATCGCGGGTATCGTCTGTCTTGGCTGGTTCATGCTGCACGCGCAGCCGGCCTGAGCGCGCAGCGGCCGTGATGCGGGGAGGGCCGTGCCAGCCGGGCTCGCTGGCGTGGCCTGCCGGGCAGGTTCGGTTATAATCCGGCCCCTGCAATGGCTGCTGAGCGTGGCCGGCTGTTGGCTTCTTGCCGTCGCGAGGTAGGTACTCGCTTGCGGCAGCGGCCGGGCAGGCCGTGGCGGTCGTATCGACACTGACCGCTTATTGATCAGCCGAGGCGTTTGTTGCCCGGTCGGTTAAAATTTCGCTGTCGCCTCGTATTTTCCGCCCTTAGCTCAGACGGATAGAGCAACGGCCTTCTAAGCCGTAGGTCACACGTTCGAATCGTGTAGGGCGGGCCACCCATTCCTCGTCGCAGAGATTGAGCTGCGTCCGCTGCCTTACCGTCTCTTCCCCAAGCTCAAGCTTGATGCGTCGTCGACGTTATCCCGTGTGGCACCCCACACCGGAGGCTCGTATGTCCGCAGCAACGCCTGATCAGATTGCACAGAAAGTGCGTATCAACCCGATCGTGATTGTCATTGGCAGCGGCGAGACCACGCGATCCCTGCGTTACCGCGGCAAACATACGTTGCACGCGGTGCTCGGTTTTCTGCGCAACCAGCGCGAATCTCGTGCGCTCGTGTACAGCCACAGGACGAACGGGAAGATGCTATGGATCGACGTCCAGACCGGGGCGTTTTGCGACCTGCATTGAGATGGACTGCTCGCGCACGAGCTCACGATGCGTCAGATAGAGACGCAAGTCGAACTCGGTCTGATGATAGCCGGGCTGCATGAACTCACAGAGCCGGTAGAACGCCTTGTTGTGATCGCTTTCTTTCAGGTGCGCGAGTTCGTGCACGACGATCATCTGTAGGAACTCGGGTGCGCCCTCCTTGAACAACGAGGCAATGCGAATCTCTTTCTTCGCCTTCAGCTTGCCGCCTTGCACGCGCGAGATGGTCGTGTGGAGGCCCAGGGCGTGCCGCAGCACGTCGAGCTTGCTGTCGTAGACGACCTTGTCGATGGCGGGGCCGCTGCGCAGGAATTCACGTCGCAGATCGGCGACGTATTCGTACAGCGCGCGGTCGGTTTGCACCGTGTGCCTGCGCGGATATTTATCGGCGAGATATGCGCCCAGTTGCTGTTCGGCGATCAGTCGACGAACCTTGTCCTGGAGCGCAGCCGGATACGCGCTGAGGTATTTCAGATGCTGCATGGCGGGGTCGAGCGTTCGGTGGAGGCCTGGAACGTATTGTACCGGCGGCGCCTCGGCGGTTATTTTGGCCGTTGTTTGGCGGCGTCCGCGCAACGATCCCGCCGCGCAGTGGCGCCGGATCCGCGCGAACGACAGCTTGCTTAAGCGGCTCCTTGAGGGGCCCCTTGAACTTGTTCCTGCCGTGGCTGTTCAGGACGCGGCGTCGCGAGCGAAGCCGCGAGGCACTCTTCGATCAGGCCGCGAAACGTCGTGGCGTTGCGGGTGTTGGCCGGCGTTGCGTCATCCACCGCGCTTTCCGACAGGCCGCCGAAGCCGACTATCACCGTCATGGGTTTGGGTTGATTGCGGATGCGTCTGAGCAGGTTGCGCAAATACGGTGGCGACTCGGCGGCGTCGAGCGACACAACGCAGAGAGTCGTCGCGCTGTCGATTTTCCGCGCTTCGCTGCGCGTACTGCGGAATTGCTCGTAGGTCGTCGCGACAGTCGTGATGTTTCGCCGGCCGAGCAATTGCACGGCAATTGCCGCGGCCACTTCGTCGAACGCGCCGCGTCCCGAGATGCACAGCACCATGGCGTTGCCCATGCCGTGCGGCTGCGCGTCCGCACTTGCGATGCCGCCGCCGTAATGCGGCTCGGTTCGGCCGTGATCGTGATCGTGGCCGTGCGTCGCATCGGCCGCCTCTGACTTCACGATCCCGTCCGCCAGGCCGTCGACCGTTTCGAGGTTCTCGATGATATCGACCACCGCCTCGTTAAAGCGCGCGAGTTGCTCTGAAGTCAGCACGCCGCGCAGCGCGTCGTTACGCGCGAGCCGCAGCCCTTCGAGTACGACCTGATCGTAGTAATCGGTTACCGACATCTCGCTGAGCAGTCGGTCGGCCTGCACGATGGCTTCATGCGGATCGTCCGCCAGCAGCCGTTGATAGAACGTCTGCGCGGGCGTCAGCGCCGGCTGGTCGCCGAGCAGGATGGTCAGGAAGTTGAGCCGGTCGGCATAGCGTCCGAGGGTGACGAGGCACAGTGTGAGTGGGGTCGACAGCACGAGCCCGACGGGGCCCCACAGCCAGCTCCAGAAAATCGCGGCAACCACCACGGCGAGCGGCGAGAGGCCCGAGCGGCGGCCGTACAGATACGGCTCGGCCACTTGGCCTGCCACGAGATCGACAACCACGAACAGGATGAAGGTCCACACGGCCATGGTCCACTGCGGCTGAATGGCAGCGCCAAGGCACGTTGCGAGCAACGCGGCAATCCAGATGCCGATGTACGGCACGAAGCGCAGCAGCGCCGCGACGACACCGAATAGCAGCGCGCCCGGAACGCCGATGCCCGCGAGACCGACGGCGATCACCGCGCCCACGCTGAGGTTCAGGCCCAGTTGCGCGACGAAGTAGCGGCTCAGACGGCTCGCGGCGTCGTTGATGGCGGTGGTGGTGCGATGCAGGTCGCGCGAGCCGAACAGGCTGATCAGGCGGTCGCGCAGATCCTCACGTTGCAACAGGATAAAGATGGTCACGACCAGCACGATGAAGGTCGTCTCAAGCGGCGCGATGGCTGGCGAAAACGCTCGTTGTGCCAGTTGCATCGGCGTGAGCGCCGGTTCGTGCACTTCGACGGGCATGGGTGGCTGCGGGGCGTTCCGGCTCGCTCTGCCGAAACTGCGCGGCGCCGCCGGGCGCGACGGCGCGACCCGCTGCAGCGTCAACGCGGCTTTGCCCAGCAGGACATCGGCGCGGCCGACAGTCTTTTCCTGCACGGTCTCAATCTTCTGTTCGATGGCGACCTGATATTGCGGCAGATCGGCCGCGAGCTGGACGATCTGTGCCGTGATGAGCGCGCCCGCGCCCAGCACGATGGCGAGCGCGAAGAACACCGCAATGAAAATCGACGGCAACTGCCCCATGCGCAGACGCCGCAGCGTCGCTACCAGCGGCGCGAGCAGGAAGCTGAGCAGCACCGACAGCGTGATCGGAATCAGGACGGCGCGGCCGAAATACAGCCCGCACACCACGACGACACCGGTAATCACCGACGCGAGGCCGTGCAGGCTGGGCGAGCCCGGCGGATACACGCGGTTGGACCGTCCGTGGGGCGGCAACGAAAGTTTCATTTTGGCGACAGTCTGGTTGGCGGGGCAGGCACAGGCTCCTCAGGACCTCGAGGATACAACTGCGAGCATAGCAATTCACACGCCCGAGGCGCAGTTTCGGGCCCACGCGTCGGGGCAGCGATTTTGCAGCAAGCTTGCCAGTTCGCGACATTGCGGTAGAATACAGGTATATACCTGTAATTTGAGTGCGCCATGAAGACTGGTCGAGCTGCTGCGCAACCGCATCACGGAAGCCCAAGCGTCTGCGTCAACGCGGCAATCCGCCGGGCTGCGCGCCGTATGGGACAGATCTACGACGATGCCTTCGAGTCATGCGGGCTGCGCGCAACGCAGTATTCGTTGCTGGTGCAGATCGATCGTGTCGGCACCCCCACCATGCGTGTGCTGGCCGACAACCTGGTGATGGACCTGTCGGCCCTCGGTCATACGTTGAAGCCGTTGATCCGCGATGGTCTCGTGGAACTGGTGGTGGACGAAGAAGACCGCCGCAGCCGCCGTGTTCACCTCACGAAAGACGGCCGCCACAAGCTGGAGGAAGCGCGGGTGATCTGGAAGAAAGTGCAGATCAGCTTCGACGATGCCTTCGGCAAGCCGGCCGCAGCGCAACTGCGGGCCACGCTCGATCTGATCGCGTCGCCGGATTTTTCGGAGCGCATGACTGCGCTGCTCGAATCGATGTCGTAAGTGGTCCCGTCCGCAGCCGGCGTGGCGTGGCCGCATGGCGGCATGGCTTGCTGCAGTACCCCGATGTATTCCACAGGTGGTCGAAATGCAAAACAGGTTGCTGCTCTTGCTGTGCGTGTCTGTGCCGTCGTTCATGATCAACCTCGATGCCAACATCGTCGCGGTCTCGCTGACGTCGATCGCGCGCTCCTTGCACGCGGATTTCGCGGCGATCGAATGGGTGATCAGCGCCTACACGCTGGCTTTCGCCACTCTCGTCATGCCGGCGGGGGCGCTGGCCGATCGCTTCGGGCGCAAGCGCATGCTGGTGGTGGGGCTGGCCATCTTTACGCTTGCTTCTGGCATCTGCGGCGCGGCGACTTCTACGACGCTGCTCAACTACGCCCGCGCCTTGCAGGGGGTGGGCGCGGCGCTCCAGTTGAGCGCCGCGCTGGCAATCCTGGCGCATGGTTTTCAGGGCCGCGAGCGCGCTAGCGCATTCGCGTTCTGGGGTTCGGTGATTGGCGTTGCCATCATGCTTGGGCCGGTGGCGGGCGGCTTGATCACGCAACTGTTCGGCTGGCAGTGGGCCTTCTACGTCAACCTGCCCGTCGGTGCCGCGATGATCGCGCTGACGCTCTATGCGGTGAAGGAGTCGAAAGACCCGCATGCCATGCGCGTCGATATCGCTGGCGTCCTGACCTTTAGCGGCTTTCTCGGGCTGACTACGCTCGCACTGATTTCCGGCAACCGGGCCGGCTGGCTAAGCAAGCCGATTCTCGTCGAGCTGGGTGTTGCCGCCGCCATGCTGATCGCCTTCGTGTTGGTCGAGACGGTACAGTCCCGACCGATGGTCGATCTGAAGTACTTTTTGCGCCGCACCTATCTTGGCGCGAACATTGCGGGTGTCGCTTATGCCGTTGCGTTCCTGACGATGCTGACGTATCTGCCGTTTTTCTTCCAGAGCGCGCTGGGTTATGCGCCGCTCACAGCCGGGCTCTTGATGTTGCCGCTTGCCGTGCCGCTGTTCGTCGTGCCGCGCATCGTCGCGCTCTATCTCGACCGGCGATTGTCTGGCCGCGCACTGCTCGTGATCGGACTGGTCTGCGTCGGCACCGGGCTCCTGCTCACGGCGTTGCGAATCACGCTATTTCACTACTCGGCGATTTTCGAAAGCATGCTGATCGCTTCGATGGGTGCCGGCATTCTGAACGGACAGATTGCCAAAGTCGGCATGACCGTGATTCCCGTCGAGCGCGCAGGCATGGCATCGGGCGTATCCGGGACGATGCGCTTTAGCGGAATCGTGGTCGGCTTCGCGGCTCTGGGGGCCATCCTGTTCGCGCGGATTGGCGGGAGCGTTGCCGATGCCTTGCCCAATCTGGCCGGCACAGACCGGCTGGCGATCACGCATGCGATCGCCAACGGCAATCTTGCCTCGGCCACGGCGCTGCTTCAGGCGCATGACGGCGCCACGTCCATTGCGCGGAGTAGTCTCGGCTACGGTTACGAAGGCGTGTTGCTGGCGGCGGGCATCATTGCGCTAAGTGCAGCCGCACTGTGCTGGTGGCTCGTGAGCGCAGAGGAAACCGCGCCGCATGAAGCCGCGGCGGCCCAGGTGATGGAATTGTCTGTGGACTGATCGCGGGGGATCATGGCGTGCCGTTTCGGCAATAGGCGACGAAGCCTGGCCGATCGGCCAGCCGCTCGAAATAGTCGGACACCGCAGGAAAATGCGGATGGGCCAGCGGCGTGTTAAACCAGCGGTTGAGCGACAGTCCAATCGGGATATCCGCGAGAGAGAAATCCCGCCCTGCGATAAACGCGCCCGTCGAATCGAGCTGTCTGTCGAGTATTCCAATATGCTTCGCCCAATTGGCGGATGATGCCTTGATCGCTTCGGCATCCTGATGATCGGGTGACTTTCTGACAAGGGCGAGGAAAGCGTAGCTCCACGACCGGTTCAGCTCCGACGCTTGCCAGTCTATCCACTGATCGATACGCGCTCGCGCTTGCGGATCGGCGGGGTAGATCTGCGCGCCGCCGTAGCGGGACGCCAGATAGCGAATAATCGAATTGGATTCCCAGAGCACGAAGTCGCCATCCTTGATGACGGGCACCATGGCATTGGGATTGAGCGCGAGAAAGTCTGCGGTATCGGTTGACCGGAAACCGGATCCCCAATCTTCCTGTTCAAACGGCAATTGCAACTCCGCGCAGGTCCAAAGCACCTTGCGGACGTTGATCGATGTGATTTTCCCGAGTAGTTGCAGCATGCTCAGTCCAGTGAGTGGCGGCATGCGTGATTCTAGGGGAGACGGGTAAGGGCGGACAGATACAGTTCAGGGAGGGACGGACGGTGCACTCAGGCCGCTTAGGAGGGGCGATT
The DNA here is from genome assembly GCF_050436665.1 of Paraburkholderia sp. EB58. Classification (NCBI taxonomy): domain Bacteria; kingdom Pseudomonadati; phylum Pseudomonadota; class Betaproteobacteria; order Burkholderiales; family Burkholderiaceae; genus Paraburkholderia; species Paraburkholderia sp. EB58. The sequence goes on along the minus strand of NZ_JBNDMQ010000012.1, from coordinate 46,907 downwards.
CAGGCCGCTGTGAGGTTGCTTGGGCGTTAGCCCTTGATCAGCAAATAGCAGCCGCCGACCAGCAGCACAAACGATGCGAGCAGCGTGACGGTACCCGCGCGGGTCACAAGGCTTGGCCACTTTGGGCGCGGCAGTGCCTCGATGCTGATGATGCTCGGCACCGGCGCGGGGTCGCGCCGCACGAAGAACGGCACAAGTGCGATGCAAAAGAGCACGAGCACAAACGAGAAAAACTTGAGAGCGAACGAGAGTTCCATGAGAGCGACGGACGGTAATGCGCGCATAGGTTTTGCGCTGAACAGCCAATCTTATGAATTCCTTGCGACAACGAATATGAGACGAGTCCGAAAACACCGCTAATGAGATGAGTTACCTGCGTAGGTTAGCGTTGTGCATCGCTCGGATACTGGCGTGGAAGGCCGCGCGCCATTGCACGAATCCGGTGTCAAGGTGACGCGCCGAGTCACTCGCACACGGGCGGCATGCTATCCTTTTCAGGTCCAGATCACGAACCGCTTCGTGACCGCCCGAACGATCTCTCGAGGAGAACACTCAATGTCGATGCGAACCCGTGCCCTGTTTCATGTCACCGTGGGCGGACTGCTGCTGGCTGCAACAGTTGGCGCTTACGCAGCGAACCTCGGCTTCCTTGGCGACACCCCGATCGCCTACATGAAGCAGCGTGACGTCGACTCGGTGAAGACTGCTGTGTTCAGCGCGCTCGACTCGAAACAGGATGGCGAAGCCGCCACCTGGGTCAACGATGGTACGGGCAACAGCGTACACATTGACGCAACGATCACCCCGCAGAGCACCGCAAAGGACGGCGATCGCACCTGTCGCGACGTGGCGGTGGTGCTGAACGCGAAAGGGCAGTCGATGACACTGCGTCCGCAGTTCTGCCGGGAAGGCAGTGGCACGTGGCACCTTCAGAAGAAGCATTGAGCGGGCGTAGAAGCAGCGCTGCCGTGACGCCCTGGCCGCTTGAAGTTTTCCTGGCGCCGCGGCCCCGCGGCGGCGTCACGCAGTGAGCGCGCGCGTCGTCTCCTGCGGCGTCGTTCTGCTCGATCCGCATGGACGCGTGTTGCTCGCGCATGCCACCGAGACGTCCCATTGGGATATCCCGAAAGGGCATGGCGAGGAGGGCGAGGCGCCGCACGTCACGGCGCTGCGCGAGATGGTCGAGGAGACCGGCATCGTGATCGCGGCCGAGCGCCTGAAAGATCTCGGCCTGTTCGTCTACCGGCGTGACAAGGATCTGCATCTGTTCGCGGCACGTGCTCATGACGACGAGCTCGATCTGACAGATTGCGTCTGCACTTCGATGTTTCCACGCCGCTCGGACGGCACGCTCATTCCCGAAATGGACGCTTATCGCTGGGCCGCGCCGGAGGAAGTCGAACGGTATGCGAGCCGCAGTCTGTCGCGTCTGTTCCAGACGACGTTGTCGCTGGCAGAACTGCATCGCAGCTTCTGAATGTAGGCGCGGCAGGAAACCAGGCTTCTCCCGCAAGCAGGGCCCGGCCAACGGTCTGCTACAAGCCGGGTCAAGCCACCGCACCCACCTCAAGCGGGATGCGAGCGCGAGGCGCGCTCAGTCGAGCGCGCGATCGTTCGGATGCGCGAACAACGCGCGCATCGCCGCCGACAGCGGGAAATTGAGATTGATACCGTGGGGCGGAATCGGCTGCGTGAACCACACGTTGTAGAGACGCTCCGCTTCGCCGGACGTCTGCATCCGCTCAATCACGCCATTCACAAGCTCGCGCATCGGCGCGTCGCCTTTGCGGAACATGCACGCGTAGACCTCATAGCCGAGCGGCGTACCTGTTATCAGGAAGTCGTCCGGGTGCGGGTCGGTGGCCTTGAAGCCATAGATGATCGGTTCGTCCATCACGAAGGCCACCGCACGGTCCTCCTTGAGCGCGGCAAACGCGTCCGAGTGATCGCGCACGCTGGTAATGCGCATATTGAGATGCTTATCCGCGTTCAGCTCACGAAGCAACCGCTCATCGGACGTGCCTGCTGTGGTCACCACGGCCTTACCGGCCAGGTCCGGAAAATCGCTGATGCCGCTACTGCGGCGCACGATCATTCGGACCGCATACTGGAAGAAGCTATCGGAAAAGGCCGCTTCGCTTTCGCGCTCACGCGTGTGCGTGGTCGAGCCGCATTCCAGATCGATCTGGCTGTTCTGCAGCATTGGGATGCGGTTCGACGAGGTCACTGCAACTTCGCGCACCTTGAGATCGGGCAGGCCAAGCGTCTTCTTGAGCTGGTCGACGATCGCAAGCGCAATGGTTTGCGAATAGCCCACCGTGCCGTGGCCGTCGAAGTAGGAGAAGGGGATGGAGGCTTCGCGCACGCCGAGCAGGACGATCCCATCGTCGTGGACTTTCTTGAGCGTGCCGGTGAGTTCCTGCGCGTGCGCGGAGCATGCGAGCCATGCCGTAACCAGCGCGACCAGTGTGGCGCGCGTACGTGACGGACGGCGGGCTGCAAACATCATCGTTCCTCCCGGAGCGGTGCGCGCACCGTCACTCTAGCTGAACCGTTGTGCGACGAACGGACCGGACCCCGTGGAAATTGCGGACACCCACGCGGTCCGGCGAAAACGCGCTGCGGCTGCAGTCAGCCGCCTGGTCAGCAGGCCCAGCTTACGCTGGCTTGCCCCAACTGTCGCGCAGAGTGACGATGCGATTGAATACAGGTTTGCCCGGCTTGGAATCGACGCGGTCGGCGACGAAGTAACCATGCCGCTCAAACTGATAGCGTTGCTCCGGCAGCGCATCGCGCGCGCCCGGTTCCAGGTAGGCCTGTACCACCCGCTTCGAGTCCGGATTGAGCGCCTCGAGGTAATCGCGGCCGCCTGCATCCGGCTGCGGTTCCTTGAACAGGCGGTCGTAGATCCGCACTTCGGCTGGGACAGCGCCCGCGGCGCTGACCCAGTGGATGTTGCCCTTGACCTTGTAGTTGTTCGCGCCTTCGGTGCCCGATCTGCTGTCCGGGAAGTAATTGCAGTGGACGGCGACGACGTTGCCGTTCTCGTCCTTGTCCGCACCCGTGCACTCGATCACGTAGCCGTAGCGCAGGCGCACCTTGTTGCCCGGGAACAGACGGAAGTAGCCCTTGGGCGGCGTTTCGGTGAAGTCGTCGCGTTCGATCCACAGCTCGCGCGAGATGGGGAAGAGGCGCGTGCCGTGCTCCGGATGATGCGGGTGCACCGGCGCGTTGCATTCTTCGGTGAGACCTTCAGGGAAGTTGTCGATGATCAGCTTCACCGGATCCAGCACGGCGGCCGTGCGTGGTGCCTTGTCGTCGAGGTCGTCGCGCAGCGCGCCCTCGAACACGCTCATGTCGATCCACGAATCGACCTTCGTCACGCCGATGCGGTCGCAGAACAACTGGATCGCCTCCGGTGTGAAGCCGCGCCGGCGCACCCCTACGATGGTGGGCATGCGCGGGTCGTCCCAACCGTCCACATGACCTTCGGTGACGAGTTGCAGCAGCTTGCGCTTGCTGGTGATTGCGTACGTCAGGTTCAGGCGCGAAAACTCGATTTGCTGCGGCAGCGGGCGGGTGAACACGCCGGCGTCGGCCAGTTCGTTCAGGATCCAGTCGTACAGCGGCCGGTGGTCTTCGAACTCCAGCGTGCACAGCGAATGCGTGATGTTTTCCAGCGCGTCCGAAATGCAGTGCGTGTAGTCGTACATAGGATACACGCACCACGTGTCGCCGGTGCGGTAGTGATGGGCGAAACGGATCCGGTAGATGACCGGATCGCGCATGTTGAAGTTCGGCGATGCCATGTCGATCTTCGCGCGCAGCACATGCTCGCCTTCCTTGAACTCGCCGGCCTTCATGCGGCGGAACAGATCGAGGTTCTCCTCTACCGAACGTTCGCGGAACGGCGAGAGCGTGCCGACTTCCGTAGCCGAGCCGCGATTGGCGCGCATTTCCTCGGCCGACTGGCTGTCTACATAGGCCTTGCCGCGTTGGACCAGCAGTTCGGCGAACTCGTACAGCTTGTCGTAGTAGTCGCTTGCGTAGTAAAGATGTTCGTTATCGTCCTTCTTCCATTCGAAACCGAGCCACTTCACGGCGTCGATGATCGACTCGACGTACTCGACGCTTTCCTTTTCCGGATTGGTATCGTCAAAACGCAGATGGCAAATGCCGCCGTAGCTGCCGGCCACGCCGAAGTTCAGGCAGATGCTCTTCGCATGGCCAATGTGCAGATAGCCGTTCGGCTCAGGCGGGAAGCGCGTTTCCACACGCTGGCCCCACTTCCCGGAGCGGTTGTCTTCGTCAATGATGTTGCGAATGAAATTGGATGCCGCTGGCGCGTCGTTGCGTTCGGTATTCATGCGAAAAGAAGAAGGTCGGTCGAGGGCGCGTGGTGCGCTCACTTATCTGTCAATTCTACCTGACGAGTACCCTTCTGGCAGACCGAGTGCGGCGTCCAGCCAACGGTTGGAGGTTTTTCGGGCGCCGTTGCACGCTGTAACAGGACGTAAATCGCTTTGTTCGCGCACGAGCGGCCACCTTAGGATGCGACCGTCGCGGCGCCGTACTGATCGCCTGGCAGCACCTGAAACTCGTCTGAAAGGAATCCATCATGAGCCACGCCACCACCATCGCGCTGAAACTGACCGCGGCCGCCGTGCTGTTTGCCGTCTGCGTTGCGGGTCTCGTCACGACCCCGCCGGCGCTGGCGAAAACGGCCCCGAAGCCGGTTCTGGACGGCTCGGCCGTGGCGGTGCCCGATCAGTACAGTGCCGACACGGCGCAGCAGATCTTTGCCGAAGGCGGTAACGCGGTGGATGCCGCCGTGGCGATTGCCTTCACCCTCGCCGTAACCTATCCCGACGCGGGCAATCTCGGCGGCGGCGGCTTCATGACGCTATATGTGGACGGCAAGCCGTATTTCCTAGACTACCTGGAACGCGCGCCGCAGACGGCGACGCGCGACATGTACCTCGACGACAAGGGCAAGCCCATCCCGGGCATGAGCGAGATCGGCGCTCGCGCCGTGGGCGTGCCGGGCACGGTCGATGGCCTGTGGGAGGCACAGCGGCGCTTCGGCAAGCTGAAGTGGAAACAGGTGCTGGCGCCGGCCATCCACTATGCAACAGATGGGTTCAAGGTCGATTCACGGCTGCAGAAGACCCATGACGATGCCGCGTCGGGTTTCGCCGGCAAGACCAACTTCGATGCGTACTTCTCCAACCTGAAGGCGGGCGTCAATTTTCGGCAGCCCGAGTTGGCGCAGACACTCGGGCGCATCGCCAGTGACGGCGGGCGTGAGTTCTACGAGGGGCACACGGCTGATCTGATCACGAACCAGATGTACGGCCACGGGCTCGTCACCAAACAGGATCTGCTGCAGTACAAGGCGATCTGGCGTCAACCTTTGAGCGCCGACTGGAACGGCTACCAGATTGTCACGGCGCCGCCGCCAAGCTCGGGCGGCATTGGACTGATCCAGATGCTCAAGATGAAGGCCGATCTGAAGCAGGCGTTCGGCGGCCTCGACCTGAATTCCGCCCCGTATATCCACCTGATCGCGCAGATCGAGGACCGGGTGTTTGCCGACCGCCAGCAATACCTGGATGACCCGGATGCGACGCCAGTGCCGGTCGACAAGCTGATCGACGACGCGTATCTCACACAACGTGCCGACGAAGTGAGCCCTGACGAAGTGCCGGGCGCGGCGGCCGTCAAACCGGGTCTCGCCGATGCGACGGCCGAAAAGCCGCAGACGACGCACTTCTCGGTGGTCGACAAATGGGGCAACGCGGTTTCGAACACCTATACGCTCGACGGCTCATTTGGTTCGGGCGTGGTGGTAGACGGCGGCGGTTTTCTGCTCAACGACGAGATGGACGATTTCGTCACCACGCCCCGTGCCGCGAACTCTCCGGGCGCGAGCGGCGCCTCGGCCGATGAGCTGAACACGATTGCGCCGGGCCGGCGGCCGCTGTCGTCGATGACTCCAACCCTCCTGCTCAAGGACGGCAAGGTGGCCCTCGCGATCGGCACACCGGGCGGCTCGCGGATCTTCACGACGATTTTCCAGGTGATGACGGATATATACGATTTCGGCATGTCGCCGGCCGACGCGTTGGCCGCGATGCGCTTTCACCATCAGTTGCTGCCGCAGAAGACGATCTATTCGGAGCCGTATCATCCGATTACGGGCGATCTGGCCGAGCAACTGAAGGCCAAGGGTTATACGCTGGAGGAGCAGTCGTTCAACGGCGATGTGCAGTTGATCCGGGTGGACGGCACGACGCCGCAACCGTCCGCCGACCCGCGCGGCGTGGGCGTGGCGCGGGTATTCCAATGAGCGGCGAGCCGTAATCACATAGCGACGGGGCAGTGCGATGATCGAGCAGACGGTGTTGGTGTTGCCGGGTTACATGAACTCGGGCGAGGGTCATTGGCAAACGCGTTGGGAAACCTTGCATGCGGGTTTTGAGCGCGTGCAGATGCCGGATTGGGATCATCCGGTGCGCGATGCCTGGTGCCGTACGCTCGAGGCGGCGGTGGTTGCGTCGGCGCGGCCGGTTGCTTTTGCCGCGCATAGTCTGGGTTGTCTCACCGTGGCTTTTTGGGCCGCGCAATACGCGAGCGCCCGGAGCCTCTCGAAAGTGGCGGGCGCGCTGCTGGTTGCGTTGCCCGATCCGTCCGGCGCGGCGTTTCCGCCGGACGCGAGCGGTTTTGCGCCGGTGCCGCTGGCAGCGTTGCCCTTCCCCACTGTGGTGGTGGCCAGTACGGACGATCCGTATGGCGGCATTCCGTTTTCGCAGGAATGCGCGGCGGCGTGGGGCAGTAGCTGGCGCGAGATCGGTGCGCGTGGGCATATCAACGCCGACAGTGGTCTCGGCGACTGGGATGAGGGGCGGCAGTGGCTGGCGTCGCTCGCGCGGGGGGCGGCGGGTGGGTGAGGGCCGGCGCGGTGGGCTGTGCGTCGCGGCCCCGCTCGGCGTGAGTTGACGCTGGACGCAGGTTCGCGTTCAGGGCCGGCCCAAGCTATGGTCCGGTAAAGCGATATCTCAGCCCGCGCATTCCGCGACGCTTCGCCACGGCTTCAAATAACCGACTTTCCGCGCAACTGCGCAATTCGCTCGTCGTCGTACCCCAGTACCTCGCGCAGGACGCTGTCGGTATGCTCGCCGAGCGTCGGCGGATGAGCGAGTGCCTGCGGAGGCGTCCCGCTCATGTTGATCGGATTGCGTACCAGCTTCACCGTACCGCCGGACGGATGCGGCAGATCGACCTGCATCCCTCGCGCGACGACCTGCTCGTTCTCGAACACCTCCGCCAGATCGTTGATCGGGCCGCAGGGCACGCCGGCGGCTTCGAGCGCGGAAATCCATTGCTGCTTGCCGAGCGTGCGGACCATCTCTGCGAGGATCGGCACCAGCGTGTCGCGATTGCGCACGCGCTCCGGGTTGGTGGCGAAACGCTCGTCGTCAGCGAGTTCGGGCCGCCCCCCCGCTTCGACGAATTTCCGGAACTGCCCGTCGTTGCCCACGGCGACGATGATCCAGCCGTCGCTGGTCTGAAAAGTCTGATACGGCACGATGTTCGGGTGCGCGTTGCCCCAACGCACCGGCGGCTGGCCGCTTGCGAGGAAGTTCGAATTCATGTTCGCCAGCATCGCGACCTGCACGTCGAGCAGCGCCATGTCGATGTACTGGCCTTCGCCCGTGCGGTCGCGGTGGGTGAGGGCGGTAAGCACGGCAATGGTCGAATACATGCCGGTCATCAGATCCGCGATCGCCACGCCTGCCTTTTGCGGACCGCCCCCGGGCAAGCCGTCGCGCTCCCCAGTGATGCTCATGAAGCCGCCGATTCCCTGCACGATAAAGTCATAGCCTGCCCGCTGCGCATACGGTCCGGTCTGACCGAAGCCGGTGACCGAGCAGTAGACGATGTCCGGCTTGACCTCTTTCAGCGACGCGTAGTCGAGCCCGTATTTCTTCAACTGGCCGACCTTGTAGTTTTCCAGCACCACGTCGCTTTGCGCGGCCAGTTCACGGATGATGCGCTGGCCTTCGGGCGTGGCGATGTCCACGGTTACCGAGCGCTTGTTGCGGTTCGCCGCGAGGTAGTAGGCGGCTTCGTGCGTATCCGCGCCGTCCGGCGTTTTCAGGTACGGGGGACCCCAGTGGCGGGTGTCGTCCCCGACTTCCGGGCGTTCGACTTTGATGACGTCTGCACCGAAATCGGCGAGTGTCTGTGCGCACCACGGACCGGCGAGTACGCGGGTGAGGTCCAGTACGCGGATATGACTGAGAGCGCCCATATTCTTTCGATGTCTCCTTGTTGGCCGAGCGGTGAGGCCAGCGCGCCCCAGGCGCGCGCTGTGGCGATAATGCACATGTCGTCGCAGTGGCAATGTGCAGAATCTTAAGCGATTCCTGCTTGCCGGCCCATTCAGCCGGATGGCATAGGACGAATGACATGCCCCTAAACGCGGCAGCCGGGGCCAAAACCTGGCCAAACGGCTAATCCTGCCCACGAGGCGGTGCGCGCCGCCGCCTAAGGGCCCCGATCCCGTATAATCAGTCGTTTAAGCAGCACTCGGTTGGCGCATCCCAGATGTCACCCTCGGATGTCGCCAGATCCAGCCAGGACCGTCCCCCAGTACGCTATGAAAGCCGCCGAAATCCGCGAGAAATTCCTCAAGTTCTTCGAATCGAAGGGCCATACGATCGTTCGCTCGTCGAGCCTTGTGCCCGGCAACGACCCCACGCTGCTCTTCACCAATTCGGGGATGGTGCAGTTCAAAGATGTGTTCCTCGGCGCGGAATCGCGTCCGTACTCACGCGCCACGACCGCGCAGCGCAGCGTGCGCGCCGGCGGCAAGCACAACGATCTGGAGAACGTCGGTTACACGGCGCGTCACCACACGTTCTTCGAGATGCTCGGTAACTTCTCGTTCGGCGACTACTTCAAGCGCGACGCGATCCACTACGCGTGGGAGTTGCTGACGGGCGTCTACCAGTTGCCTAAAGACAAGCTGTGGGTGACCGTCTATCAGGAAGACGACGAGGCGTACGACATCTGGGCCAAGGAAGTGGGCGTGCCGACCGAGCGCATCATCCGCATCGGCGACAACAAGGGCGCGCGCTACGCGTCGGACAACTTCTGGCAGATGGCCGACGTCGGCCCATGCGGTCCGTGCTCGGAAATTTTCTACGACCACGGCCCGGAAGTGTGGGGCGGCCCGCCGGGATCGCCTGAGGAAGACGGCGACCGCTACATCGAGATCTGGAATCTCGTGTTCATGCAGTTCAGCCGCGACGCGCAAGGCAACATGACGCCGCTGCCCAAGCAGTGCGTCGACACCGGTATGGGTCTGGAGCGTATCGCAGCCGTGCTGCAGCACGTGCACAGCAACTACGAGATCGACCTGTTCCAGGCACTGATCAAGGCGGCTGGCCGTGAAACCGGCGTGGCCGATCTGACCAACAACTCGCTGAAGGTGATCGCCGATCACATCCGCGCGTGCTCGTTCCTGATCGTCGACGGCGTGATCCCGGGCAACGAAGGCCGCGGCTACGTGCTGCGCCGCATCGTGCGCCGCGCCATCCGTCACGGTTACAAGCTGGGCAAGAAGGGTTCGTTTTTCCATCGTCTGGTGGCGGATCTGGTCGCGCAGATGGGCGAGGCGTATCCGGAGCTGAAGCAAGCGGAACAACGCGTGACGGACGTGCTGCGTCAGGAAGAAGAGCGCTTCTTCGAGACCATCGAACACGGCATGTCGATCCTCGAAAGCGCGCTGGCCGATCTGGAAGCGAAGGGCGGCAAGACGCTCGATGGCGAACTGGCATTCAAGCTGCACGACACCTACGGCTTCCCGCTGGATCTCACGGCGGACGTGTGCCGCGAACGTGAAGTGACGGTGGACGAAGCTGCCTTCGACGAAGCCATGGCGCGCCAGCGCGACCAGGCGCGCGCGGCCGGCAAGTTCAAGATGGCGCAAGGCCTCGAATACTCGGGCGCGAAGACCACGTTCCACGGCTACGAAGAAATCGTCTTCGACGACGCGAAGGTCATCGCCCTGTACGTGGATGGCGCTTCGGTCAAGGAAGTGACGCAGGGCCAGCAGGCCGTGGTCGTGCTGGATCACACGCCGTTCTACGCGGAATCGGGCGGCCAGGTCGGCGACGCAGGCGTGCTCGCCAACGCGAGCGTGCGCTTTGCGGTCGCCGACACACTGAAGGTGCAAGCCGATGTGGTCGGCCACCACGGCACGCTCGAGCAGGGGCTGCTTAAGGTCGGCGACGTCGTGAAGGCGGAAATCGACGCAGTGCGTCGTGCCCGCACCGAGCGCAACCACTCGGCCACCCACCTGATGCACAAGGCTTTGCGTGAAGTCCTCGGCTCGCACGTGCAACAGAAGGGTTCGCTCGTGGATCCGGACAAGACCCGTTTCGACTTCGCGCACAATGCGCCGATGACGGAGGAGCAGATCCGCCAGGTCGAGGCCATCGTGAACGCGGAAGTGCTGGCGAACGCGCCGGGCATCGTGCGCGTGATGCCGTTCGACGAAGCGGTGAAGGGCGGCGCCATGGCGCTGTTCGGCGAGAAGTACGGCGACGAAGTGCGCGTGCTGGATCTGGGCTTCTCGCGCGAACTGTGCGGCGGTACGCACGTGCGTCGCAGTGGCGATATCGGCTTCTTCAAGATCGTGATGGAAGGCGGCGTTGCAGCCGGCATCCGTCGTGTGGAAGCGATCACCGGCGACAACGCGGTGCGCTACGTGCAGGAACTCGATTCACGCATCAACGCGGCAGCCGCTGCGCTGAAGGCACAGCCGTCGGAACTCACGCAGCGCATCGTCCAGGTGCAGGATCAGGTGAAGGCGCTGGAAAAGGAACTCGGCGCGCTCAAGTCGAAGATGGCTTCGAGCCAGGGCGACGAACTGGCCGGCCAGTCGATCGAAGTCGCGGGCGTGCACGTGCTGGCGGCTATGCTGGACGGCGCGGACGTGAAGACGCTGCGCGAAACGGTCGACAAGCTGAAGGACAAGCTGAAGAGCGCGGCCATCGTGCTGGCTTCGGTGGAAGGCGGCAAGGTTAGCCTGATCGCGGGCGTGACGCCGGATGCGAGCAAGAAGGTGAAGGCTGGCGAACTGGTCAACTTCGTGGCGCAGCAGGTGGGCGGCAAGGGCGGTGGCCGTCCCGACATGGCCCAAGCCGGCGGCACTGAGCCGGCCAATCTGCCGGCGGCGCTGGCAGGCGTGAAGGGCTGGGTCGAAGCGCAGTTGTAAGTCACTGGGATTGCCGCGCTTCTGAAGCGCGGCGGCTAAAAACAAAAAGAGCCGCGAGCGTAAAAACTCGTGGCTCTTTTGCTTTACACGGTCTCCAATCCCACCTCGCTCTTGCCCATCGCAGGCGGCACGAGATTACTGTTCGCCAGCAAGGTCTCACGCAACGCCTTGAGCGCCGACGAGAAATGCCCACGCCGCCAAACCAGCAGCGTGTCGATCGTGCCCAGGTCGGCTAGCGAATGAATCGCGATGTTGTTCATGTCGTGCTGCAATTCGAGCACCGAGCGCGGCGCGACGGCCACACCCGCCCCGGCGGCCACGCACGCCACGATCGCGTGGTACGAGCCGAGCTCCAGTACCCGCGCCGGGCGGATGCCATGCTCCATATACCACTTCTCGACATAGATGCGATACGCACAGCCTCGCTCGAACGCGATCAGCGTCGAGAGGGCGATATCGCGCGCCTCGCGAATCGGGCGATGGCCGCGCGGCGTCAGCATCACCAGCTCCTCGCGAAACACGGGCACGGCCTCGAACAGATCGCCGGCCCAGCCCGGGTCGGGCTGGGTCGCGATCAGCGCAGCGTCCACCTCGAACTCCCGTACCCGTTCGATCAGGCGGCCGGTCGTCCCGGTTTCCAGTTCGAGCTCCACCTCGGGCCAGTTCTGGTGGTAGTGCGCGAGCAGGCCGGGTAGGCGGCTCGCGGCCGCGCTTTCCATCGTGCCGAGGCGCAACCGGCCGCTCGGGCGGCTCTCGCTCAGCGCGTGGCGGGCCTCGTCGGCGAGCGCGAGCAGGCGCTCGGCATACGGCAGCAAGGTCTCGCCGGCGGGGGTGAGCACCAGCCGGCGGCCATCGCGGATGAACAGTTCCGTGCCGAGTTGCTCTTCGAGTTGCTTGATACGCGTGGTCACGTTCGACTGCACGCGGTTCAGCTTCGCGGCGGCACGCGTGACGCCGTTTTCGCGCACTACCGCGCGAAAAATCGTAAGGGCGGCCAGATCCATGATTCTCTCTGAGTGATTGTTTCTATCTGTATTATTCATTTTTCGTGATCGAACCGTCAAGTTACGATGACTACGAAAGCTTGTGGCACAGGAGTGCCGGCTTCCCACCTTGCCATCGTTTTCCCACCATCTTTGCCAAATTTGACGCCGTATGGACGATCTCGCCGCACCTCATAACTTCGTCGCCCCCACCGGCCCCCACCCGGCGCGCCAGGCGGCCATTGCTTGCATGGTTACGCTGGCCGTGGTGCTGGGGATTGGGCGCTTTGCATTTACCCCACTCTTGCCGCTGATGCTGCATGGGGGCGGGCTCGATATTCGCCACGGCGGCTGGCTGGCTTCGTTCAACTACGCGGGCTATTTCGCCGGAGCGGTGACATGCGCCGCGTTGCGCGTCGAACCGGCGCGGATGGTCCGTACGGGGCTGCTGCTCACCGTGCTTTTGACCCTGGCGATGGGCCTGACCAGCCAATTCTGGATCTGGGCGATCGTGCGTTTCGTCGCGGGCGCCGTCAGCGCGTGGACGTTCGTGTTCGCCTCGCAATGGGGGCTGCGGCGGCTTGCCGAGCTGGACGCGCATGGGTGGAGCGGTGTGATCTATGCTGGCCCCGGAGCGGGAATCGTCGCCACCGGGCTGTTCGTAAGCGTCGCGGGCGGCTGGGGGGCAACCGCGGGCTGGCTGGGCTTCGGGCTGGCGGCGGCGGTGTTGTCAGCGCTGGTCTGGCGGGTGTTCGTCGCCGGACACGTCACCGACTCCGCGGCGCCTTCGCCTCACGCCGCCCCGGCACCCTCAGCCCACCCCAACGCAGCATCTCCAACCGGCCGCGACCCCCACCGCGCCGACGCGTTCTGGCTCGTCCTGCTCTACGGTGTGCCGGGCTTCGGCTACATCATCACCGCGACTTTCCTGCCCGTGATTGCGCGCCATGCGTTGCCGGGTTCGGCGTGGCCCGACCTGTTCTGGCCGATGTTTGGCGTTGCGCTGATCGTCGGCGCGTTGGGGGCAGCGCGCCTGCCGCACCACTGGGACAACCGCACCCTACTCGCAGGCTGCTACGTGTTGCAGGCCGCCGGCGTGGCCTTGGGCATCGTCTGGCCGACCGCGGGCGGCTTTGGGCTCGGCAGCGTGCTGATCGGGCTACCGTTCACCGCGATCACGCTGTTCGCGATGCGCGAGGCGCGCCGTCTGCGCGGCAATCACGCGGCCGGCCTGATGGGCTACGCGACCGCGGCCTATGGCGTCGGGCAGATCATCGGGCCGCTGGTGGCCGCACCGATTGCTGTCCATACGGGCTCGTTCTCGCTTGCGCTGTGGCTGGCGGCGGGCGCCTTGCTCCTCGGTGCGCTGGGTCTGACAGGGGTTGCGCACCTGCCGCGCAAGCAACGCCCGCTTTAATCTGACGAGGCAAAAACAATTTCCTGGCTGGCGCACTAAAATGACCGCTTTCCCGTCATTCTCTCTAGCGCCCGTCGCCGGGCGCGTCGCCAGCCATGCAACATTTCGCGTCTGACAACTACGCGGGCATCTGTCCCGAAGCGCTCAATGCGCTGATCGCCGCCAATAACAGCGGCCACGAACCCGCGTACGGCGACGACTCCTGGACCCAGCAGGTCTGCGATCGTCTGCGCGACCTGTTCCAGACCGACTGCGAAGCATTCTTCGTCTTCAATGGCACGGCGGCCAATTCGCTCGCGCTCGCTTCGCTGTGCCAGTCGTATCACTCGGTGATCTGTCATGAACTCGCGCACATCGAAACCGACGAGTGCGGCGGTCCGGAATTCTTCTCGAACGGCTCGAAACTGCTGACGGCACCCGGCGTCGGCGGCAAGCTGACGCCCGATGCGATCGAAGCCGTCGTGACGCGTCGCGCCGACATCCACTATCCGAAGCCCAAGGTCGTGACGCTCACGCAGTCGACCGAAGTCGGCACCGTCTATAGCGTCGAGGAAGTGCGCGCGATTGCCGCGATTGCGAAACGCCGCCATCTGAAGGTCCATATGGACGGCGCGCGCTTTGCGAACGCGGTGGCCGCGCTCGACGTGCATCCGTCCGAGATCACCTGGCGCGCGGGCGTCGACGTGCTGTGCTTCGGCGGTACCAAGAACGGCTTGCCGGTGGGTGAAGTGGTGGTGTTCTTCGACCGCGCGCTCGCCGACGATTTCGCTTACCGCCTCAAGCAGGCCGGACAACTGGCGTCGAAGATGCGTTTCATCTCGGCGCCATGGCTGGGTTTGCTCGACGGCGATGTGTGGCTGCGCAATGCGCGCCATGCGAACTCCATGGCGAAACTGCTCGAAACGCGCCTCGCGGAGATTCCGGGGGTGAGCATCATGTTCCCGACGGAATCGAACGCGGTGTTCGCGCAATTGCCCACCCACGTGGCGAAGGCTATGCGAGCAAAGGGTTGGAAGTTCTACGAGTTCATCGGCGCCGGCGGTTGCCGCCTGATGTGCGCGTGGGATACGCAACCGGAGACCGTCGCGCGCTTTGCGGCCGAGGTGAGGGAACTGTGCGCGGCGTGAGGGCCAACCTGGCTCGCTGCTCACCAAGCGTCATGACATGAAGCCCGGTGGGAGCCTAGCCACCCAATCCGCGCATTAATGCACACACTACAACGACACACCGAGACAATCCCCGCCTGCCATGAGTGACTACCGATTCTGCCCCCGCTGCGCTACGCCGCTCGCCGAACGCATCGACCCCGAACATGAAGGCGGCCGCGTACGCCAAATCTGCCCCGATGAGACCTGCGGCTATGTTCACTGGAACAATCCGTTGCCGGTGGTGGCCGCGATTGTCGAATACGAAGGCAAGATTCTGCTTGCGCGCAATGCCGCGTGGCCCGAAGGCATGTTCGCGCTGATCACCGGCTTTCTGGAGAATGGCGAGACGCCGGAGCAGGGCATCGCGCGCGAAGTCCGTGAAGAGACCTCGCTGCAGGCCGAGACGATTGAACTGATCGGCGTCTATGAGTTCATCAGGAAGAACGAACTGATCATCGCGTATCACGTGCGGGCGTACGGCACGATCGCGTTGTCACCGGAACTGCTCGAGTATCGGCTCGTCGAGCCGGCCAAACTGCGGCCGTGGCGCGCCGGCACAGGGCATGCGCTCGCTGAGTGGATGCGCCGGCGCGGCTTGCCGTTCGAGTTCGTCGAGCGACCTGGGCAATAGTGAGATAGGACGCGATCGCTTGCGGGCAGAATCGATCGCGCGTGCACGATGTGTGCACTACGCAGGCACGTGTCGCCGGGCGGAGCATCCGCCGGCGATGCGCTTCTTTCCCCTCATCCGGAATGCACCTCTGATATGGCCTATATCTACTATCTGACCCACATCCATCTGGGCTACGACGCCCTGGCGCAACTGCCCTCGGAATGCGCGCGCATCGGCATCAAGCGGCCGCTCGTGATTACCGACAAGGGCGTGGTGGCGGCCGGCGTCGCGCAGCGCGCACTCGATGCGCTGCAACTCGGCACGGTGCCGGTCTTCGACGACACGCCATCCAACCCGACTGAAGCCATGGTGATGGCTGCCGCGGCGCGCTATAAGGAAGAAGGCTGCGACGGTTTGATCGCGGTGGGCGGTGGATCTTCCATTGACCTCGCGAAGGGCGTCGCGATTGCGGCCACCCACCCAGGGACGTTGACCGAATACGCCACCATCGAAGGCGGCAGCGGCAAGATCACCGACGCCGCCGCGCCACTGATCGCGATTCCGACCACCTCGGGCACCGGCAGCGAAGTGGCACGTGGCGCAATTGTGATCCTCAACGATGGCCGCAAGCTTGGTTTCCACTCGTGGCATCTGCTGCCGAAATCGGCAATCTGCGATCCGGGCCTGACTCTCGGCCTGCCATCGCTCCTGACCGCCGCCACTGGCATGGATGCCATCGCGCACTGCATAGAAACCTTCCTCGCGCCGGCCTTCAATCCGCCCGCCGACGGTATTGCGCTCGACGGTCTGGAGCGCGGCTGGGCCCAGATCGAACGCGCGACCCGGGACGGCAGCGATCGCGATGCGCGTCTGCACATGATGAGCGCGTCGATGCAAGGCGCGATGGCGTTCCAGAAGGGGCTCGGCTGCGTGCATTCGCTGTCGCATCCGCTGGGCGGCGTGCCGGTGAACGGACGCACGTCGCTGCATCACGGCACGCTCAACGCGGTCGTGCTGCCCGCGGTGCTGCGTTTTAACGAGCACGCGGACACGGTGGTAGCGAATCGCCGCTACGCACGCATGCGGCGCGTGATGGGTCTCGCGGAAAACGCCGACCTCGCGCAGGCGTTGTTCGACATGACCGCACGCCTTGGCCTGCCGACCGGTCTGAGGCAGATGGGCGTCGACGAAAGCGTGTTCGACAAAGTGATCAAAGGCGCGCTCGCCGATCACTGCCACAAGACGAACCCGCGCGAAGCGACCGCAGACGACTACCGCCGCATGTTGATCGAATCGCTCTGACAACGCCTCTTCACTCAACGACACGCACACTTCTGACGATGACCAAACACGTTCCCTCGCCGCGTACGGCGTACCGTCACTTCCTTCCGATCACGACCCGCTGGATGGATAACGATGTCTACGGCCACGTGAACAACGTCGTCTATTACAGCTATTTCGACACGGTCGTGAACGAGTATCTGATTCGTGCCGGCGTGCTCGATGTCGAACACGGCGCAACGATCGGGCTGGTGGTCGAAACGCAGTGCAAGTACTTCGCGCCGCTGGTGTTTCCTGAGCGTGTCGAAGCCGGTCTGCGAGTGACGCGGCTCGGTACGACGAGCGTGCGCTACGAGGTGGGTCTATTCAAGGACGGTGACGTGCAGCCAGCTGCAGAAGGTCACTTTGTGCATGTCTATGTGGACCGCGCCACGCGCAGGCCGGTCGCGCTGCCTGCCGAATTGCGCGCCGCACTCGAATCGCTCGTCGTCAACGCGGACTAGCGCGTGTGCGGCCGGTGGTCATCAATCTGCTGATCGAACAGTGACTGGCGATCGCACATGAACTGGCAAGGCGGGTCGCGGAAGTGGCCCCTTTCGCCAAGGCAATTCTTCCTGTTTGAATCCGAATTCAGCAAACACGGTGTTTCCTGCTCCGGTGTTGCAGGGGCATCTGGCGAGTGCCACGGTCACGGATGAGGGGTTGGTGTTGAAGTTTCGGCGCGAGAATGGGGGCGTTGTTGCGCATCCGCCTGCGGGGGCTGGGGGGAGTTATGTCTGGATCGAGTCTGGTGCCGCCGCAAAGAAAGTAGGCAAAGGAAGCGGGCTGCAACCGCCAGCCGGTAGTGAGCCATCTCGGTCTTCGGCCGGGAACGGCCCAAGACGAGACCCGCCCTCGCACCACACACCTTCGTGATAAGGCAGTCATCCGTTCCAGCGTTGCGCTGCGCGCCCCGCCGTTGGGTACAACCCCTCCACAAAGTCTGTAGGAAAACTAAGTGTTGGCCCCCGCATTCCCCGGCAAACCCATCCGCGACGCACGTAGTGCGGAGTGGGGTGGATGAGCCCTGTGTCACTACCGCGAGCGGCGCGAGGGACGGTCTTGTCTCGGACCACTCTGGGTTCGCTCAAGTGATGGACACCTACAGGCTGGCGGTGTGAGCCCGTTTTCTTTGCCTACTTTCTTTGCGGCGGCAAAGAAAGTAGGTGCCGCCCCGCACAGGGGCGAAGCTAATAGACCGATAAGAACGCAAGGAGAGGCCAACGCCGTAGGAAAACAGCCAAAAGCAAACCTGACCAGACCGATAACAAAGCGAGGAAAGGCCAACACCGCAAGAACAACAACCAAAACCAAGGCGCCGCAGGCAACCCCCCTCACTCCTTATTAACAATCCACTCATGCGCCGGATCATTCTTAAAATGCCAAACCCGCTGCTTCCCAGCCATAACATTCAAGTAGTACGAATCATACCCATAGGGAACAATAACAGGATGATACCCACGCGGCACCATAACAACATCATGATCCTCAACAGCCATAGACTCGTCGATGTCCCGTGAATCTGTATAAACCCGCTGAAAAGCAAACCCCTGCGGCGGGTTAAGCCGATGATAATAAGTCTCTTCGAGCGAACTCTCGACCGGCACATTATCAGTGTCATGCTTATGCGGCGGATAACTCGAAGCATGTCCACCCGGCGTGCGAACCTCAACAACCAATAAAGACTCCGCAGCCTCAGTCTGCGGCAAGATATCGCATACGTACCGCGTATTGAGCCCCTTGCCGCGCGTCGAGCGGTTCATCTGCGAAGGCTCAATCAGCCGTGCCGGAAACCCGCCCTTGGCCGGCGCGCTAGCCACTCCCACTTCCGCGTCACGCAGCGCCCGCACCGTAGTCCGTACACCCGGCGGCAGATACACCGCATACGGCGCTGCATCCTCGAACACACTATCGCGCGAGCCAAGACTGCTCCATTTATGATCCGCCGTCTCCACATCCACGGCGCCCGCCAGCACCACAATGCACACCTCACGTGCCGGCTCGAACACATGCACGACTTCGTCCGTGCCCATGCGGTAAGCCGCGAAACCCACATAACGCCATGCCGCCGTTTCCGGCGTGACCCGCGCGATCGTCTGGCCCTCGCGCTGTGCCTTCACCAGCAAACTCATGCTGCCTCCTTCGTCGCAGATGTACCAGCATCGAGCGGCGCATCTACCAGCGCCCGCAACGTCCGGTACCCTTTATCTGCATAAGCATACGATTGCGCGATCACCGGATCCTGTTCGGCTTCCACCACCAGCCAGCCGCGATACCCGTGTCGTTTCAAGCGTTCGATAATCGCCGGAAAATCGACCGCACCGTCGCCCGGAACCGTGAACGCTCCGTTGATCACCGAGTCCAGAAAACTCCAGTTTCGGTTGCGCGCGAGTTTCATCACCGCCGGCCGCACGTCCTTGCAATGGACGTGACAGACCCGTCCGATATGCTTGTCGAGCACCGTCAACGGATCGCCCCCGGCAAACGTAATGTGGCCCGCGTCGAACAATAAGCCCACGGCATCGCTCGTGCGCGCCATGAGATTGTCGACGTCGGCCGGTGTTTCCACATAAGCCCCCATATGATGGTGGTACGCGAGCCGCACGCCGCGGCTTAACGTATAACGGGCGAACTCATCGACACGCGCCGCATACGCGTCCCACTGCGCTTCGCTAAAGAACCGCGGGCGTTGGTAGAGCGGTTGAGGTGCGCCCTGGATCGAATCGGCTACCTCGCCGTACACCATCACCGTCGAGCCGTTGCGCGACAGCAGTTCCAGGTGCGCGTCTACCGACGCGATCTCTTCCTTGACGCTCCCTCGCGCGAGCCGCCCTGAATACCAGCCGGAGACGAGTGCCAGGTCGTATTGCGCGAGCAGCGCTTTCAGAGCCAACGGTTCGCGCGGAAACTTGTTGCCGAGTTCGAACCCGTCATAGCCGATCTGGCGTCCTTCAGTCAGCGCGACTTCGAGTGGTGTTTCGCCGCCCAGCGACGGCAGGTCGTCGTTCATCCACGACAGCGGGTTGATGCCGATGCGTACTTCGAACTGAGTCATGCGAGCGTCCTCAATCTTTGTCGGTGTCGCCGGCGGCCTGGGCGCGCACGGCAATCTGAGCTTCGTATTGCGCACGCGCAGCGCGCACGCCTTCGCGCGCCGACACTTCCGGCACGGCCACTTCCCACCACCAGCCGCCGTCGTCTGTCGTGCGGGCCGGATCGGTGTCGATACTGATCAGATACGTGCGGTCGGCGGTGCGCGCGCGTTGCAGCGCGGCTTCGAGTTCGGCGACATTCGCAACGTGCTCGGCTTGCGCACCCAGCGCGCGCGCGTGCGCGGCGAAATCGATCGGCGGTGCGCCGAGCGGTCCCTGCTCGCAATCGTCGAACATGTTGTTGAACGGTGCGCCGCCGCAGGCCTGCTGCAGGCGGTTGATGCAGCCGTAGCCGCGATTGTCGAGCACGACAATGATCAGCTTCGCGCCGAGCATCACCGATGTGGCAATCTCGCTGTTCATCATCAGATAACTGCCGTCGCCGACCATCACGATGACGTCGCGCTCGGGACGTGCCAGCTTTGCCCCGAGCCCGCCGGCGATCTCGTAGCCCATGCACGAATAGCCATATTCGACGTGATACGCACCGGGACGGCCCGCGCGCCACAGCTTGTGCAACTCCGCGGGCAGGGTACCCGCCGCGCACACGACGATATCGTCAGTCGTAGATGTGGCGCTTGAGCGCTGTACCGCTCCAATCACGTCCGCGTCATACGGCAGCACCGTTTCGTGTTGCGGCGCATGCGTGATCTTGCCGACAGCGTCGCGCCAGCCCGCAGCAAGTTTCTGGGCCCGCGCGGTCCATGCGCGGTCGGCGTGCCAGCCGCCTAGTTCTGCGGCGAGCGCAGCGAGGGCGAGGCGGGCATCCGCCTCAACCACGAGACCGCGATGTTTGAGACCATCGAATGCGTTCGCATTGATGCCGATAACGTCGGCCTGCGTGAACAGCGTGTTCGACCCGGTTGTGAAGTCCTGCAGACGGGTGCCGATTGCCAGCACGCAGTCGGCGTCGTGCGCGAGTGCGTTCGCTGCGGGCGATCCGGTCACACCCAATGCGCCGGTGTTGAGCGGATCGTTCCACGCAAGCGAGCCTTTGCCGGCCTGCGTTTCGGCAACGGGGATGCCGTGCGCGGCGGCGAACGCGTGCAGTGCATCCGTTGCCCGGCCGTACAGCACGCCACCGCCGGCGACGATCATCGGCCGTTTCGCCTGGCGCAAACGCTCGACCGCGGCGCTGATTTCTTCCGCAACCGGTGCAGGCGTATGAAAACCGACGACGCGCGGCTCGAAGAACCCCGCCGGGTAATCCCATGCGGTGGCCTGCACATCCTGCGGCAGGGCGAGCGTGACCGGTCCGCACAGCGCGGCATCGGTCAGCACACGCAGTGCGCGGGGCAGGGCCGTCAACAATTGCGCGGGATGCATGATCCGGTCGAAGTAGCGCGATACGGGCTTGAATGCATCGTTCGCGGAAATGCCGCCGTCGTGAAAGTCCTCGACCTGCTGCAATACCGGATCCGGCGCGCGCGAGACGAACACGTCGCCGGGCAGCAGCAGCACGGGCAAACGGTTCACGTGCGCGAGCGCCGCGGCGGTCAGCAGATTCGTGGCGCCAGGGCCAATGGAGGTGGTGACCGCCATCATCCGGCGCCGGAAATGCGCCTTCGCATACGCAATCGCACTATGTGCCATCGCCTGCTCGTTGTGCGCCCGCAGCGTCGGCAACTCATGACGATGCTGGTACAGCGCTTCGCCCATTCCCGCGACGTTGCCGTGCCCGAAGATCGCGAAGACGCCGCCGAACAGCGGCTCGGTTCCGGTGCCGTCCTCGGTCCTGACGCGCTGCGCCGCGAGGTAGCGGACCAGCGCCTGCGCCGTGGTAAGCCGCACCGTGCCAGTTGCCGGCGCAGTCGATGACGTCGCGGATTCATGGTGGGCGGGGGACGTATCTTGATGCAAGATGCGCTGGTTCATGCAGCCTGCTCCTGGTGAACGTGATGCGGCGCGGCGTTGCCGCGCGCGGCGCGCCACGAATCGATCAGCGTTTCGAAGGTTTGTCGCACGCGGGCGATCAGTTCGTCGTCGCCAATCGAGCCTGCGAGCCACGCATGGCTCGGCTCATGGAAAATCGTCCGGCCGACGGTGAAGCCACGGCAGGTAGCCGATTGCGCCGCCGCGCGAAAGCCCTCGTTGAGCTGTTCGACGGCGGCCGACAGACCGAGCAGCACCACGCCGCGGCAGTACGGATCGCGCTCGGCAATCAGCGCATCAATAGCCTGCCATTGCGCGGCTTCCATCGGTTCCAGCTTCCACCACTCCGGATAGATGCCGATGTTGTACAGGCGCTTCAGCGCACGGTAGACGATATCGGACCCGCCCGGCAGATGCGCGTGCTTCGGCGGAATCACTTCGAGCAGCAGTTCATGGCCGCTCGCCTGGGTGGCGTCGTAGAGCGCGCGCAATTGCGCTTCCTGTTCGAGCCGTTGCTCGATGGGCTCGTCAGGATGGAATTGCACCAGGCACTTCACCACGTGTTCCTGGGGCCAACCGGTGAGCGTGGTGCCGATCGAGCGGCCGTGATCGAACACGAGCGGCACCGAGCCCGGCAGCTCCAACGGGCGGCCAATCCACCAGCCACGGCCGGTGGCGGCGTTCAGCGCGTCCTGGCCGTAGCGGTCGTCGATCAGGACGCCGATACGTCCTTGCAAGCCAAGCGCGTTTTCGGTCTGCGCGACGGCATCGACAAACAGACTCTTCAGGCGTGCGATACGTGCTTCGTCCGCGCCGGTCTGCTGGGCCAGATCGAAGAACTGGTTGCGGTGATCGAACGCGAAGCCGAGCACTTCGTCCCATTGCTTACGGGCAGGGGAGACGCGGTGCAGTCGCGCGAGCTTCGCATCGCGGTCGGGGCGGCGCATGCGCTGCGGATCGGCTTTCGCTTCGGCGAGGAAATAGTCTAGTTCGGCGGGCGTCGGCATCGCCGGGGCGCAACCGTGGCGTGATACGACCAGCGCGCCGCTCGCATTCGCCGCACGGGCACACGCTTCGAGCGGCTCGTCGCGCAGCCAGCCGGACAGGAAACCGGAGGCGAACGCGTCGCCCGCGCCGAGCACGTTCAATACTTCGACTTCGACGCCACCGTGAATCGGCGCATCGTCGAGCGATGCAGGCACGTCACCGTCGATGATCTGGCAGCCGAGCGGGCCCCGCTTGACGACGAGCGTGGCCGGCGTGACTGCACGCACCATCGCGAGGGCGTCGATCAGGTCGGTCTTGCCACCGGCAATACGGAATTCTTCTTCGGTGCCGATCACCAGATCGATCAACGGCAGGATGCGCTGCAGATGCGCCGTGACGTCTTCACTGGCGACGAAACGGGTCTCGCCATCGGCCTTGCCGGTGAGTCCCCACAGCACGGGACGGTAGTCGATATCGAGTACGGTGCGCACGCCGTTGCGACGCGCATAATCGAGCGCGCGGCGGCTCGTACGGTTGACCTGTTCGGTGGAGAAGTGGGTGCCGGTGATCAGCAGTGCTTTCGATGACGCAATGAACGCCTCATCGAAGTCGGCTTCGTCCACCGCCATATCGGCGCAGTTTTCGCGGTAGAAAATCAGCGGGAACGTATCGCGATCCTTCAGGCCGAGTATCACGAGCGCGGTCAGGCGCTCCTGATCGACGCGTACATGGCTGACGTCGCAACCTTCCTTGATGAGCGTTTCGGTGAGGAAACGGCCCATGTGGTCATTGCCGACGCGCGCGAGCATCGACGAGGCGAGTCCGAGGCGCGCGCAGCCGAAGGCGATATTGGCCGACGACCCGCCTAGATACTTCGCAAAGCTCGACACATCTTCGAGACGGGCGCCGACCTGTTGTGCGTAAAGATCCACCGCGAGCCGGCCAAGGCAGATGATGTCGCGGCTGCGGCCCGGCGCAAAGCGGCTGGCGGTGCTGGCAACGGACGGCGTGGGTGTGCTGGTGAGAGCCATGGAATTTCCTGTATGTCTTAGCGCTTGACTTGACGCCAAGGGTGGCACGCAGCGGACGCAGGGCAACGCCATGCGGTCGCCGCGTGGCGCAAATCAGATCGTCGCGCCTTCGAGTTCGCCGATCATCTTCTGCATCTCGGCGCCGCCGGCCATCATGTCGAGCACTTCGTCCTTGCTGATGGTGTCTTTGGTGAAAGTGCCGAGCGATTTGCCGCGATTGAGCAGCGTGAACGAATCGCCGATCGGATACGCGTGATGCACGTTGTGCGTGATGAAGATCACCGAAATGCCTTTGGCACGAGCGGTGTGGATCAGCTTCAGCACATTGAAGCTCTGCTTCACGCCAAGCGCTGCAGTCGGCTCGTCGAGAATCAGCACGCGTGCACCGAAGTGAATGGCCCGCGCGATCGCGAGACACTGCTTCTCGCCGCCCGACATCGTGCCGATCGGCTGATGCGCGTCACGCACGTTGATGCCCATTTCCGCGAGCTTGTCGCGCGAGGCGGTCGCGCAATGGTCGAGATCCATCACGTTGATAAAGCCGAACAGCTTTTTCTGCGGCTCGCGTCCCATGAAGAAGTTGCGCGCCACCGAAAGCAGCGGCACCAGTGCGAGATCCTGATAGACCGTGGCAATGCCAAGATCGAGTGCGTCTTTGGGCGAGGTGAAACGCACCGGTTTGCCGTCGACGAGGTAGGTGCCTTCGCTCGGCTGGTGCACGCCGGCGAGCGTCTTGATCAGCGTGGATTTGCCGGCGCCGTTGTCGCCCAGCAGGCAATGCACCTCGCCGCGTTTTAACCGCAGTGTGATGTCCTTCAGCGCAATTACGTTGCCGAAATAGCGGCTAACGTTTTCGAGCGCGAGGATGTAGTCCGCATCCGCTAGTTGCGTCGTACCCGCTGTTGTGTTCAATCGAGTGTTCATCGTGGACTCCTCGTTTAGCGGGCTGCCGCAACGCGGCTGCGCACGTAGTGGTTAAAGAGCACTGCGAACAACAACATCGCGCCGAGGAACACACGGAACCAATCTGAATCGATATTCGTGTAGGTGATGCCGATCTGTACGACGCCGAAGATCAGCGCACCGAACGATGCGCCCACCACCGAACCATAGCCGCCGGTCAGCAACGTGCCGCCGATCACCGCGGCAATGATGGCTTCGAATTCCGCCTGCAGGCCGCGGTCGGCGGCGGCCGATCCGATGTCGCACACTTGCAGTACGGAGTAGAGGCACGAGCAGAAGGCCGTCAACACGAACAGCGAGATCTTCACGCGGCGCACCGGCACACCGACGTTCTTCGCCGCATTGGCGTCGCCGCCCACAGCGAAGATCCAGTTGCCGAATCGGGTCTTGGCAAGGACGAATGCGCAGACTGCGGCAAGCGCGAACCACCACAGGATGACTTTCGGAATCCCAGGCACGAGCGGCAGGCCGTTGTCGAGCAGCTTGACGACACCGATATGTCCGAGCCACACAAACAGGCCCTTGAATGCGACGCCCTGGAACAGGGCATGCGCGAGCCAGTCCTTGGCGGCGACGTCGCCGACACCGGAAATAATGGTGCGGTCGGCAAACATCACCGAGAGCGCGAGCGTGAGGCCGCGCAGGATAAACAGGAACGCCAGCGTCACGATGAAGGAGGGCAGCCGGGTGCGCATCACGAGATACCCGTTCAGCGCGCCGAGCAGCATCGAACCGGCAAACGCGAACACGATCGAGAGCGCGATCGGCCAGTGGAAGTACATGGTGGGCAGCGCGACCATCATGCCGGAAAAGCCGATCATCGAGCCGATCGAGAGGTCGAACTCGCCGGCGATCATCAAGAGGCATGCGCCCACCGCGATGATGCCGAGATACGCAGCAACCTGCGACCAGTTCATCACGCCGTCGAGGTTGAACATGCCGGAGTTTCCGGCGGAGAGCCCGAACACCAGGAACACCATCACGGTGCCGGCGAGCGCGGCGAATTCCGGGCGGCTCAGCAGGTGTTTGAACCACGATTCGCGACGCACGCGCTCGTCTGCTGCCGCAGCGGTGCCGGAGGCCGCGGCTGCTGCGGCGTCCTGCTCGGAAGGGGGATGTTTGGCGTGGAAGGGGTTGGCGACGCCCATTGAAGCTCTCCTTGATGCGCCGGCGGATGGCGTCGTGGCGACGCTTCGCTTAAAGGCGCTTAATGCAAGTGAAGTGCAAATGAAACCCTGCGAAGGGAAGCGCGTGCGGCTGCGGCCAGGGGTGGCTGGCGGCACGCGCTCCCTTCATGCCTGCTGGGACGGTTGTTATCCCGTTCCCGGACTCAATGCAACATTAATTAGCGGTACTGACCTGCGTACTTGATCACCTTGTCGATGTTCTCCTTGGTAATGAAGCCCGGGCCCGAGCCGATATTGCGCGGCCCATAGGAGGGGGCGAGACCGTAGGTGGACAGACGTGCCTGGAACTTCGGGTTGGCCTGAAGGATCTGGCGGATCTTTACGGGGTCGGTGGTGTGGTCGTGCTTAACGATGGCCAGCACGGCAACTGCGATGTAGCCCTGCAGGTACGGTTGCTGATCGATGGCGAACTGGATCGTGCCGTCCTTGATGGCCTTGGCGATGTCGTCGTCAAAGTCGAAGGTGGCGAACCAGATCTTGCCGGCGAGACCCATCTGCTGCAGCGCCTTGATGGTCGGGGCGGCCGAGAGCGGCCCGAGCGCGAGCACGCCGCCGGTGTCCGGATGATTGCGCAGATACGCGCTCACCTTCGACTGGATGCCGGTCGGGTCCGTGCCGGCGTCGAGCGTGGAGCTCTTGAAGTCGACGCCGAGCGCTTCGGCAAAGCCGCGGCAACGTTCGAACGACGCCGGGTTGGTCGCGTAGTGGTTTACGCACAGGAACGATTTGACACCTGCGGCTTTGGCCTTTTCGCCCGCGGCTTTGCCGGCAGTATATTCAGGCTGGCCGATGTGCATGATCGCACCTAGGTCGGCGCTCTGCTGCTCGGTGCCCGAGTTGATCGTCACCAAAGGAATGTGCTTTTCGGTGACCTTGGAAATCGCGCTCTTCAGCACGTCGTAGTCGGCGATGGTGACGATCACGCCGTCGTAGTTGCGTGCCGCTGCCTGTTCGATCAGGCGGGCCATGTCGGCGATGTCGCCGTTAGGCGGGTTGCGGTAGTCGGTCTCGACGTTGAAGTCCTCGTCGGCCTGTTTGATGGCGTTCTTGATGGTGTTCCACCAGGAATCGGAATCCGGTGCGTGGCTGATCAACACGAAGTGCGCATCGGCCGCGCGGGCCGCGGTTGTGGCGGCCAATCCCGCCGTCAGCGCTAGTGCTGCCACCAGAATCCTCAGCGTTGCATTGCCATTGCAAAGTCTCATTGTCTCCACCTTTCTCGGTCTTCGTTATTGAAGGGAACGTCTGGTGTTTCGTCATACCTGCGAACCCTCTTGGCGTTTACACGCAGTTCGCAACACCATCGCTCAGAACCAAGATTAGGCCAACTTCTGCCGTCTTGCAATGAAAATTTCATGACAAAGAAAAATGGAAAATATGTTCCATTTGATGGTGGTGCTGCCTATAATCGGCAACGTCAGCGCGGTGCTTAGCGCCTTTGCGGACGCCGTTTTTGCAGCGCAATAGAGCAGTAAAGGAACAGCCATGGCGGAAGAGAGCACAGAAGAATTGCCGAGCGTCGAAGATTTGATGCAGCGCATCGCAGAAAACTACGAGTCATTGCCGCGCCAGCTGAAGAGTGTCGCGACCTATATCGAGCAGCATCGCTCCAGCGTAATGGTGGATCGCACCAGCGATATTGCCGCGAGTTGCGGCGTGCATCCGTCGGCGGTCGTGCGTTTTGCGCAGCGCTTTGGTTTCTCGGGTTTCTCAGATCTGCAGGCAGTGTTTCGTCAGGCGTATACCGGCCAGGGCACGTCGTCGCCGAGCTATCAGCAGCGCATTCGCAAGCTGATCGACGAAAAGCCGGGGGCGCTGTCGGGCGGCTCGGTGGCGCGCGAATTCATCGCGGCTTCGCGCGGCGGACTCGAAGAACTTGAGGCGGGTCTCGACGACAAGGAGTTCGACGCCGCCGTGAAGATGCTGCAGCAGGCCGACAATATCTACGTGGTCGGTGTGCGCCGTTCGTTTCCGGTGGCGAGCTATATCGTCTATGCGTTGCAGCACACCCCCAAGCGCGTGCATCTGGTTTCGGGTTTCGGCGGCATGTATCGCGAGCAGATCCGCAGCGTCAGAAAGGGCGACGTGGTGATCGCGATCAGTTTCGCGCCCTACGGAAAGGAAACGCAGTACTGCTTACGTGTGGCGCATCACCATCAGGCGAAGACGCTCGTAATCACAGACAGTCAGTTGTCACCGCTTGCGCGCTACGCCACCACGCAACTTTATGTGAAGGAGGGGAGCGCATTTGCGTTCCGCTCGCTGACCAGCACGATCTGTTTGTGCCAGGCGCTGTTCATTGCGCTTGCGTACAAGCTCGAATTGAACGTTGAAGAATCGAAAGACACTGGAGGATACGATGACTGACATGGCAGGCGGCAAGACAATCGACGTAGCAGTGTTCGGTGCGGGTCGCATCGGCCGGATTCATGCGGCGAATCTGGCGCGGCAACCGGGCGTGCGGCTCAAGTATGTGGTGGACGTGAACAAGGATGCGGCGGCGTCGCTGGCCGCCTTGCACGGCGCGCAGGTCGCGGATATTGACGGCGCCATGGGCGACGCATCGATCGGCGCGACGGTGATCTGTTCGAGCACGGACACGCACTCGGATCTGATTTTGAAATCCGCTGCGCAGAAGAAGCACATCTTCTGCGAGAAGCCCGTAGACCTCACGCTCGAACGTGCGCGTGCCTGTGCGGACGCGGTGGCAAAAGCGGATGTCGTGTGCATGATCGGCTTTCAGCGCCGTTTCGATCCGACCTTTGCCGCGTTGAAGGCGCGCATCGACGCGGGAGAAATCGGCACGCCGGAAATGTTGATCGTCACGAGCCGCGATCCGGGCGCGCCGCCGGTTGAGTACATCAAGCACTCGGGCGGCATCTTCAAGGACATGCTGATCCACGACTTCGATATCTTCCGCTGGATTCTCGACGACGAAGCCGAGACGCTGCATGCCACCGGCAGTTGTCTGAGCGACCCGGCGATCGCCGAGGCGGGCGATATTGATGCGACGGCGGTGACGATCCGCACGAAGAGCGGGCGCTTGTGCCAGATCAACACGGCGCGGCGCGCGGCCTACGGCTACGATCAGCGCTTCGAAGTGCTCGGCAGCACCGGCATGCTGCAGGCCGGCAATGTGCGGCCCACGGAGGTGGTGGCGTATTCGAAGACGGAAGTCTCGAGCGACGTGCCCGAAGCGTTTTTCCTCGAACGTTACCGGGCTGCGTACGCCGCGGAAATCGCTCACTTCTTCGAAGCGGTCACGCAAGGCAAACCGGTGCGCACCACCGTGGCAGACGGGCTAAAGGCGCTTGAACTGGCCGAGGCCGCGACTCGTTCGTGGCGCGAAGGGCGGCCGGTGCGGCTGGGTGAGGGGGCATGATGACGACGGCTTCTAACCGCCAGCCGGTGCGTGTGGGTGTGGTCGGTCTCGGGAGGCTCGGCAAGCGTCACGCGGAGAACCTGGCATGGCGTGTGCCGGGCGCGGCGCTCGTCGCCGCCTGCAGTCCAGTGGAAGACGAGCGTGCATGGGCGACAGAGGCGTTGCCGGCTCCGCGCCTGTACAAAGACTATGCCGCTTTGCTGGAGAACCGGGAAGTCGACGCCGTGTGGCTCGTTACGCCTTCGGCGCTCCACGCGCAACAGATTGTCGATGCGCTGCGCGCCGGCAAGCACGTGTTCTGCGAGAAACCGTTATCGCTGGATCTGACGGAGTGCGAGCGCGTGCTCGCGGAAGCCGAGCGGCATCCGCATCTGCAGGCGACCATCGGCTTCATGCGCCGGTTCGATCCGAGCTATCGCGACGCGTTCGAGAAGATTGAGGCCGGCGCGATAGGACGGCCGTTTATGGTGCGTTCGCAGACCACCGACAAGAACGATCCCGACGGCTTCTTCGTGCGCTTCGCGCCGACCTCGGGCGGGATTTTTCTCGATTGCACGGTGCACGACATCGACGTCGCGCGCTGGCTCCTCGGCAAGCCGCGCGCGAAACGCGTGTTTGCCAGCGGCACGATTGCGCTGCACGAAGGACTGCGCGAATTCGGCGACGTCGACAACGGCGTGGCGATCTGCGAGTTCGAAGATGGGCGCCTCGCGATGTTCTACGCCTCGCGCACCATGGCGCACGGCAACGACACCAGCAGCGAGGTGATCGGCACGGCAGGCGCGTTGGCGATCGGTCACAACCCGCGTTTGAACCGCGTGGAGATCAGCGACGCAAGCGGCATCCGCAATGAATGTACGCCGACCTTCTTCGATCGTTTCGAAGACGCCTTCTTGTACGAGGCGCGGGCGTTCGTCGCGGCGGTGCAGGGCGGGGCGTCCGCGGGCGCGACGCTCGCCGACGCGCTGGAGGCGACGCGCATCGGCAGCGCGCTGCGGCAGTCGATGCAGACCGGGCAGGCGGTGACGCTGTAAGGGGCTGCGAAGGGGCTCGAAGCCGGTTCTGTGATAGCCGCCATATCCGCGCCGTGTCCGGCGTGGATATGGCGGCTGCGGTAGAATTTGACGCTCTGTCCAGCGTCGTTCACGGCGCCTCACCCCGAAGGTCATCGTCGATGCAAATTCAGGTTCACAAGGAAGTCGATGCGCGCGGGCTGAACTGTCCGCTCCCCATTTTGCGTGCGAAGAAGGCGCTTGCCGACATGGAAAGCGGCCAGATTCTCAAGGTGCTCGCCACCGATCCCGGCTCGCAACGCGATTTCGCCGCGTTCGCCAAGCAGACCGGCAATGAAATCGTCGAAGTTTCGACCCAGGACAAGGTGTTCGTGTTTCTGATGCGGCGCCGCTAACTGCGAGACGGGCTTTCTATCAAGGCCGGGAGCTCTCCAGCACGTTGGCCAGTTCGTCTAACGTATAGGGCTTGCGTAATGCCCTCCAGCAGAAAGTCAGCGCCGGCGAGTCTGGCATCTCGTTGCCCGAGGCGAAAATCACGCGCAACGCCGGCTGTAATTGCACCGCTTTTTCTGCGAGTTCGATACCCGACTTGCCCGGAATGGCGAGATCGGCGAGCAAGACGTCGAATGTGCGCTCGCCAAGCCAGCGCAACGCTTCGTCCGGCGAGCAGGTGATCACCGCATGGTGACCGAGCATTGTGATCAATTCGCTCGTGGCTTCCAGCAAATCACGATCGTCGTCGACCAGCAGCACGCGCAGACCTCTCGCGCCGGCGTTCGTTGCAGTTAGCGGTGTATCCTGGCTGACGTCGGTCGCGCCGGCCGGCCGCAGCATGTGGCGGATCTTGGAGGCGAGTTGTTCCCGGCTGTATGGCTTGCTCAACAGCTCGACGCCTGGGTCCAGCCGTCCGCCGTGAACAATTGCGTTCTGCGTATAACCCGAAGTAAACAGCACCTTCAGGCGCGGCAGAAGCTGCACCGCCTGGGCGGCCATTTCGGGACTGCGCGGCAACCCCGGCATGACCACGTCGGTGAACAGCAGATCAAGGTGGACGCCGCTTCGGATGACCGTCAGCGCCTCCTCGGTGCTATCCGCCTTCAGTACGTGGTAGCCGAGGCCACAGAGCGTGTCGACCACGGTGGATTGCACCTTCTGGTCATCTTCCACCACGAGGATCGTTTCGGTTCCGCCCTGCAGCTTGACGCTCGGTCGCGGCGGGGGCTCAACTGCGGTTTCGGTCGAGCGGGGCAGGTAGATCCTGACCGTCGTTCCGTATCCCACCTCGCTATAGATTCGGGCGTGTCCGCCACTTTGCCTCACGAAGCCATATGCCGTGCTTAAACCCAGTCCGGTCCCCTGGCCTTCCACCTTCGTTGTGAAAAACGGCTCGAAGGCCCGTTCGACCACATCAGGCGGCATGCCCGTGCCGGTGTCGGTCACGGCCAACATGACGTACTGACCTGCGGCCACGTCGGGCACGCCGGCAACGTATTGGTCGTCGAGCATGGCGTTGGCCAGTTCCATGGTCAGCTTTCCGCCCTCCGGCATCGCATCGCGCGCGTTGATCGCCAGATTCAGGATGACGTTCTCGAGCTGGTGGATGTCCACAAACGTGTTCCACAGACCGCCGGCCACCACCGTTTCCACCTCAATGGTCTCGCCCAGGGCGCGCCGAAGCAGGTCGTCCATGCCGCGAATCGCGGATGCGAGGTTGATCACAACCGGTTGCAACGGTTGTTGGCGGCCGAAGGCGAGCAGTTGCGAGGCGAGCTTCGCACCGCGTTCCACGGCATCGATCGCCTTCTCCAGCCGCTCGCGTGTCCAGCTGTCACTGGAATGACGCCTGTCCAGCAGTTCGAGGTTGCCGCGCAAGACCTGCAGGACGTTGTTGAAGTCGTGCGCCACGCCGCCTGTCAGCTTGCCGATCGCCTCCATCTTTTGCGACTGGAACAACGCCTTTCTTGCATCCTCAAGAAGCCGGTTCGATTCCATCCGCTCGGTGATGTCGCGGGTGATCTTGGCAAATCCCGCCAGCGTGCCATCGTCTTCCCGGATCGCGTCGATCACAACGTGCGCCCAAAAACGCGTGCCATCTTTCCTGACCCGCCAGCCTTCCGCTTCAAAACGGCCGTCCCTGGCGGCAGCATCCAGCCCACGCTGTGGCAGCCCGGTCGCAGCGTCTTCAGGCATGTAAAAGCGCGAAAAATGCGAGCCGATGATTTCTTCTGCCGTGTAGCCCTTGATGCGGCGGGCGCCGGAGTTCCAGTTGGTGACGAGGCCCTCCGGCGAGAGCATGAAGATCGCGTAGTCGGTGACGCCGTGAACCAGCATGCGGAAGCGCCGCTCGCTTTCGAGCACGGCGTCGTGCGCGGCCTTTTTATCGGTCATGTCGCGCACGATTTTCACGAAACCGGCAAGCTGCCCATCTTCGTCATGCAATGCGTTAATGACGACGCTGGCCCAAAACGCCGTGCCGTCCTTGCGGATCCGCCACCCTTCGGTGTCGTGACGGCCTGTGCGTCGAGCGATCCCGAGGCCGCCAGCAGGCACCCCTTTTTGCCGGTCGTCGTCGGTATAGAGAACGTCCAGCGGCTGGCCGATGATCTCCTCCGCCTGGTATCCGTGGATGGCCTTGGCGCCTGGATTCCAGCTCAGAATCCGGCCGTCCGGCGAAATCGCAAAAATTGAATAGTCTGAGACAGAGGCAACCCACTTGTCGGTCCAATGCTGGATCGTATTGCTTGAGTGCCGTTCATTCGGCATATCCGACTCCCGATTTGACTGTCTTTGGAGCTTGTTCACTTCGCAAGCGCGTGCTGCGCTCTCGCCAAAACAAAAGGCGCTGTTGCCCGGCATGCAGGGCAACAGCGCCTTTCCAGGTCCAACGGCGCGCCGTCCCGTACTTTTCGCCGCGCTTCTACTTCAATCTTTCCAACTGCTTAGCCTTCCAGCACCGGCGAACGCGTGCGCAGATACTCTTCGAAGTCCGCAGCCACTTCCGGGTGGCGCAGCGCGAACTCGACCGTTGCCTTCAGGTAACCGAGCTTGCTGCCGCAGTCGAAACGCGTGCCGTGATACTTGTACGCGAGGACCTGCTCATCGGCAAGCAGCGACTGGATGGCGTCCGTCAACTGCAGTTCCCCGCCGGCGCCGGGCTTCAGCGAGCGCAGATGTTCGAAAATCCGCGGCTTGAGCACGTATCGGCCCACCACGCCGAGGTTGGACGGCGCGACTTCCGGCGCCGGCTTTTCAACGATACCCGACATCTTGATGATCGAATCTTCCCATTCCTTGCCGTCGACGATGCCGTACGACTTCGTCTCCGAATGCGGGATCTCTTCGACGCCGATCACCGAGCTGTGATAGTGGTCAAATACCTCGATCATCTGCGCCATCACGGGTGGCTTGCCGTACAGCAAGTCGTCCGCGAGGATCACGGCGAACGGGTTGTCGCCAACCAGCTTTTCGGCGCACATCACCGCATGGCCGAGGCCGAGTGCTTCGGGCTGGCGCACGTAGAAGCAGTCCACATGGCTCGGCTTGATGCTGCGCACCAGTTCCAGCAGCTTGTCCTTGCCGCGCGCTTCGAGCTCGGCTTCGATTTCGTATGACTTGTCGAAGTGATCCTCAATGGCGCGCTTGCTGCGGCCCGTGACGAAGATCATTTCGGTGATGCCGGCGGCCATCGCCTCTTCGACCGCGTACTGGATCAGCGGCTTGTCGACAATGGGCAGCATTTCCTTCGGGCTCGCCTTGGTGGCGGGGAGGAACCGGGTGCCAAGACCTGCTACCGGAAATACGGCTTTTGTAACTTTTAGCATGTAATTACCCCTGAATCCTCTAGTGGCTACGCCTGTGCGCCGGCACAGGCGTGGAGCATCAATCAGGCTGGCAGGCGCGCAAGTTGCGCGCTCAGCTTGCCAATAGTCGTTTCGTATTCTGCCAGCCTTTTCTGCTCCTGCTCAACGACTGCGGGCGGGGCTTTCGCAACAAAGCTTTCATTTTGCAGCTTGGCGTTGCATTTCGTCACTTCGGCGCCCAGTCTCGCAATCTCTTTTGACAAGCGTTCGCGTTCGGCTGCGACGTCGATTTCCACCTTCAGCACCAGCTTGTCATTGCCTACGATAGCAATTGGCGCGCCATGTGCCTGGGCATCGAGGGTGGCCTCGTCCGCAATAATCTGCACTTCCGACAGCCGTGCCAGCGCCTGGGCGAACGGCGCGAAGGTGCGCAGGCGCTCGGCGTTGCCGGTGGCGAGCAGCGGCACCTTCGTCGCCGGCGACAGGTTCATCTCCCCGCGCAGGTTGCGGCAGGCGTCGATGACGGCTTTCAGGTCGGTCACCCATTGCTCGGCGGCTTCGTCCAGCTTGCTGAGATCCGCTACCGGATAAGCCTGCACCATGATGGAAGCTTCGCCCTCGGCCTTACCTTGCGGGTAACGGTCGGCAAGCGGTGCCACCTTCTGCCACAGCGCTTCGGTGATGAACGGAATTACAGGATGCGCGAGGCGCAGGACCGTTTCAAGCACGCGCAGCAAGGTGCGGCGGGTGGCACGCTGCTGTTCCGGCGCGCCGTTCTGGATCTGCACCTTGGCGAGTTCGAGATACCAGTCACAGTATTCGTCCCATACGAACTTGTATAGGGCGTTGGCCACATTGTCAAAACGGTAGTCGGCAAAGCCCTTGGCCACTTCGGCTTCGACGCGCTGCAGATGCGACACGATCCAGCGGTCGGCCTGCGAGAAGTCGAGGTAAGCGCCCGGGCCACAATTGCCTTCGCCATTCGGACCGCAAGCATCAGCGGGCTTGCCGAAGCCGCAGTCGTGGCCTTCGCAGTTCATCAGCACGAAGCGTGTGGCGTTCCACAGCTTGTTGCAGAAGTTGCGATAGCCCTCGCAGCGCGCGAGGTCGAAATTGACGTTGCGGCCGAGCGTGGCCATCGACGCCATCGTGAAACGCAGCGCGTCGGTGCCGAACGCGGGGATGCCCTCGGGGAATTCCTTGCGGGTCTTTTTCTCGATCGACGCAGCCTGCTTCGGGTTCATCAGACCGGTGGTGCGCTTGGCGACCAGCGAGTCGAGGTCGATGCCGTCGACGATATCGATCGGGTCGAGCGTGTTGCCCTTGCTCTTCGACATCTTCTGACCTTCGGCGTCACGCACGAGACCGTGCACATAGACGGTGTCGAAAGGCACCTTGCCGGTGAAATGGGTGGTCATCATGACCATCCGCGCGACCCAGAAGAAGATGATGTCGAAGCCGGTGACGAGCACCGACGACGGCAGGAAAGCTTCCAGTTCCTTGGTCTCGTTCGGCCACCCGAGCGATGAGAACGGTACCAGCGCCGAGGAGAACCACGTGTCGAGCACGTCTTCGTCGCGTTTCAGGGCGCCGGTATAACCCGTGGCGGTGGCCTGTGCGCGGGCTTCTTCTTCAGTCTTGGCGACGAAGATTTCGCCGTTTTCGCCATACCATGCCGGAATCTGATGGCCCCACCAGAGCTGGCGCGAGATACACCAGTCCTGGATGTTTTCGAGCCACTGATAGTAGGTGGTGGTCCAGTTTTCCGGCACGAACTTGATCTGGCCGTTGCGGACCACGTCGAGCGCGGCTTCGGCGATCGACTTGCCGGGATTGTAAGTACCGTCGGGGGCCGGCTTGCTCATGGCGACGAACCATTGATCCGTGAGCATTGGCTCGAGCACGACGCCCGTGCGGTCGCCGCGCGGCACCATCAGCTTGTGCGGCTTGACTGACTCGAGCAGACCGATGGCTTCCAGGTCGGCGACCACCTGCTTGCGCGCTTCGAAGCGGTCGAGACCACGGTACTTCCCGGGCGCGTTTTCATTGATCTTCGCGTCGAGCGTGAGGATTTCGATTTGCGGCAGGCCGTGACGCTGGCCGACCTGATAGTCGTTCAGGTCGTGCGCGGGGGTGACCTTGACGACACCGGTGCCGAATTCGCGGTCGACGTAATCGTCGGCGATAATGGGGATTTCGCGGTCGGCGAGCGGCAGCTTGACCGTCTTGCCGATCAGGTGCGCGTAGCGCTCATCTTCCGGATGAACCATGACGGCGACATCGCCGAGCATGGTTTCCGGCCGGGTGGTGGCGACGGTCAGATGGCCCGAGCCGTCGGTGAGCGGGTACTGGATGTGCCACAGATGGCCGTTCTCTTCTTCGCTGGCGACTTCGAGGTCGGAGACGGCGGTCATGAGGACCGGATCCCAGTTGACGAGGCGCTTGCCGCGATAGATCAGACCCTGTTCATACAGACGGACGAACACGTCGCGCACGGCGGCGGACATTTTGTCGTCCATGGTGAAGTATTCGCGCGACCAGTCGATGGACGCACCGAGGCGCCGGACCTGGCCGGTGATGGTCGAGCCGGACTGCTGCTTCCAGTCCCAGACACGTTCGACGAACTTTTCGCGGCCGAGGTCGTGGCGCGAGACACCTTGGGCGTCGAGTTGGCGTTCGACGACGATCTGGGTGGCGATACCGGCGTGATCGGTGCCGGGGACCCAGAGGGTGTTTTCGCCGAGCATGCGATGGTAGCGGGTGAGGCCGTCCATGATCGTCTGGTTGAAGGCGTGGCCCATGTGGAGGGTGCCTGTGACGTTCGGCGGCGGGAGCTGGATGGAGAAGTTCTTCTGGTTCTCGAGGAACGCTGGCGCGGCGTAGGCGCGTTTTTCCCACTCCGGGCCCCACTGGGCTTCGATGTTGTGGGGCTCGAAACTCTTGGCAAGCGTGGTGTCGCTCATTGTTCGTCGTCTGCTGGGGTGCAATGGAATCTTTCATTATAAGGGGTTGGGGGCGGTTGCCAGCGGGGCGCTATGGTTGTTTGCCTGCGGCGCCTTGGTTTTGGTTGTTGTTCTTGGGGTGTTGGGCTTTCCTTGATTTGTTATCGGTCTGGTCAGGTTTGGTTTTGGCTGTTTGCCTACGGCGTTGGCCTCTCCTTGCTTTGTTATCGGTCTATTAGCTTCGCCCCTGTGCGGGGCGGCACCTACTTTTCTTTGCCGGCCGCAAAGAAAAGTAGGCAAAAGAAAGCGGGCTTACACCGCCAGCCCGTAGGTGTCCATCTCGGTCCTCAACCGGGAACGGCCCAAGACAAGACGTGCCTTCGCATTTTCCGCGCTAGTGACAAAGCGCTCATCCATCCCACTCCGCACTACGTGCGTCGCGGACGGGTCTGCACGGGAAGGCCGGTGACCCTCCAGACGGAGACCAGCAGTTGGGCTGCGAAGTGTGCTGGCGCGGTACGGCGCCCGGAGCGGGGCGGCACGCCGACACGGTTGTTCCACCTTCGGGGGCCGAAGGGAGGGGCATGCCCGACGGCGGGGCGCGCAGCGCAACGCTGGAACGGATGACAGCCTTGTCACCGGCGTGTGCGGCGCGGGGGCAGGTCTCGTGTTGGGCCGTTCCCGCTAGCAGACCGGGATGGCTTACTACAGGCTGGCGGTGTGAGCCCGCTTTCTTTTGCCTACTTTTCTTTGCGGCCGGCAAAGAAAAGTAGGTGCCGCCCCGCACAGGGGCGAAGCTAATAGACCGATGGCAATGCAAGGAAAGGCCAACGCCGTAGGCACACAACCTAGAGCAAGGCGCCGCAGGCAATGCGTCCAGCCTACGGAGAGAGCCAAGAAAAACCGAACGCCGTAGGCCCACACCCAAAGCGCCGCGCAGGCAAAAACCAAACCACCCCCTGAACCTTATAATGACGAACGAACCGCCGCCGACCCCCTGGAAAATGCCCGAACTCCTGAATAACCTCAACCCCGAACAACACGCCGCGGTAACGCTCCCTAACGAACCGGCACTGATTCTGGCCGGCGCGGGCAGCGGCAAAACCCGCGTCCTTATCACCCGCATCGCCTGGCTCATCCAGCAAGGGCTGGCATCGCCAGCAACCATCCTCGCGGTAACCTTCACCAACAAAGCTGCCCGCGAAATGATGGCGCGCCTGCAAGCCCTCCTGCCCATCGACACAAGAGGCATGTGGATCGGCACCTTCCACGGCCTCTGCAACCGCATGCTGCGCGCCCATCACCGCGACGCCGGCCTTCCCGCTACCTTCCAGATTCTCGATACCGCCGACCAGCTCTCCGCGATCAAGCGTCTGATGAAGGGCCTGAACATCGATGACGAAAAGTATCCGGCGAAAAATCTCCAGTACTTCATCAACAACGCCAAAGAGCAGGGCCTGCGCCCCAAAGACGTCGACGCCACCGATAACTTCAACCGCAAATTCGTCGAACTCTACGAAGCCTACGACCAGCAGTGCCAGCGTGAAGGCGTCGTCGATTTTCCCGAACTGCTGCTGCGCTGCTTCGAACTGCTCGCCCATAATCCACCGCTTCGCGCCCACTATCAGGCGCGTTTTCGCGACATCCTCGTCGACGAGTTCCAGGACACCAACAAGCTCCAGTACGCCTGGCTCAAACTGCTCGCCGGACAAACCAATTCGATCTTCGCCGTCGGTGACGACGACCAGTCGATCTACGCGTTCCGGGGCGCGAATGTCGGCAACATGCGCGACTTCGAACAGGAGTTCAACGTTCAGCATCTGATCAAGCTCGAGCAGAACTATCGCTCGCACGGCCACATCCTCGATGCGGCCAATCAGCTGATCGCCAATAACTCGCGGCGTTTGGGCAAGAATCTGCGCACCGATGCGGGTCACGGCGAGCCCGTGCGCGTCTACGAGGCCGCCACCGATACGCAGGAAGCCGGCTGGATCGTCGAGGAAATCAAGGCGCTCATCAGCACCGGCACCTCGCGCAGCGAAGTCGCCGTGCTGTACCGGAGCAACGCGCAGTCGCGCACTATCGAACACACGCTCGTCAACGCGGGCATCGCGTATCGCGTGTACGGCGGTCTGCGCTTCTTCGAGCGTCAGGAAATCAAGCACGCGCTCGCTTATCTGCGCCTGATTGACAACCCGAACGACGACACCGCGTTTTCGCGCGTCGTCAACTTCCCGACCCGTGGCATCGGCGCGCGTTCGATCGAACAGCTCGCGGACGCCGCGCGGCTCTACAACTGTTCGATGGCCGCGGCGATTCCGTATGTCGCCGGCAAGGCGGGGTCGAGTCTCGCCAGCTTCGCGAATCTGGTCGGCAAGATGCGCGCGGAAACGCAGCAGATGAGCTTGCCCGAAACGGTCGAATACGTGGTGCGCGCGAGCGGTCTGTCAGAGTTTTATCAGACCGAGCGTGAAGGTCAGGACCGCCTCGAGAACTTGCAGGAACTGGTCAACGCGGCGGCGGCCTTCGTCAGCGAAGAAGGCTACGGACTCGACACACCCGCGCGTTCCATTCCGCTGCGCCCCGGTGCGACCGCCGCGCCGGAACTGGTGACGGCCACCGACGACCCCAACACCGTCGTCCTCGATGCGCCGAACCTGACCGACCCGGCGCAGAACCCTGACACCATGACGCCGCTGGCCGGCTTCCTCTCGCACGCCTCGCTCGAAGCGGGCGATAACCAGGCGCAGGCCGGCCAGGAAGCGGTGCAATTGATGACCGTCCACGCGGCAAAGGGACTCGAATTCACCGCCGTGTTCATCACTGGTCTCGAAGAGGGGCTCTTCCCGCATGAGAACAGCGCGATGGAAACCGACGGCCTGGAAGAAGAGCGTCGTCTGATGTACGTCGCGATCACGCGCGCCAAGGAGCGGCTGTATCTGTCGTTTGCGCAGAGCCGGATGCTGCACGGCCAGACTCGCTACAACATCCGCTCGCGCTTCTTTGACGAGCTGCCGCAGGAAACCCTCAAGTGGCTCACGCCCAAGGTCGAAGCAGGCGCGCGCTGGGGCGGCCGTTCCGATAACGCCGGCTATGGCCGCGACTGGTTCGCGCGGCCGGGTTATACGGGGCCGTCGTCGTCGACCTCGGCGCCGCTGCCGGCTTTCGCGAACGAACAGCGTGCAGCCGAAAGCGGCTTCCGGGTTGGCCAGCAAGTGTTCCACACCAAGTTCGGCGAAGGCACGATCACCGCACTGGAAGGCGGCGGTGCGGATGCCAAGGCACAGGTCAAGTTCAAGCGGCACGGCGAGAAATGGCTCGCACTCGCGGTCGCCAAACTGCAGGCGGTTGAATGAGCACCGCGCACAGCACGGCTGCGGGCGCTCGCCGTCCGCTAGGGGTCATGGCGGCGTTGCCGCAGGAACTCGGTGATCTGGTCGAGGCCATGCGCGCCGCGTCCGGTGTGCGCACGGTCACGCATGGGCGCCGCGACTATCACCTCGGCACCGTGCATGGCGCGCCGTGCGTCGTGACGCTCGCGCGCATCGGCAAGGTGGCCGCGGCGGCGACGGTCAGCGCGCTGATTCATGCGTTCGATGTCGAGGCGGTCGTGTTCACCGGTGTCGCTGGCGGGGTCGGACGTGAGGTGCGGATTGGCGATGTCGTCGTCGCCGATACCTTGACGCAACACGACCTCGACGCGTCGCCACTGTTTCCGCGCTTCGAGGTTCCGCTGCTCGGCATTGGGCGCTTCGCTGCTGACAAGGCGCTCGCGGATCAACTCGCGGTGGCTACCGAGCGCTTCGTCGCGGAAGAGGGGCCTGCGTTGGCGGCGCGTTTCGGCACGCTTTTGCCACGGGTGCATCGGGGGCTCATCATCAGCGGCGATCAGTTCGTCGCCAGTGCGGCGGCTGTCGAGGCGTTGCGCGAGGCGTTGCCCGACGCGCTTGCCGTCGAAATGGAAGGGGCAGCAATTGCCCAGGTCTGTCACGAATACGGCGTGCCGTGCGCGATCGTGCGAACGATTTCGGACACGGCCGATGCGCATGCGCCGGCGTCGTTCACGTCCTTTCTGACGGAGATCGCCGGCACGTATTCGAACGGTATCCTGAAGCGGTTTTTGCAGGCGCGCGCCTGAGCGGTTAGCCGGCGGGGCGTCTCGCCCCGCGCTCCGTTAACCTTTTGCACCCGCCGCCAGCGCGTCGCGCACCTGCTGCAACGCGCTCGCATCTTCGATGGTCGGCAGATCGCCCGGATCGCGGCCCTCTGCCAGCGCCGCAATCGCGCGACGCAGCAGCTTGCCGGAGCGTGTCTTCGGCAGCATCGACACCACATGGACCCGCGCCGGCCGCGCAATCGCCCCGAGTTGCCGGTCCACCGTTGCAATCAGGTCAGCCTCCAGTTTGACGCGAGCCTCGTCAGCCGCGTAACGGTCCGCATCGCGCAGCACCGCGAAGGCCATCGCCACCTGGCCCTTCAGCGGATCGGCCACGCCCACCACCGCGACTTCAGCTACCGCTTTATGGCTCGACAGCGCTTCTTCGATTTCCCGCGTGCCGAGACGATGGCCTGCGATGTTGATGACATCGTCGGTGCGGCCGAGGATCGTCACGTAACCGTCGGCATCCTGAATACCCCAGTCGAAGGTCGAATAGAGGTCGTGGTCCGGCACGCTCGACCAGTAGGTGCTGACGAAGCGCCGGTCGTCGCCCCACACGGTCGACATGCAGCCCGGCGGCAGCGGATAGGCCAGCGTGATCACGCCTTTCTCACCCGGCGCGCACACTTCGCCGGTCTGCTCGTTGCGTAGTGTCAGGTTATAGCCGTAGACCGGCACGCCGGGCGAACCCAGCTTCTGCGGTAACGCTTCGACGCCACGCTGGATTGCGAGCATCGGCCAGCCGGTTTCCGTCTGCCAGTAGTTGTCGACCACCGGTTTGCCGAGCGCGTCGGCGATCCACGATGCGGTCGGTTCGTCGAGCGGCTCGCCGGCAAGAAACAGCGTGCGCAAGCTCGATAGATCGGACTTCTTCAGGAGCGCCGGGTCCTGTTTCTTGAGTACGCGCAAGGCAGTCGGCGCGGTGAACATCAGGTTGATCCGATGCTGCTCGACGAGCCGCCACCAGATGCCGCCGTCCGGGCGGATGGGGGTGCCTTCGTACATGAAGGTGGTGAGACCCGCGATCAGCGGCGCGTAGATGATGTAGCTGTGGCCGACCACCCAGCCGATATCCGACGCGGTGAACATCGTGTCGCCCGCGCGGCCCTCGAAGATGTATTCCATGGACGCAGCCAGCGCCACCGCATAGCCGCCTACATCGCGCACCACGCCTTTTGGCCGTCCGGTCGTGCCCGAGGTGTAGAGGACATACGAAGGCTCGTTGGATTCGAGCCATTCGCACGGCACATGGGCGTCGAAAAACTGTTCGCGCAGCGGCTCGTAGTCGACGAGGTAACTGGCGTTCAGGCGCTCGGGCGCGAGCTGCCGGTCGATCCGCAGCACATGCGGCGGCTTGTGTTGCGCACGGGCGAGCGCTTCGTCGACGAGCGGCGTGTAGTCGATCACCTTGCCGCCGCGCGCGCCGGCATCGGCGGTGACGATCAGCGCCGGTTTCGCGTCGTCGATGCGCGCGGCGAGGCTCGGCGCCGCGAAGCCGCCGAACACCACCGAGTGAATCGCGCCGAGCCGCGCGCAGGCGAGCATCGCGAACACCGCTTCGGGGATCATCGGCAAGTAGATCAGCACGCGGTCGCCGCGTTTGACGCCGAGCGAGCGCATCACCGCAGCCATCCGGTTGATCTCCGCGTACAGCTCGGCGTAGGTGTAGCGTCGCTCGATACCGGTTTCCGTCGAGACATACACCAGCGCGTTCTGCTGTGCCCGCTCCGCCAGATGCCGGTCGACGGCGTTATGGCACAGATTGGTCCGCCCGCCGACGAACCAGCGCGCGAACGGCGGATTCGAGCGGTCGAGGACGGTCTCGAACGGCGTTTCCCAATGAATGCGTCGCGCTTCGTCGCGCCAGAAGTCTTCGGGAGCTTCGATGGAACGGCGGTGGAACTCGCGGTAACGGGTCATCGGCGATCCTTCCTGCAGCTTGGGGTGAGCGGGCGTTCGAAGCACGCTTCGCACGCTGGGCGATCAACGGGATCGGGCTTCGACCGGCTCAGCGTGGGTGTGCCTTTGCGCACAGCATAGAGCAGGCCTGCCAGCGCGGACAACGCGGGTTCACCATAGGGCAGGTGCCCAATGAAAAAAGGCGCCGCAGCGCCTTTTCCCTTCATACCCGCTTTGAGGCCGTTCAGGCTTTCGCGCGCTTGCCTTCGATGTTCGGCAGGAGCACGGTCAGAATCCCGATCAGCGGCAGGAACGAGCAGACCTTGTAGACATAGGTGATGCTGGTTGCATCGGCCAGTTGACCGAGCACTGCTGCGCCGATCCCGCCCAGCCCGAACGCGAAGCCGAAGAACAGCCCTGCAACCATCCCGACCTTGCCCGGAATCAGTTCCTGCGCGTAGACGAGGATCGCCGAGAATGCCGACGCCAGCACCACGCCGATTACCACGGTCAGCACGCCGGTCCAGAAAAGGTTGGCGTACGGCAGCAGCAGCGTGAACGGCGCGACGCCGAGGATGGACACCCAGATCACATACTTGCGGCCGATCCGGTCACCGATCGGACCACCAATGATCGTGCCCGCTGCGACCGCGGCGAGAAACACGAACAGGTGGACCTGAGCGGCCTGCACCGGCAGATGGAACTTGTCGATCAGATAGAACGTGAAGTAGCTGTTGATGCTGGCAAGGTAGAAGTACTTCGAGAACACCAGCAGCACGAGCACGCCCATTGCGAACAACACCTGGCTGCGCGACAGCGTCGCATGACCGGCCTGGGCACCACGCGCCTTCTTCGTAGCCGGATGGCGCTTGTACCAGCGGCCGATTTGCGTGAGCACGAAGATCGCCACCAGCGC
Source organism: Paraburkholderia sp. EB58 (assembly GCF_050436665.1). Classification (NCBI taxonomy): domain Bacteria; kingdom Pseudomonadati; phylum Pseudomonadota; class Betaproteobacteria; order Burkholderiales; family Burkholderiaceae; genus Paraburkholderia; species Paraburkholderia sp. EB58. The sequence continues at coordinate 2,836 of NZ_JBNDMQ010000012.1, read as the reverse complement.
CGCCACCGACACCCACGCAATGCTGCGCTGGCCGTGCGGGATGATGATCAGCGCGGCGAGCAGCGGCCCGAGCGACGAACCGGCGTTGCCGCCCACCTGGAAGAGCGACTGGGCGAGGCCGTGCTGGCCGCCCGAGGCCATCCGCGCGACCCGCGACGACTCAGGATGGAACACCGACGATCCGCAGCCGACCAACGCCGCCGCGACCAGCAGGATGCCGAAGTTGGGCGCAACCGACATCAACAGCAGGCCGGCGAGCGTAAAACCCATGCCGACGGGCAGGGAATACGGCTTCGGATGCTTGTCGGTATAGATGCCGATCAGCGGCTGCAACAGCGACGCGGTGATCTGGTAGGTCAACGTGATCAGGCCGATCTGCCCGAACGACAGCGAAAAATTGTCCTTCAGCATCGGGTAGATCGCGAGGATCAGCGACTGGATCATGTCGTTGATCAGGTGCGAGAAGCTGATCGCGCCAAGCACCGAGTAGACCGTGCGCTGGGCTTTGGTGGCGAGAGGGGGCGCAACAGGGCCAGTTGAGGCGCCGGCCATACCGTTTTTGTCGAGGCTCGTTTCCATACGCGTGAGAGAAGGAGAGAAAGGTGAGCGAGGGCCGGATCAGCCTTCTGTGGCATTTCGACACAGCAACCGGCGTTTTACATCTTTCACGAAGTGTAATGTGGCTCGCGTGAAATGTTCAGCCAACTTTTGTCGCGAATGAGACATTGATCGGGCTAAAGACGGCACCGCCATGGGGCAAGCGAGCGCGTGCCTGCCATGACCGCGGCGAGTATGCAAGTTTGTCGGGGACGCTGCCGGGCCGAATTTTGTCCATGTATAAAGCGGGTCGCAGGGGGCATTTCTCACATAGTGGATGCACCCACGGGGGAGCGCTACGGATCGACGACATTAAAGATTGCTGCCGGAGATGCCGTAGACCGGATGAGATAAAGAGCATTGCCGGAACGGACTTTTCCGGCAGGTCATACGTGGGGACCAAGATATGAAAGCAGTTTCGCTGGGCAGCCAGCCGGGGGTGGGGTTCGTGGCGGGTGGCGAGCCGGCAGGCGGTTCGTCGCCTTCACGTAAGCCGGTTGGACGGTTCAAGGGGCTGTCCGTCAAGGGGATGCTGCGCCTCGCTTTTGCGGTGCTGCTGATCGGCACGCTCGCGATCGGGGTGTTTTCGCTGACCCAGGTCAGCCGGCTCAACGCCTCGGCGCAATCGATCTATGACCAGGGACACGTGGCGAGCCGGGCGGCTGAGGAAGCGCGCGGCTACGTGCTGCGGGCGAGCCGTGCGCAAAAGATGCTGCTGACCGCGACGACGGCCAAGGAGCGCGACGAACTCGGCGCGGACATCGATAAAGGTCTCTCAGGCATTTCCACGCAGATGACCACGCTGCAACAGTACGTGGACACATCCGACGCCGCTCAGGTCGAGCAGCAGAAGAAATTCGCCGCCGCGGTGGCGACCTGGAGCGGCCACCTGCGCGATTTCGTGACCCTGGTAAAGGCACAGCCGCTCGACCTGTCGCAGATGAACTGGCAGGTCGGCATGCAGGACGTGTCGTTGCTGGTGGAGACCGATAAGCTCGAGAAGATGGTCGACGCGCTGGTCGAGCAGCGCAGCGTTGCCGCGAAGGCGACTATCGAGGCGTCGGCGTTCATTTACCACTCGTCGTTTGTGATGATGGCCACGATGACGATCGGCCTGATCGTGCTGGCGTTTGCCATCAGCGAATGGGTGGTGCGGCGCCTCGCGCGGCAACTGGGCGGCGAGCCGGTGTATGCCAAGGAGATTGCGAGCCGGATTGCGGCGGGCGATCTGTCGAACCGGATTGCGCTGGCGCGCAACGATAGCTCGAGCATGTTGTCGGCGCTGCATGACATGCAAAGCGGACTGTCGACGACGGTATCGGACATTGCCGCGAGTGCTGACGCGATTGCGACGGCCTCCGGAGAGATTTCGATGGGCAACCTGGACCTGTCGCAGCGCACTGAGCAGCAGGCGATGGCGCTGGAGCGCACGGCGAGCAGCATGGAGCAGTTGACCTCGACGGTGCGGCAAAACGCCGACAACGCGAAGCAGGCGAGCACGCTGGCCAACAACGCCTCGGAGATTGCGGAGAAGGGCGGCGCAGTGGTGGGGCGTGTGGTGGCGACGATGAACGAGATCAATGCCAGCGCGAAGAGCATTGGCGACATCATTGGCGTGATTGAGGGGATTGCCTTCCAGACCAACATCCTGGCGCTGAACGCGGCGGTCGAGGCGGCGCGTGCAGGGGAGGAGGGGCGTGGCTTTTCGGTGGTGGCCGCGGAAGTGCGCAATCTCGCTCAGCGCAGCGCTGGAGCCGCCAAGGAGATCAAGGGGTTGATCAGTACTTCTGTCGAGCGCGTGAGCAATGGTTCGACGTTGGCGCAGGACGCGGGTCAGACCATGGATGAGGTCGTTAAGGCGGTGAAGCGCGTCACCGACATCATGGGGGAGATTTCGGCTGCTTCTGCTGAGCAGAGTTCTGGGATCGAGGAGATTAACCTCGCGGTCACGCAGATGGATGCTGGGACTCAGCAGAATGCAGCGTTGGTTGAGCAGGCTACTGCGGCTGCTCGGTCGCTGGATGATCAGGCTAAGGCGCTGAAGGTTATGGTGGGGAAGTTTAGATTACACGTGTGAGTTTTTTTGCCTGCGCGGCGCTTTGGTTGGCGTTCTTGTGGCGTTGGCCTTTCCTTGCATTGCTATCGGTCTATTAGGCAGTATGACTCCCGTGAGGCAAAGGCTGGCCTGCCGTGAGGAATCAAACGCGGGTTAGCATTGCCAGAGCCGCACGGTGTGGAC